>NZ_JBHTIU010000029.1:0-30894 GCF_042677205.1 Paenibacillus residui
AATATTTCTTATCCATCGTCCCGATGGATAACCCTACCAGCTTACACAAACTTCTTGACGCTACCCAGGCCCCATGCATATAATGCTATGTTAATCTGTCATGGAATCATGCCTCTAGTACAAACAGACGATGGGTCATCCGGCTCAGCTTACGGTCGATATGCTCGCGGATTTCACGCTCCGGGGTCGCGTTGCGCAAATCCAGCAGCTGATTAATCTGAGCGTAGAGGCTGGCAATTTCCTTCTCCGGCTCCTTGTTCTGGAACAGCCGTTCCAACTGACCCAATGTATCTTTGTACTCATAGACAAGCTTGTGTTTAGATCCTTTGACTTCGATAATCTTAACGACATTCCCTTGATGATAATGATAAACCATAGTAAAGCTGGAATAATATCTGTTGACGATAGCGTCCCCTTTGAACCGGGAGACCGCTCTTCGCATCAGGTTGGCTAAATTCGGACTTGTCAGCTTACAGGAACCGCGGCAAATGAAGCCATTCGCATCGCGTTCAAAGGTGAGGATGACTTCTTCCCCCGACGCATCGTCATGAAGCACCACGTTCTGGCTTCCATTATCCAGAACCATAACGTGAAGTGTGGCCTTATGTTCCTGGAACAATCGGATGAAATCGGTCATTTCGGCTTCTGATAATTTCAGGCAGGTCTTGACGTATTCAGTCGCTAACCTATGAGCCATAAAAACCCCTCGATTCTTTAGTTTACCACATCGGAACACCGTTCCTGGATGAACTTGTTCCGCTTGGCCTTGCAAGCTGTCGCCATGAATGGATTGACGACTTGGATGATATTCCTTGCACATCGTACATTATTAGTATACTACATCAAACTCACTTATTCCTCCCTAATTTTTTAGTCATAGGGCCATTTTTCTTAAAAAACCGCTCTAATTCAAAAAGAAAAACAGGGAATTCAGTAATCCTTCCCTGTTCTTCGCTTATTCTCGCTTATCGAACGGCATCCAATAAATAATTCCATAAATTTTTGTTAGAGCCTTGGAGTTTGAAGTTACAAGAAGTAACGGCCTTCGCAGTCCGTATCCAAAGACGTTTCTCGATGAAATATAAGAACCTACTCTCCGGCGCTTTCCGGGCCTGGTATTTCTCCATACTGTTTAATGATAGACCATAGCTCGTCTTTGCCCTGCCCGGTTTCCGAAGAGAACAAAACAAGTTCGTCCGTCTTGTCCATACGAAGAGCTTCCCTGATGATTTTCACATGCTTCTGCCATTTCCCCTTAGGAACCTTATCCGCCTTCGTAGTCACGACGCATACCGGCAGCTCGTTATATTTGAGCCATTCAAACATGGCCTGGTCATCTTTAGTGGGCGGATGGCGCAGGTCGATCAGATGGAGCAGAAGCTTGAGATGCTCCCGCTCCAGAATGTACTGTTCAATAAATTTCCCCCATACGGCTCGCATGGATTTGGACACTTGGGCGTAACCATAGCCTGGCAAATCAACAAAATATAAGTCCTGATTAATTTTATAATAATTCAAGGTTTGAGTTTTGCCCGGCTTCGAGCTGGTCCTGGCTAAATTCTTGCGGTCGATCATCCGGTTGATTAAAGAGGATTTACCCACGTTGGATCGCCCTGCCAGAGCGATTTCCGGCAGAGCGTCCTGGGGATATTGCGCGGGACCGACCGCACTGATGACAAATTCCGCTTGCTTGACTTTCATTAAGGCTGCACCTGCTTTCCTGCAAGCACAGGCCGAACCAATGCTTCATCCAGCACCTGATCCATATGCGAAACGGGAATAAAGCGCAGATCCTCCCGCACACTCTCGGGAATTTCCTGAATATCCTTCTCGTTATCTTTAGGCATCAGGACGGTTGTAATTCCGGCACGGTGGGCTGCCAGCGCCTTCTCTTTAAGCCCCCCGATGGGCAGCACCCGGCCCCGCAGTGTAATCTCGCCGGTCATCGCAACCTGGCGGGAAACAGGAATATTCGTAAGCGCCGATATTAAGGAAGTGGCTATAGTAATTCCGGCTGAAGGTCCGTCCTTCGGGATCGCCCCTTCCGGAACATGGATATGAATATCGTTCTTCTCATGAAAATCAGGCGCAATCTGAAGTTCTTCCGCGCGTGAGCGAGTGTAGCTGAAAGCGGCCTGGGCGGATTCCTTCATAACATCTCCAAGTTTACCGGTCAGTGTCAGCTTTCCTTTCCCCGGCATGACGCTGACCTCTATCATGAGGGTATCCCCGCCGACCTCGGTCCAAGCCAGGCCCGTTGCCGCACCAATCTGATCCTGCTCCTCTGCAACCCCAAAGCGGAATTTAGGCGGCCCGAGGAAATCCTTCAGATTCTCCGCCGTCACCGTTATCTTCTCCGCTTCTTTGGAAACAATTCTCTTGGCCGATTTACGGCACAGGCTGGCCAATTGCTGCTCCATATTTCGGACCCCGGATTCCCGTGTATATAAACGGATAACACTCTGCAGCGCTTCTTCCTCGACCGTTAATTGCCCCGGCTCCAGACCATGCTCCCGTTCTTGCTTCGGCAGCAAATAGCGCTTCGCAATCTGCAGCTTCTCTATTTCGGTATAGCCCGGAATGTAAAGCACTTCCATCCGGTCCAGTAGAGGCCTCGGAATATTATGCACCGCATTAGCGGTAGTGACGAACATAACGTTAGTTAAATCGAAAGGAAGCTCTATATAGTGGTCGCTAAAGGTGTTGTTTTGTTCCGGGTCCAGCACCTCCAGCAGAGCGGAGGCGGGATCCCCGCGAAAGTCCATCGACATCTTGTCGATTTCGTCTAACAGGAAGACCGGGTTATTGGTTCCGGCGGATTTCATCCCCTGGATGATCCTCCCCGGCATGGCTCCTACATAGGTGCGCCGGTGCCCGCGGATTTCCGCTTCGTCGCGTACGCCGCCAAGCGAGATACGAACGAATTCCCGGCCAAGAGAACGGGCAATGGAACGGGCAATGGATGTCTTCCCGACTCCGGGAGGTCCGACAAAACAAAGAATCGGCCCCTTCAGTTTCTTGACCAAATTTTGCACGGCCAGATACTCCAGCACGCGCTCCTTCGGTTTCTCCAGCCCGAAATGATCCTCGTTGAGGATTTGTTCTGCTTTCTCTATATCGAGATCGTCCTCCGTCTGTTTAGCCCACGGCAATGCCAGAAGCCAATCGATATAGTTGCGGATGACCCCACCCTCGGCTGAGGTGGAGGGCATTTTCTCCAAACGATCGATTTCTTTACTGATTTTATCCTTGACCTGATCCGGCATTTCCGTCTCGGCCAATTGGGCCCTTAACTCCTCTACTTCACCCGCGCGTCCTTCCTTATCGCCAAGCTCCTTCTGGATCGCCTTCATTTGCTCGCGAAGGTAATATTCCTTCTGAGTTTTTTCCATCTGCTTCTTGACGCGCTGGCTGATTTTGCGCTCCAGCTCGAGCACTTCCCGCTCGTTATTCAATATATCGAGAAGCTTCTCCATTCTCTCCCGGACATCGATCGTTTCCAAAATTTCTTGCTTATCTTTAATTTTGAGAGATAGATGACTGCAGATCACATCCGCCAGTCTGCCCGGCTCCTCAATGTCTGAGACGGCCGCCAAGGTTTCAGGCGTCACCTTCTTGGACAGATGAATATAATGCTCAAATTGGTTGAGCAAGGTGCGCATCAAAGCATTAATTTCAGGATCCGGAACAAGCTGTTCCGGCAATTCCTTAATTTGCACCTCATAATATTCGGATGTGGATACGTAATCGATGATTTCTGCCCGGACCATTCCTTCTACCAATACCCGGATCGTGCCGTTAGGAAGCTTCAGCATCTGTCTGACTTTAGAAACGGTGCCGATTCGATATATATCTTCCATGGCCGGCTCTTCAATGTTCACTTCCGATTGAGAACACAGGAGAATCAAACTGTCGTCGACCATGGCTTTATCCAACGCTTTCACGGACTTCTCCCGTCCGACATCCAAATGCAGAACCATGCTTGGATAGACAAGCAGTCCGCGTAATGGGAGCAAAGGCATAGAACGTACCTTTGATTTATTCCCCATCTACAGCACCTCCGATGAACTCTGTCTTTTTCGCTGTGTGCAATCCATTTTATCAAAAGTTATTTCAAAACACCAATTTCAGCGACTTTTCTCCTCCGGGTAGGCCCGCCGTCAAAAAGACACGGCAACGGCCGGCACGCACAGGCCAGCCATTGCCGCTCTATCGGACTTGCAGTTTAAGTCGGCCTATTTACTGGATTGGCATGAAGATAAGGAAGCGGGGAGGCGACCAGCACATCTTTGGAGGCTGCGGAATTGCCCTCTTCGGCCGCCGTCATGTCTATTCCGATCGCTAACTGCAGCGTTTCCTCAATAGTATGGACGGGAATAACCTTCACACCCTCCAGATTGGCAAACAGATCCTGCCAATTCTCCGCCGGTATGATCACTCGATGAGCGCCGGCCTGAAAGGCAGCCTCGACTTTGGCCACCACTCCTCCTACCGGCTTGACGCTGCCGTGAATGCTGACTTCCCCTGTCATAGCCAGCTTGGGATCAACCGGTATTTGCAGCATGGCGGATACAATCGCCGTGGCCATGGATACTCCCGCGGAAGGTCCGTCGATAGGCGTTCCTCCCGGGAAATTGATATGCATATCATAATCCTGAGGGCGGAATCCGAGCCTCTTGAGCACAGTCAGCACATTTTCTACTGAACCGCGCGCCATGCTTTTGCGCCGCAATGTTTTGGAGCTGTTTCCCATCTCTTCCTCGTCTACTACCCCAGTAATGTTAAAGCTTCCCGTCCCCGGCTCCGCCGGAATAGCCGATACTTCAATTTCCAGTACCGCTCCCAAATTCGGTCCGTAGACAGCCAAGCCGTTAACAAGGCCAACTCTCGCTTCTTCGGACACCTTCTTGTCCGGACGCGGGGGAATTTGGCTGCTGTTCACTACCCATTCCACATCGGCCGCTGTAATTTCATGCCTGTTATCCGTCATTGCCAGTCCTGCCGCCAACTGAATGATATTGACGGCCTCACGTCCATTCGTCGCATAGCGCTTAACGACTTCAACCGCTTCGTGGTTTTCCGGCAAGCCTATTTTTCTGATCGCATTCACCGCGATTTGCCCTATTTCGTCCGGGATAAGCGGGCGGAAGAAGATTTCCATACAGCGGGAGCGGATCGCAGGAGGGATTTCCTGCGGAGTCCTGGTCGTAGCCCCCACCAAACGAAAGTCCGCCGGCAGCCCGTTCTGAAAAATATCATGGATATAACTCGGAATATTCGAATCCTCCGAATTGTAATAGGCGCTTTCCAAAAATACTTTGCGGTCTTCCAGTACCTTTAACAGTTTATTCATTTGAATCGGATGCAGTTCCCCGATTTCATCAATGAAGAGAATCCCCCCGTGGGCTTTGGTGACTGCTCCGGGCTTGGGCTGGGGAATTCCCGCCACTCCCATCGCACCCGCCCCTTGATAGATCGGATCATGTACAGAACCGATCAGCGGGTCGGCGATGCCCCGTTCGTCAAAACGGGCGGTAGTCGCGTCGATTTCCGTAAACTTGGCATCCTGCCTGAAAGGGGAATAGGGGTTAGCTTTGGCTTCCTCAAGAACGACTCTCGCAGCCGCCGTTTTCCCTACCCCAGGCGGTCCATAAATGATGACATGCTGAGGGTTAGGACCGCATAAGGCCGCCTTTAATGCTTTGAGCCCATCCTTCTGTCCGACAATGTCGTCCATTTTGGACGGTCTCGTCTTTTCGGCCAATGGCTTGGACAAGGAAATCGTCCTCATTTTTCTAAGCTTCTCCACTTCCTTCTTCGATTCCCGGTCCACTGCGGTTCGGTTGCTCTGCTGGTTCCTCAGCAAATTCCAGAAATACAATCCTATAATGACCGCAAAAAATAATTGGATCAGCATCAGTATCCAACTTAAACTCATAGGTTACCTCCGTCCTTTCGAACATTTCGATTATGCTCATAGTATTGCCGTTCAGAGTTCGTCATAGTCCTTTCTGAGGGCAAAGTTTTTTGTTCGAAGAATGAAATGGGCGGGGGTGCCTAAAACTAAGATTAATCAAAATCCAAATAAGCCATAGCTTATCCCCGAAAGGAGACTTAGAAACCAATGCCTTTATATTTGCTGCCACTTCTGGCCTTATTGCAATGGTTCTCCTTAACAAACGCGGAGGCGCCCGTTCCCTCCTCCAATTCCCCGCTGCTTCCCCGCACCGATGTGCTGATCGATGTAGGGCATGGAGGAATAGATGGAGGCACCTCTCACGGCTCATTACTTGAAAAGGATATCAATCTTCAACTGGCGCGTCATTTGTACAGTATTTTGCAGGAGAAAAATTATAATGTCGCCATCAACCGAATAGGTGATTATGCGCTGAGTGATGATAACCGCTTTCCGAAGGTGCATTCCCGCCATAGACGAGATCTGATTCAACGTAAGGAAATTGCCAGCCGGCTCAAGCCCAAAATCATGGTCAGCATCCATGTCAATTGGTCCAAGCGGTCTTCACAATCCGGAGGAATTGTTCTGCATCAGAAAAGCGAAGAAAGCAAACAGCTCGCCCACTCTATCCAAAGGTCGCTTAACGAATTGTATAACCGAGATCATTCCACAGCTATAGGCAGAACTTACTTTCTCCTGAATCAGAGTAAATGCCCTACAGTCATTGTCGAAATGGGATTCATCTCCAACGACTCAGACCGTAAACGTCTTACAGATCCCAAGCTTCAGCGGGAGCTCGCGGCTGCCGTAGCAGAAGGGATCGAACAATATATGAACACAAATCCTGGCCGGTAATGAGAATCCTTCTATTTTTCATTTTCTGCTGGTGCCGGCAAATGTAAGGGCGCGTCTAACTGGATTTCATACAGCTAGTTTGCTCCTTTGGAGCGGAAGACGGAAACTACCTTGAAAATCCGTCTATTTTACCGTCTGCAGGCATCGTTGCAAGCGGAGCGGCACGTCTAACTGTATTTGGTACAGGTAGATTCAAGCGAATGGGCGAAAATGATCAAACTAACTGGAGAAACTACAGTTAAAATGGGCAACTTTGGGCGAAACGGCTGTTTTGGCGCAAACTAACTGTAGGTTTTCCAGTTAGTTTCCATATTTCTTCCGAATATAGAAATCTAACTGTATGAAATCCATTTAGTTTTCAATTTCCATTTATATATAATTTCACCAATAAAATCAAAACCGATTTTCTCTATATCAAAAAATCCCGGCCGCTTAATACAGGACCGGGACAAATGCTTTTAACGCATATATTTTTATCGGATGACTTATCTTCACCTTGTTCGAGCAATTGTAATAAAAATTAATGCTTGCGTCCGGGGATAACCCCGGTTTCCTCATAAACGGCAACGATATGATCAATTTCTTTCTTCAGTTCGCTGACGAGCTCCGCCTCAGGAACCTTGCGTACGACTTCTCCATAGCGGAATAGCAAGCCTTCCCCGCGGGCGCCGGCAATACCGATATCCGCTTCACGAGCCTCCCCTGGCCCATTTACAGCACAGCCCAGCACCGATACTTTAATCGGCACCTTAAGCTTGGAAATATACTCTTCCACTTCATTCGCGATGGAGACAAGGTCTATGTCAATCCGCCCGCAGGTCGGGCAGGAGACAAGAGTCGCCGCATTGGAAATCAGACCGAACGTCTTCAGCAGTTCTCTGGCAACCTTCACTTCCTCCACCGGATCGGCGCTTAATGAAATGCGGACGGTAGAACCGATTCCCATCGACAGCAAAGCTCCAATCCCTGCCGAGCTTTTGATCGTTCCTGTATGAAGCGTGCCTGATTCCGTTATTCCTAAATGGAGCGGGTAACGGATCACTTCGGCCGCTTTGGAATAAGCTTCAATCGCCATCGGAACATCGGAGGCTTTAAGCGAGACGATAATATCGTGGAAATCCAGCTCTTCCAGAATTCCAATATGGAAAAGGGCGCTCTCAACCATCGCCTCCGCTGTAGGATAACCGTATTTCTCCAGCAGATGCCGTTCCAGAGAACCGGCATTCACCCCGATACGGATCGGGATTCCCCGTGCCTGACAAGCCTTCACTACTTCCTGAACTCTCTCCCGCTTACCGATATTGCCGGGATTGATTCTAACCTTGTCGATCCCGTTCTCAATCGCCTTCAAGGCAAGCCGGTAGTCGAAATGAATATCTGCAACAAGCGGGATGCTGATCTGTTTCTTGATCTCCTTAATGGCATCTGCCGCTTCCTGGTTATTCACAGTAACCCGGACTAACTGGCATCCGGCCTCTTCCAGCCGATGAATTTCGGCAACGGTCGCCTTCACGTCGGCCGTCTTGGTCGTGCACATGCTCTGAATGATAACCTCATTATTCCCGCCGATCGTTAAATCCCCTACCCGGACGGGAACGGTCTCCGTACGATGGTACATAATTCTTCTCTCCCATGACGGCAAATATCCTCCCGAGCAGTCCGATATCGGACTGCCTAAGAGGATGATCGGCCGGAAAATAGTTGCTTGTTATGCACTTTCTTCCTTTTTCTTATCATCTTTGGTCGTGAGCATCGGAGCAATCTTCTCCTCCACGACTTCTTTGGTCACCGTGCAATTGCGCACATCCGTCCTGGATGGGATGTCATACATAACATCGAGCATAATCCGCTCCAGAATGGCACGCAGACCACGGGCTCCTGTGCTCCGTTTGATCGCTTCTTTGGCGATGGCCTCTAGTGCATCCGCTTCGAATTCCAGAGCTACGTTATCCAGCTCCAGCATCTTCTGGTACTGCTTAACCAGTGCGTTCTTCGGCTCCGACAGAATGCGGACAAGCGCATTCTCATCCAGAGGCTCCAGCGTGGAGATTACCGGAAGACGACCGATAAATTCCGGGATAAGCCCGAATTTAAGCAGGTCCTCAGGCAGAACCATGGATAAATATTCTCCCGGCTTCAGATCTGCCTTGATGCCATCCGTACCGAATCCGATCACCTTCTTGCCGATTCTGCGCTTGATGATCGATTCCAGACCGTCGAAGGCCCCGCCGCAAATAAACAGGATGTTCGTCGTATCGATTTGGATGAACTCCTGATGCGGATGCTTTCGGCCGCCTTGCGGAGGAACGGAAGCTACCGTACCTTCCAAAATTTTCAGCAGTGCCTGCTGTACCCCTTCACCGGAAACGTCTCTGGTAATGGACGGATTCTCCGATTTACGGGCGACTTTATCGATTTCATCGATGTAGATAATGCCTCGCTCGGCTTTCTCCACGTCGTAATCCGCAGCCTGAATAAGCTTGAGCAGAATATTCTCAACGTCTTCGCCGACATAACCGGCCTCGGTCAAAGAAGTCGCGTCGGCTATAGCAAACGGTACGTTCAATATCTTCGCCAATGTCTGTGCTAAAAGCGTCTTCCCGCTTCCCGTCGGGCCAAGCAGTAAAATATTGCTCTTCTGCAGCTCCACATCTTCAATCTTGCTCTGGGAGTTGATGCGCTTGTAATGATTATATACTGCGACAGACAGAGATTTCTTGGCCTGATCCTGCCCTATGACATACTGATCGAGAATGTTGCGGATGTCCTTAGGCTTCGGAATGTCCTTGAGATCGATCTCTTCCTCATGCCCTAGCTCCTCTTCCACAATCTCCGTGCACAGCTCGATGCACTCATCACAAATATATACGCCAGGACCGGCCACCAGCTTGCGAACCTGGTCTTGGGATTTACCACAGAACGAACACTTCAGTTGACCTTTTTCTTCATTAAATTTAAACATGGCTTCACCCCTATTCCTTTCAGATCGTTCTGGTAATCACTTGATCGATGAGCCCGTACTCCTTAGCTTCCTCGGCGCTCATGAAGAAATCCCGGTCGGTGTCCCGCTCTATGACTTCAATCGGTTGTCCCGTGCGTTCTACATAAATCTGATTCAACCGCTGCCGGGTACGAATAATCCAGTCGGCATGAATCTTAATATCGGAAGCTTGCCCTCTGACCCCGCCAAGAGGTTGATGGATCATCACTTCGCTGTTCGGAAGGGCAAACCGCTTGCCCGGAGCCCCGGCTGTTAATAGAAGGGAGCCCATACTTGCCGCCATTCCAACACAAATGGTCGACACGTCCGGCTTGATGTGCTGCATCGTATCATAGATCCCCATGCCGGCCGTCACCGAACCGCCAGGAGAATTGATGTACAAGTGAATGTCTTTCTCGGAATCTTGAGCAGCCAGAAACAGCAGCTGGGCTATAACCAAATTGGCAACATCATCATCTATGGCGCTACCAATAAAAACAATCCGGTCCTTTAACAGGCGCGAATAAATGTCATAGGAACGTTCTCCGCGATTTTCCTGTTCGACGACCATGGGTATTAAGGCCATGTGGGGATCCCTCCTACTCCTTGATTAAAGCAAAATGAACCGGTCTGAAACAGCCTTTCAGTCCACCTTCATTTTATCATGTTTAACGTATTGTGTCATATTTACACTATCCTATGCAACCCTTCATTAACGTTCCGGTTAAACGCCTTGGCATGCATTAACTTATTCCTGAACAGGGGCATCTAGAGCAATCGGAAAGTCGGTTCATCTTCTTCATAATGAACTTAAACTTTCCGATGTGGTAAAACAAAGGCACGTAACTAGACGCGCCTCTGACTAGACTATGTTTTAGCTTGCAGCAGGAACCGACTTGCTGTTATCCACTAGGAAATCAATTGTTTTGCGGATGCTGATATCCTTGCCCATATTTTCCAAGGTTCCGTTCGCTTCCAGAATGCTCCGGATTTCTTCCGTCGTCCTCTGGTAAGTCTTGGCCATGTTCTCGAGCTCTGTGTTGATTTCCTCTTCACTGGCTTCAATGTTCTCGGCTTTGGCAATGGCCTCGAGCACCAGATTGTTGCGAACCCGCTTCTCTGCATCTCCGCGCATTTGCTCCCGAAGCGCTTCTTCGTTCTGACCGGAGAATTGGAAGTACAGCTCCAGATTCATCCCCTGCATTCTCAAACGATCTTCGAAATCTTTAAGCATGGTTTCCACTTCGTTATCGATCATGACAGAAGGAATGTCCACCTCTGCCGCCTCCGAAGCTTTGTTCACCAATTCTTCCTGAATTTGCGCTTTGTTGGCTTGCTCTTTTCTTTCCGCAAGCTTGCGGCTCAGGTCTTCTTTAAACTCATCCAACGTCTCAAACTCGCTCACATCTTTAGCGAACTCATCATCCAGCTCAGGCAGATTCTTGCGCTTGATCTCATGAAGCTTCACCTTAAACAGGGCCGGCTTTCCTTTCAGATCCTCTACATGGTACTCCTCAGGGAAAGTAACCTCGATGTCCTTCTCTTCTTCCTTAGCCATTCCCACGATCTGAGCTTCGAAGCCCGGGATAAAGCTGTTAGAGCCAAGCTCCAAGGAATACTTCTCGGCCTTGCCGCCTTCGAAAGCTTCGCCGTCGACAAAACCTTCAAAATCGATGACGACCATGTCGCCGTCTTCCGCCGTGCCCTCTTCCACAACAATAAGCTCGGCATGACGCTGCTGCAGTCGTTTCAGCTCGGCATCCATCTCTTCTTCCGTAACTTCGGAGCTGCGTTCCGTAACTTCCAATCCCTTGTATTCGCCAAGCGATACTTCAGGCTTCACTTCCACTTTGGCTTTAAATTTCAGAGCCTGTCCCTTGCCGATTTCTTCAATATCGACTTCCGGACGGTCAATCGGTTCGATTCCAGTTTCCTTCACGGCCTGTATGTAGGCTTCGGGAAGCAGAATATCTAATGCGTCCTGATACAGGGCTTCGGCCCCGAACCGTTTTTCGAAGATCGCGCGCGGAACTTTTCCTTTGCGGAATCCCGGAACGTTAACTTTTCCAACTACTTTCTTAAATGCTTTATCCAATGCGGCGTCAAATTGTTCCGCTTCGACTTCGACGGTAAGAACGCCTTGGTTCTTCTCTATTTTTTCCCAGCTTGCTTTCATTTTATGCTTTCCCCTCCAAAAATGTACCTAACTTTTTCACGTTTCAGCTTACATAACCATTTCATTATATCATAAAACCTTTTCATTTCAAGAATAGCTATGAACGCGGAAAAACATCCCTTACAAAGCTTTTAAACATAGTAGTCGCCCGCGCCAGAGCGAACTTGAGCCTATCCGTCATCCCATACAGTTCCAGTATGTCCTCCTCATCGGGGGTGCCAACCATTGTTTCCTCCAGCACGAGATGAAAGGCGCAGGCCCACGCGTCCATCTGCTCCTCCGATAAGGACAGAAGCTCACGGTAAATGGAAGTTCCGTAAGCATAAGCGAGAAACTCCTGCCAGGTTTCCGAGGCAAAATACGCCAATACCGGATGCTTGGACTCGCTGAACGACAGAAATCTTTCTACAATAGAATAGGCTTCCTGAGGAAACTCTTGAAATGAGGGTGGAGTATCCTGGATATCCAGCACGATCTTCTCGCCAAGCTTCTCCAGCGTTACCGTCCCCCCTTCCCCCCTTCGTTTCAGTACCTGCAGAACCTTGAACTGAAGAATCGGAGGAAGCCTCGGGGAAACAAGCCAATTCTTGAGCGCTTCATTAATAGAAGGGTGATCCAGGCAGCTTAATTGCTCCAATGCAAGAGCTTGCTTGGCCAAGTTCGTCCCGTCCTGCAATATTTGCAGCAGTTCGTTAACGTAATTGGCGTTGTTCTTCTCTTTACCCGTCAACTGCCGGCGTCTTAATTCTTCTTCGCTGATGTCCTCTTCTTCCTCCGCGTATAGCTCTGGCTGCATCGTACGCAGCCAATCCAGTAGCGCCTGCCACTCCTCATTCGTCCTTGGGTCGCCGCTGTCACACTGTACTAAAAAATGGAGTAATTCTATCGCTTCGCGGTATCGCTCGGTCTCGAGCATCCGCGTCAATTCCATTTGGTAATAATCTATCGTTTTCGGAAATAAAACGACGTTATCCTTAGGTTTATCGGTTATTGCCTTCACCATCTTTCCATAATAAAGCTTTAGCTAGATACTATCGTTTTCGGAACAAAAATGCAAAAAAATGAGCCCAAAAAAATACGAAAAATACCTGTTGATTTTCTTTTGGTGCTGTGTTAATATTAATCATGTTTCGCGCTAAAAATGATTAACCGCCCTTGCAACAGTTTATTTATCAAGTCCCAGTAGCTCAGCTGGATAGAGCAACGGCCTTCTAAGCCGTGTGTCGGGGGTTCGAATCCCTCCTGGGACGCCATACTTAGATATCAAAGTCACCATGTTATGGTGGCTTTTCTTATTATTGTCCGCCCCACAAATCCTCTTTAGAAAAATTGTTGCATGTCGAGTCAGATTTTAAGCAATATCAATGAGGGTTTTGGCAATCCGGCTTCTTAAAAAAAATGGTGACGTATCTTTCAATCCCTTCAAGCCCGCCTTGCAGCGAGCTGCGCTAATGTAATTGGAATCCTCCTTATATTCGCCATCTCCCCCCTATCCCAATTTCGTTAAATTTTCAATGGTTTCGGGGTTAAATTCATAGTGATTATCTATTGGTGTATCAAAAAGTTAATGTTCTCAAACTTGATAATATTCCAATAGTCTCTCAATTATTAACCACAGTAGTATGCCTGCGTCGGAGTTAAGGCAGCCGCCTTCAACATTTACGCAAAAAAGAACCCAGAGGCTGCTTCCCCTGGGTTCTCAAGTTGGACATACTTTCACGTGCAACAAATGGAATTTTATGTAACCATTCGACTCATAGTATGTATACTATGATTGAAAGACCTCTACTTCCTGTTCAGGATCGCTTAATGCCAAATTCATTCCAGATCGAGTCCTTTTCCTCCAGCAATTCTTTTCCATTCCAAAGGATATCGTAAATGTCCCCTTCGTAAGCAATGGCTCGGCCAAATGCAAATGAAATAAAGTAATCCTTCCAGGATTGGAAAATATGGCTGGCGGAATCAGCAGCTCTCTTCATATAGCCCCATGCCTGTTCTTCGGTAATATAGCCCAGTATGCAGCTCCATCTTGCAATATTTACAGCCCGGTCAAAATCCCAGGCAGCAATCGTGTTCACCCGGTCAAAATCGGATTGCGTAAAGGAAAGCTTCTTCATCATCGCTTCTTGGGCGGATTCATAGCATTCCTGCGATTTGCCCACTTCCTCCTCTGTAAAAGACTGTCCAGCTTTCAACGCCATAAGAAGCTCATCATATTTCGCACGATGCCCTTCCGTAAGCAGCCATTCCAGGGTTTGTACAGCTTCTTCCCGATTACTAACGTCCCAGGCTGAAGAAAGGCCTTCCTTCAAAATTTCATGATCTATCTTTACCCGCAGTATCCGTGGCGACTCAGACCGGTAAAGAGCGAGATTGGCACCGTAGGCAAGCAAATGCTGTTTCTCCTTCGGTAAAGAATTAGCCATCTCCATTTCTTGTCGCATTTTCTTATTCTTTTTCTCAATTCGCTTGCTCGCTGTAATCAAACCCACAATAAGTAAAATCACAACGGCCACAATAATTCCCACAACAATTAGAAAAGTCTTCAAACCAGCATGTTCCTCTCCATGTTTTATTCGGCGCAGTTTAAATATACGTTTAAATATGAATACATGTTTGTTTTTTGTTAGCGTACTTTAATGTTTAACAAATCCCCCTTTCCATCGAACCCATCATCCAGATAAATGGGTAAACAATTTGGCAGCTTTAAAGCAGGGACTCTCCATTCGCAAATGTGCCAAACCAGCGGGCATTTCCGTACAGAAACCTTTACTTTGGCGATACAAAATTCTTCATGTGCTTGCTCTGGACAAGGATCAGTTCTCCGGTACGGCAACCACTAGCATGATGTTCTTCCTTGACGAACGAAAGATCAGCACTTACTACTTTTCATTAAATGAAGATATATATCTTACTGCACGGAATATTTGCTAAAAGTCGCTGGTAATGGGCTTTCAGTATATGCGAGACAACCATGAGATGCCCTTCTAAGCTGCATAAAATTTTAAACTGCGCCTTTTATGTATTTTCAATCGGAGGACGGGGTACCCCTTCCAACCAATTGTAAGGCCGAGTGCTGGTAGCACTCGGCCTTCCCTAGGTTATTTTATCACAATAAATTTTATACTCAACTGCTAACTAGATTAAAACACACAGAAAACACATAATTAAACTAACGCAAGCATTGCCTGCTGTGTTCCGAATTGCACGAAAGCGGACCTGCCATTAAATGCCGGATATCTCACTACAAATGGTTCCGGCTTTACATTAACGCATTATCGAATGGATACCCGGTAAGTGCGAAGCCAAAAGTCGACTTGTGCCAAATAGGCAAACATTTGCGGACCGTTCATTAGTTGCCCAAACCAGGGGGAAGTAAACGGGACTGTTCCCTCGGCCATTTGGCGGATTTTCGACGCATTGATCAAGGGTAGCAGCGGAGAAGAGGCATCGTCAAGTATGTCCAGCACCCATTTTTTCACGGCGGCCAAATAGTTCGGATTATGTGTTTTCGGGTAGGGGCTCTTCTTGCGGGTCAGAATATCTCGCGGGAGAAGACCTTCCAGTGCATGACGCAGTATTCCTTTTTCGTGTCCCCCGGCCGTTTTCATTTCCCAAGGGATATTCCATACATACTCCACCAGCCGATGATCACAGAACGGCACGCGGACCTCCAGCCCGGCGGCCATACTCATCCGGTCCTTGCGGTCCAGCAGCGTCGGCATGAACCGGGTTATGTTCAGGTATGACATCTCTCTCATCCGTGCCTCCTGCGGGTTCTCTCCGGGTAGACGGGGGACCTCGGCAATGGCCAGATTGTAGCTTTCCTTGATATAGGAACCGGGGTGCATCCAGGAACGGACATCCTCGGAAAGCAGGCCTGCCCTTTCCTCTGCTGCCAGAGCCCACGGGAATGTTCCGGCATTCAGAGCTTCCTCGCGATAAAACCATGGATAACCGCCAAATATTTCATCGGCGGCTTCTCCGGAAATAGCGACGGTGGCGGATCGTTTAATTTCCCGGCAGAACAGGTACAAAGACGCGTCCACGTCCGCCATTCCCGGCAAATCCCGCGCGATTACCGCTTGCTTGAGAGCAGAGACAAGCTCCGGCGTATCAAACTCGACGTGATGATGGCAGGTTCCCAAATATTCGCTCATGCGGCGGATCCAGGGGGCATCGTTGTTCGGTTGGAAAAGGCTGGCTGTAAAATGCTTGTCATTATCCGTGTAATCTACCGAATAGGTGTGAAGCTCTCCCCGGCCGGTACGACGATAATAATCTGCGGCCAAGGCCGTTAAAGCGCTTGAATCCAGCCCTCCGGAAAGCAGGGTGCATACAGTCACATCCGAAATCAATTGGCGCTCCAGAGTATCGCGAAGAAGTTCCCTGATCTTCTCCGCTGTCGTACCGATGCCGTCGGAATGCGGTTTGCTTTCGAGGCGCCAATAACAGCTGGGACGAACCCCATCGCGGTTAAACAGCAGGCTGTGTCCCGGTTTGAGCTCCGATAGATTCGAATATATACCGCATCCCGGGGTTCTCGCCGGCCCCATCACCAAGATTTCCGCCAAGCCTTCCAGGCCGACCTGCGGTTTAACCGCCGGGTGTGCCAATACCGCTTTCGGCTCGGATGCGAATAAGAGCGCCCCATTCACTTGCATATAAAAAAGCGGCTTAACCCCCAATCGGTCCCTGCACAGAAAAACATGACGCCTCTGCTCATCCCATACGGCAAAGGCAAAAATTCCGTTTAACCTGGCGGCGCATTCCTCTTTCCACTCCATGTAAGCGGCCAAGAGCACTTCCGTGTCGCATTGCGTCCGGAAGCGATGCCCCAACAGCTCCAGCTCCTTTCTTAACTCGGGAGCGTTATACAATTCTCCGTTATAAACGATAACATAGGTATAATCGCCGCTCTGCCGGAGCATAGGCTGAGCGCCGTTATCCGGGTCTATGACGCTTAACCGGCGATGTCCAAACGCACAATGCCCGGAAATCCACAGCCCGGAGGCATCAGGCCCGCGTGCAGCCAGTGTTGCGGTCATCGCCTCCATATACAGCCTCTCGGAGGCTAAGTCCCTCTGCCAGTCAATCCATCCGACTATTCCACACATACCTTGTTCATCCTCTCGTTGCGAAGATAGAATCGTCTTCAATCCGTTGGTTAAAAACCGCCCGATTTCACCGATTCTTCCAGAGTGAATGCGTTACGATGAGATATAAGAAGGAAGGCCGTTAAGGCTTATCATGCTTATATCGTAAAAAAGGTATATGTACAGAGGAGAAGGATGATGTATGTCCCCGCCCCCCGTTTAATATTTTTCTATGGTAGATAGACAAACAATCATAGATTCAACCTTGGACTCATACGCACTTATTATCGAAAAAAAGCAGCGGAAGATAGACGGTGACCACAATGACCACTATTCCCGCACAAACCAAAAGAAGGGGAAGTTCAACGGCCCATAACCGGTAACGCAGCCGCTTGGAGCCTGACGATCGCCGCCATTGAACTGCGATCCAAACCAGACTGAACACAATGACCGCTGACAAGCCGATAAACATTCCCAATCCCTTCAGTTCCGCTAAGCTCTGAGGATATGCCCCCTCCTCGTCAACACACGCATGAACCCTGGGAGCATAAAGCAGGATTGAGATTAGAAGCACCCATAAATAGCATAGTATTGGTCTGTGCATTTAGCCCTCCCCGACCTTTGATTCCATTAACAGGAAATAATCAAAATTATAGCATGAATCCGTTCGGAATAGACGGCAAAAAAGCCCGCTTTGTCTAAGACAAAACGGGCTGGACTTCCAACCGTTGGCATCCCTCTTCCCCAAACGTAAAGCTCTAGCGGTTCTGCCCCGCCAAACTGAGCGAAGGGGATAATAGTCGAAGGCAGTAGGAGCGATTTCGTTAGTCCCGGTCATACCTCTTTGCTCCGCTCTCCTCTTGGCCAACATAAGGCTCCCAGCAATTCTACCCGCCAAACCCGAGCAGTAGTCGAAGGCAGCTGAAGCGATCTCGCTAGTCCCGGTCATACCTCTTTGCTCCGTTCTCCTCTTCGCCAAACATGAAGCTCCCAGCGGCTCGTCCCGCCAAACTGAGCGAAGGGGATAGTAGTCGAAGGCAGCTGGAGCGATCTCGTTAGTTCCAGTCATACCTCTTTGCTCCGTTCTCCTCTTCGCCAAACATGAAGCCCCCAGTGCCTCATCCTGCTAAACCTGAGCGAAGGGGATAGTAGTCGAAGGCAGTAGGAGCGGCGATAGTTATCCCCGTTCCCAAATTTCCTCCGTGCGCCCGTTTGCCCTACCCGCTAGACCGCGTGAATGGATGGCCACTTCAGCTCCACACCGGCCTGTACCAGAATCGACTGGTAATCCTCCAGCTTCTGCTTATCATTGCGCACTTCGCGCGGCTTGACTCCGTGCTCCACACAGTAGGCGGCCAAATAACCCGCCGCTTCGCCGATGTTCCATTCGACCGGATGCAGCCGATAGCAACCGTTTGTAATATGGGTTGTGCCAATGTTTTTGCATGCGGGCAGCAAATTGTTGACCCGGACCGGAATGAGCGAGCCCAGAGGAATTTGAAACGGCAGGCTCGGAACATCAATATACGTGCGCAGCCCCGTGCTCGGATGCAGATCGATCCGGTAGCAGCCGATGCCGACCGAATCCGGGTAATCTTCAGCCGTTAATCCCGGTCTGCATGCGGGACTCAGATGCTGCTCCACAACGGTCAATTCGGCCCGAATTCTTCTTGCCTCGCGGATGTACGGACTTTTGGCCAACCCGTCCTCCGTGCCGACAGCATCCTTCCTAAGCCTCAGCCCCGGGTAACCGTACCGTCCGTCCGGACGCGGGGCCTCGGTTTGCATCCAATACAGCAGGGACAAGCTCAATTGCTTGGCGTTCTCCAGATGCTTGATGCGTTCCTCCTCCGGAACATCGATGATGGAGCCGAGCCAATAATCGTTCTGCGGCCAGTTGACGATCGTCATATCGCTGTCAAAAGTCCCTTCCGCAAACAGGGAACGGTCAATGACTCTCCGGTATTGCCATAACGAGAACGACTTGCCGTCCGGGAAGAAGCTGTAACGGACCGGCTCCAGCGTATGCGGAACAAGTCCCATCCAGCTTAACTGTTTGTCAGGCCAGAAATCCGCCTGATACTCCCTCCAGAAATCATACTGGGCCGGTTTCGGAATAGTGAAATCCTCCCCTTCGAGATGATCGACCAGGAAGCAGTAAGTAAAGGCCTGCATATCCTGAGGATCGGCCTCTCCTTCCAAGGCATGCGGCTCGCCGGTCTGGCTGACGGATTCCGAGCCGGTTACATACTCGACTCCGGCCAAGGGGAGCACATCCCCCTCTTCCGTGGCATCCAGAAAATACGGGGCGGTCAGCACGATCTCATCCCCCGTGTCCAGGCTCCGGACATGGACCGCTGCAACTTCGTCGCCCGATGTTTCCGCACGGACACATTTATAACGGGTCATCACGGTTAGCGTCCCGCTATGAATGTAGGGAGCCAGCATGTCATTCAGGACAGCCAAGGCGGTACGGGGCTCATGGGCTACCCGGCTTACAGTGGCATTGCCCGGGTTCAAATAAAGATCGGAGCGGGCTGCTGCCGTCAGCGGAAAATTGCGGCTGTAATAATCGCGCACCCGATTTCGGAATTGCCGATAGCTGGCGGTGCAACCGAACTGCTCGATCCACGGATGCTCATCCGGGGGAACCGCCTGGCTTGTCAATTGGCCTCCGATCCAATCCGTTTCCTCGGTCATGAGCACCTTTTTGCCCATCTTGGCACAAGCCAAGGCAGCCGCGCATCCCCCCGTTCCACCTCCAATAATAACAACATCTGCATGCAGCTGTTTCATCATCCGCCTGGCTCCTTTCCAATATCGTAGAATAAAAACTCGCTCGCTTAAGCAATACTGAGCAATCGTTTGGTCAGATGTCAGATTCTGCGCCATCCGATTGAAGTTTCGTCTTAAATATAGACGTAGACTTATCCCTGCAGGATTGGGGGTTATCACTCTGATAGACCATCATTCGACGGATAAGAATTATTAATTATTTCTATTAGAACAATTATTCATCAAAGACCGACTCATCCAGCAGGCCAAGCAGCAGACCCGCCGAGGTTATCGCGTTGGTCCATCCGCTTTCCATGCAATACGGCCCCCATCCGGTATCCCCGTTGTTGCCGAAATATTCTCTATGGCGCAGATCATACGCCCGCATCCACCCTCCATCGAACAGCGGATTGGGACTTTCGATTTGAATGCCGCACAGAAAACGGGACAAGTTTTGATATAATTCCGCGTATTTATCTTCTTGGGTCGCTTTCCATGCTTCCCACGCATTCATAAGCAGGAAATTATTCGTATATAATTGGTCGGCAATCTCCTCCCCGTTATATAGAAACACTCCCGTATCCTCTTGCCCGAACCGTTCCGGATCGGGGTTGTCCGCTTCTTCAATACCGCCCAAACTATGAAGATGGCTTAACAAATAGTGCGTAACCTCATCCAATCCTTGACGGATCCGCCCCGTCGGGTCCTTGCGGCTGAGATACCCCAAAGGAAGAAGGAAACGGGAAAGCCCGGATGTCCGGCTGTACATAAATTTAAGCTCTCCCATACGCTCCAGTAAAGCCAGAGAGCCCCGCATCGCCGTATCCAAATAGGCGGAGTCTTGCGAAACGAGATAAGCCTGTAGGAAAGCCGCATGAGCTATACTTTCGAAATGCGGATTAAAGCTCGCCGCATGCTCCGCCGATGCTTGGGCGGCCCCTTTGGCCTCCATCTCCGCCCCGATCAGCATGTTCGGCCTCAGGCCTGTCTCATGCTGCGTAGACAGCAGTGCCTGTGCGACCGCCATTCCTCTCCGCTTATATTCCTCCTTGCCGGTCCGGCGGTACAAATACAGAAGCACGAAGCAGACCCAGGCATTATCGTCCGTAAAAATCTGATCCGGCCTCTCCCCAGGGAACTGATACCATTTGAAAAATCCGAACGTCTCCGATTCAGGATTCATATCCTGATACCCTTGATCGAATAAATATTGCAGCAATCGGTGGGCCCTCTCGCTCCAGCTCGGGTCCTTCGTATACCGGGAATACAAATGCATCATCAATGCGGTATGCGCATGGCAGTCGGGGCGGCGGTCCGGCGATACCCGGGCGGTCACGGAGTGGACGTTCTCATACACACCCGTGGATCCGTCCTCTTCGGGGAGCATGCCGGAACGAAGGAACCATTGCGCATTCCGGCGCACAGCCTCCTCGGCCGGCTTATCGGCGCCTGTACGGATAATCGGGTCCAATCCGGCCAACGGAATGCCCGTAGCCTGCGATAGCTTCGCCAACACTTGGTTCCACAGCCAATGGGGCCTCAGGACCGTTCCATGAGGGCGGGATAGCAGCGAGAAGGCGCTGTAGACGACAAGACCTTTCCCCATCTTCTTAGACAGCAGACCGGGAAATGCGGACGTTCCGTCATCTTCTCCCGACTCGCGGGTTTGCCGGAAGGCTCCAAAGTCCAGCCAAGTTTCCGTATGAATGGAAAACCCGTAGGCCATCGCGCCCTCCCACTCCAGCAATGCCCCTTGGGGAAGGGAAGCATCCTTGAGCGCTACCCTCAGCTTCTCAAGTGTTCTTCTCGATTTGGGAAAATCCTGCTTCCAGCCGAACAACCGCGAGCTGGGAAAATCGAAGGCGCTGATCAATTCCGCATACAGTCTTCCCCCTTGCTCTACATAACGCCACAGCTTCTCTATTACCGGTACAGATAGAGCGGTTTCCTCGTCCACCTTGCCCGATCCTACGACCAGCACAGCATCATACGCATTCAACTCGTGATGCTCCAATTGGTTCAGCGAATACTGATTCGCCTCTATGGACAATGGATGGTCCAATTGCCTTTCCGAATAGATGGCAGCTTTCATGATAAGTCCCTCCGTTGATGTATTGAGGCCGCCAATGCAGGTCGGCCATAAAGCTCCTGATATTCCGTCGGTGACAAGCCGGCAATTTTCTTAAATGCTTTACTGAAGGAGTGAACCGATTGATAATGCAACAGCTCCGCAACCCGGGTAATCGTTGTATTGCCGGTTTGCAGCATTTTCATGGCGCGCAGCATTCGGCTGCGCGCCCAGTAGGTCTGCAGGGAAACTCCCATCTCCAGCCTGAAAACGTGGGACAAACGGGAGTAGCTGTAGCCTAAGGCATCGGCGATTTCATTCAGTTCCTTAATTTCCGTCATGCTCTCATCCATATAACGGACCGTTTGATAAACGAGCTCCTTCGCTCCGTTAATGGGAGCAGGCTTTCTCGCGGCCTGCTGCTGGCCCGGACGGGCGCGGAAAACGCTCACAACGATTTGCTGCAAAAAACTCTCCGCCATAGTCTTGGCCATGGAATCCGGGCGTTCCAGCTCCCTTAACAAGCCCAGCAGCATGGTTTCAATGGTACCGTCGTCCTTCAACAACTCCATTTGCTCGCAAGTCAGCTTGCCGAAGCGTTCGGCCACCGGTCCCCGGGCACCGTTGGAAAGCCGGAAGCGAAGCCCGAGCAGGCGCAAGGGATAATTCTCGGAGTTTTCTACCCGCCAACGATCCGGGGCTTGGCATACGATAATATCCCGCTCCTGCAAACGAAGCTGGTCACCTGCGCATAGAAGCGAACCCGTTCCGTTCATGACGTAATACAATTCCGTACTGTTCGCATGGACGGGGGAAGAGGAGAAGCCATCAAGAAAACAGCTATCTCTTACCTGCTCAAGAACAAAATGCCCCAATGCAATCGGCCGGTCTAAAAACCGTTTATCAAAACACCATCCCTCCGAACGGGCAGTATCGCTTTCCCTCGCCAACACCGATATTCGCCTCCCTTGCCGCTCCTCCCGGAGCCTCTTTTATGTCCATTGTGATAGGTCTTCCGTTAAATGATAAGAAGGCTATCTTACGATAACGGGGAAAATATTAAGGTTATGTAAAAGAGAAATAGAAGAGCCGGGGAAGTTCTCCCCGGCTTGCTTCCTTATTTGGACTGATCATACCAACCCGACAATTCCCGAATGACTTCTTCTCCGCCCTGGGATTTCCATTGGCTCACGAAATGGTCGAATCCGTCCAAGCTTTCGGCCCCCGCGATGACTTTAATGATGTAATCGGACTCGAGCTTGGTCAGCTTCTGCATGTTATTGCCGACGACAGGCAGCGGAGGAGCCAGAACGGTCGGATCTTTACGGGAGATCGGACCCTGCTTCTGAATTTCCTCGAACGCCTCATACAGCACCTGATCCTTGCGGACCCTCAGCAGCCACAGCTCCTCGTAAGCCGTAGAATCCGTGCTTGTCATGAACCAGTCGGCATTCCCGCGATCATCGTTGAACTTCGGCAGGATCGGGAACAGCTTGCCGCTGTCATCCTTCTTGTGATGAACGTTCTCTTCCCCGATGGAAAGGCTCTTGAACAGATCCGGCTGAACCTTCATGTTCATATATTTCATAGCATCCTCTTTATGCTTGGAGGATTTCGGAATGGCGATATACCAGCTTACTCCACCGCCCTGCAGCCAGTTTCCTGTCTGACCGTCCTTGCCTTTCAACGCCGGAATCTGGGTAATTTTCGCTTCAGGCATATTTTTCTTTAAGGCTTCGGTTACTGCCGGAGCTATTCCCCAGCCGTAGGTAATGACTCCCGCTTTCCCGGTCGTAAACTTCTGCTGCACGGTGGCTGATTTATTCACCGGCCATTCGGGATCAATCAATCCTTCGTTATACAGCTTGTTCATAAACTCCAGATATTCCTTCATACCCGGATGGTCCAGCCTGTGAATCAGCTTGCCGTCCTGAACCTCCCAAGGGGTTACAACCCCGAAGGCGCCGGAAATTTCCGGGATGATGCTCTCAAAACCGCTAAACGGGACAATGCCTTTCTTTTCCTTGATCGCTTTAAGCAGCTCATAGAACTCATCGATGGTCTCCGGTACCTTCATGCCCAGCTCATCCAGCAAATCCTGGCGGACAGCCAGAGAACTGCCGACGAAAGCCCGCGGATGCTTCTCGGGAATCCCGTAAATTTTTCCATCGACTTTAGCATTCTCGAACAGCTCCGGCGGATTGACTTCTTTTATCGTTTGTCCGTACTGTTCCAGCAGCTCGTCCAACGGCTCCAGCGCGCCCTGTGCCGCTAGGCGGTTGTACTGCGAGCCGGACAGCTTAATAATATCGTAGGGCTCCTTGTTGGCCATCAGCAGGTTAAGCTTGTCGTCCGGATTTTCGAGCGGCAGCGTTTCGTATTTGACTTTATATCCCGTTTGCTCTTCCAGAAATTTAGCTACCGGGTCGGAATTCGGATCGAAATTTCTCTGGAACCCGAGCTGTCTCAGCTCCGGCTTCTCGCTGCCCGCGCTGCCGCTTCCTTTGTCGCCATCGGCTTGGGTTCCGGAGCCGTTGCTGGCACAGCCCGCCAAGACTGAAAACGCTAACGAAAAACTGATCATACCGGCTATCGCCTTTTTCATGCTTGCTTCCCCCATTGGTTTAATATTGTGTTTAAGTCAGAGGTTGACTGGTTTGAATATAGCATGATTAGGATTTGTCGTATTTGTCCACAGTTGCTTGTTTTGTTGTCCTGGCCGATAATTCAGCCCGTACCCCCGCCGGAATTCTCCACCTCGTTATACGGCAAAGCCGGATAGCGGATAACGACCTTCGTCCCTTCTCCAGGCTCGCTATAGTAGGACAAACCGTAGCCTTCTCCGTAATGAAGCTTGATTTTGTCGATGACATTGCGGACTCCATAACCGCTGCCGGGTCTCCCCGCCAGAATCTGCTCCGTCTCTGTGCGGCTCATTCCTACCCCATTATCCTCTACGCTAATAAAAATTTGATCTTCTTCACGGCAGGCGTGAATCCGGATTTTGCCTCTCTTGTCCTTCCGTTCCTGGATACCGTGCAGAATAGCATTTTCTACGAGCGGCTGCAGTATAAGCTTCACCGTCGCGCAGTTTTCCACCCCGGGCTCGCATTCCAGCTCATAGTCCACCATTCCGCCGAACCGTTTATTTTGCAGGTCAAGGTACATTCTGACATGCTCCAATTCATCCTGCAGTGTAATGATATCCCTGCCTCCCCTTAAGCTTAGCCGGAAAAATTTCGCCAGCATCCCGACCACTTCACTGATTTCCGGAGCCTTATGCTTTAAAGCCATCCAATGGATCATATCCAATGTGTTGTAGAGGAAATGGGGATTAATTTGCGCCTGCAGCGCCTTCAGCTCCGCGCTTTTCTTGAGAACCTCCTCCTCATATTTCTCCTTGATCAGCCTCTGCATATTTTCACTCATCAAGTTGAAATGCTGCTGCAGAACCCCCAGCTCGTCCGTACTGTCCACCCGAGCCCGGAAATCCCACTGCTCTTCTTCAATCTTGCGGATATGCCGCAGCAGAAGCCGAATCCTGCGCGTAATTCCCGACGATATCCAAAACGCCGTCAAAATGGCGATCACGGTCACAACAATTAATACAAGCAACAGATCCCGCGCCAATGGATTGATTTGCTGCGAGATTTCCTCCTGCGGGATAATCGCGACCAATCTCCAGCTCGTCCCTTCCACCTGCTTATGAATGACTATGGACGGTCTGCCGTCCGGTCTGGCCGTCAAGGTTCCTTCCGCTCCCGCCGTCCCGGAAGAATCATTTTGCAGCAAATCCAGGTCAATCCGCTTGCCGATCTGGGCTTTATCCAGCCCTGACATGATCACCCCATCCTGATCTGTTAAATAGACCTGTCCAAGGCGGGTAATATTGGTCTGGCGGATAATTTCGCTGATGCTCTCCTCCAAAATATCGATGGCTATGACGCCCAGAATCCGTCCATTAAAACCGCCATCCAACTGCAAGGGACGGACACAGGACAAAATCTGCTGCACCCCCCGCATATCCTGAAAATCGTATTCGTACGTCGGGCGGCAGTAGATGCCGTCCTGATTGCTCAGCATATCGCGGAACCACTCGGTTTGCATTGCTTCCTTCATCGGCAGAATGGTGCTGTTCTCCCGGGAGTAGATCCAGTCGTTATTGACATACAAGCGGATTCCGTAGATTTCACGGCTGTTTTGCGCTGAACGGATAATTTCCAGCAGCATCTGATAATCATCGATCTGCTGGCTTAACGTGTAGGAAGCATCCTTGTTGGCAAGAATTTCATTCAGCGATTTGTTCATGAACAGCATGCTGGAAACGTCCTTGACGTTATTGAGCTTGTAAGAAATAAACGTGTTCGCTTGCTCGAAGGACCGGCGGGTGGAATCTACAATCCGCTGCTCGACCATTCCTGATGTTTTATGATAAGAGATCCACGAGATCGATCCTACCGGTATAACGATCAGCACTATATAGGTCAACAGCAGCTTTTGCTTGATGCGCAAATTATTGAACAGCGCAAAGATTGAGAAACTTCTGCTCATAGAAATCCTTCTTCCGTCTTCTCGCGGAACTCGGAAGGGTTCATTCCCGTCAGCTTGCGGAACACCTTGGCGAAATAGTTGGCGTCCTGGTATCCGACCTTGCCGGCGATTTCATACAGCTTAAGCTTGCGGTCCTTAAGCAGCTGCTTGGCTTTCTCGATACGAAATTGAGTAATATAATCATTGATGGAGATGCCCTTCTCTTTTTTGAACAAAATGCAAAGATAGGTCGGCGTTAAATAAACATGCCCGGCAATCGAAGCAATCGAAACATCGCCGTCATAATTCGCTTGAATGTATTTGACGACTTCCCGGATAACCGACTTCTCGGCGGGCTGGCCGATGATCTCCATATTTTCCTTAATGATCCCCAGACGGCGAATCATGAAATTTCGGATAGTATATAATTCGCCGGCAACGAACACTGACGACCACAGCTCGTCATTCTCGAATTCCCACATCGTCTCGGGATACAGCTTCGTCATCGCTACATACCAGCGAAAAAGCTTCGTCCGGACGGCATCGATATCCGGCGAAGGAAATAGAACCAGATCGTTGACGCATTGGTCCAACAGGTCGATGGCCGCATCGATATCGCGCTGTTTAAGCAGCTCCTCGAAACGGATATAGTTCTGCTTATCGAATAACAACTGCTTAAGCTGCCCTTCCTGCGGGAGCTTGCTGTACCAGATCGATGTGTTCCAACCACGGTAAAAACGATGCTGAAGCGCTTTCAACGCTTCCCTGTAAGACCGCCCCAATGCGGCCGGATGGTGGCATATACTCCCAACGCCCGCAGAGTAGGCTTGCTGGTTGTCCTCCTTGCGGAGCATGCGATTAAGCCATAAGGAGATTCGCTCTAGCTCACTGTCGGAACGAATGCTGAAGCAAACGACCCCCATCCCATCCATAACTGCTGTAAGCAACAACAGCTCCTGAGCTTTTCCCTCCACGATAGCTTGTCCTTCCCATAAGTCCCATTCCGCCGCTTCCCTGGCAGTGAATACGCAGCATATATATTTACCCTCTCTCGGAAAACCGCCATGCAGCGTAAACAGCTCCTCAAGGATTCTTTCGGTGCCGGGATCGGCCGGGGAAGAGAGCTGGAACAGCTCTTTGAGCGCCTTACCCGTCAGTTCCGCCAAATTCTCGTCCAGCGCTTTGCGGATTTGCAGCAGTTTGCTGTTTTCTTCCCTGGACTTGCTGATTTCTTCCGCCGTCCTGCCCAGCAGCGCTTCCAGTTCGTGAATCTGAACGGGCTTTTCGATATAATCGACCGCCTGAAGCTTGATAGCGGATTTCAAATAGGCCACATCCGAATAGCCGCTCAAGAAGATAATTTTACAATCCGGGGCCAGCTCCTTGAGCTTCCCGGCCAGTGTAATTCCGTCCATTCTCGGCATCCTCACGTCACATAGGACAATCTCCGGGCGCAAGAGCATAAACCGCTCCAATGCCTCTTCCCCGTCCTCCGCTTCGCCGACGACCTCGAGTCCCAGCTGCTCCCAAGAAATGAATTCCCTCAGCCCGCTTCTAGTCATCTCCTCATCGTCTACCAACATGACCTTAATCAAGAAATGTCCTCCCAACTCTTGGAATTTCTAAGCGTAAAAGAAAAAGAGGTCTGCCCGGACAAACGGACATACCTTTAACAGAAAAATGTCAAAATAAGGAATTTGCTATGATGTTGTGCGAAAATCAAAGATTAACCGGCTTCGTCATTTTATTGAAAATGACGACAGCCCGTTTGTCAAGAAATATAAGCTTAATTTGTTGAACGCTTTCTTTACTACCCTTTAACAGAGCCTACCAGTACCCCTTTAACAAAATACTTCTGCAAGAAAGGGTATACGCACAGAATCGGAACGGTAGCCGTTATAATGGATGCGGCCTGCACAGCCTCCGGTGTCTTGTTCAATTCCCGGCTTACATCAATTTCCCCGGCCTGTGTCATCACCTCGTTGGTAGATGCAATCAGCTCTTTTAAGTATAGCTGAAGGGGCTTGAGTTCCGGGGCGGTAATGTATACCATAGCGGCAAAGTAGCTGTTCCACAAAGCGACGGCATAGAACAGGCCGACCGTAGCCAGCACCGGCTTCGACAGCGGAAGAATGATGCTGAACAAAATCCGGCCGGTTGAGGCACCGTCCAGTTTGGCGGATTCCTCAAGACTCTCCGGTAAAGCTTCGAAATAGTTTTTGACAATCAGCATGTTGAAAACAACGATCATGGTCGGGAGGAACAAGGCCCACATCGTGTTGACCAGACCGAGATTTTGCATGAGCAGATACGTCGGAATGAGTCCTCCGTTGAACAGCATAGTAAAAACATAAATAAGCAGAAAAGCTTTGCGTCCCACCAGATGGGGCTTGGACAGCGGATAAGCTGCCAGAACCGTCATCAGCATGGCGGATAGCGTCCCGATTATGGTGACGATGATCGTAATTTTAAAGGAATTTATAAATTGTTTATTGCCAAGCACCAGCTGGTAGGTCCCGGTTTGAAAGTCGATCGGATAGATTGTGACGAGACCGGATACGACCGCCGCTTCGCCGCTGAACGATTTGGCGATAATGTTCAGGAACGGGAAAAGCGTGGCCATCCCGAGCAGAATAAAAAAGACATAGTTCAATACTGTAAAAATACGTTCGCCGAGCGACTCGCGAATTCGTCCGCCCTGGACTTTAACCCGGCCAGAGGGTTGCAGAGTTTTACCAGTGTCCGCCATTACCAGATGCTCCTTCCTAAGTACTTGCGGCAGATAAAGTTGCCGGTCACTACGAGGGTAAATGCGACAACGGATTCAAATAGGCCTACCGCAGTAGAAAAGCTGTAATCCGAAGCCCCGAGTCCCACCCGGTAAACATACGTTCCAATGACATCCGCAACGTTATATACAACCGGATTATACATGACGAGAATTTGCTCCGTACCCGCCTCAAGCATGCTTCCTAAACGGAGAATAAGCATCAGGACAATGGTGGAAGCCATTCCTGGCAAGGTTACGTGCCACATCTGCTGAAATTTGTTGGCTCCGTCCATCTTGGCCGCTTCATAGAGCTGTGGATCAATAGAGGAAATGGCCGCCAAATAAACGATCGTACCCCATCCGACCTCTTTCCAGCCCTCGGTCACTACGAGCAAAGGACGGAATACGTTCTGATCCATAAAGAAGCCTATCGGTTCGCCGCCAAGCTTCTCTATCAAGGTATTGACGATTCCTCCATTAAGAGAAAGCAGATTGATGAATAATCCGCTGACGATAACCCAAGAAATAAAGTGCGGCAAATAAATGATCGATTGCACGACTTTTTTGAACATCATTTTGCGGATTTCATTCAATAGAATCGCAATAATAATCGGTGCGGGGAACAAGAAAATAAGCTTGTACACGCTGATGATAACGGTATTCCGGAACACACTGAGGAATTGGTCGTTGACCATCAGCTTCTCAAAATGCTTCAAGCCCACCCATTCGCTGCCCGAGATTCCGCGAAAAATACTAAAATCCTGAAATGCAATGACCAACCCGTACATAGGAGTGTATTTGAAAATAAGCAAAAACACCAAGCCCGGGATGAGCATTAAATACAAGCCCCATTCCTTGCGAATGCTGGCCCACTTACTACCCGAGGACCGGCTCCGGGAACGGGACTGTTTGGTTGCTGCCTTCATGCAAGCGCCTTCCTTTCCCGATGAAGTATGATCAATTCCGCTATAGTCCTATTGTCTACCCGGACGCCTCTTTCTGGAAGGATGCAATCTTACGATAATGAAGAAAATATTAAGATCATACTGAATATTTGAAGATACGCCGGTAACTCTCCTCGATAAACCTTCGATTGTTATTTGTTGGCTCAGTTTCGTTTCGGCGCATCAGCTTCTCTTCCTCACACCTTTGACTGTTATCCCATTTGCTCAGTTTCTGTTTAGCCATCACCTCCAGTCCTTTTGACTGTTATCCCATTCACTCATTGCCTTTTCTGCCGCCCATCAGCTTCTCTTTCCCACACCTTTGTCCGCTTATCCCGTTCACTCAGTTTCTGTTTAGCCGTTGTTATCTCCCCGCTAGTCCTTTTGACTGTTATCCCATTCGCTCAGTTCCTATTGAACCGCTTTTGTATTTCTTCTTCACACCTTTGATTGTTATCCCATTGACTCAGTTTCCGTTTGGCCGTAATATCTTCTTCGCTAGCCCTTTTGGCTGCTATCCCGTTCACTCAGTTTCTTGAATGGCCCTCATAACCTCCTCTCCAGTCCCTCTGACTGTTATCCCATTTGCTAAGACGTCTCCCTTCATTTCTTTGACTCTTTAAAAACATAGAAATTTCTGGTCAAAATTCAAGACTGATTGGTTTGAATTTTTGCCAAAAAACTCTTTATAAAAGTGCATTCTACTTCGATTTAAACATCGCTTTTCATTTAAAAAATCATTGA
>NZ_JBHTIU010000030.1:0-81665 GCF_042677205.1 Paenibacillus residui
TACAGTTAGACGTGCCGCTCCGCTTGCAACGATGCCTGCAGACGGTAAAATAGACGGATTTTCAAGGTAGTTTCGTTATTTTTGCAATTTGGCTCATTTTACCTGCATAAAATCCAGCTAGATCATCAGCAATAAAGATCACTTGGTTGTAAATGTGGTAAAACTTTTCCGCACCGCGCGAGATCCCATTGCGCGGTGTATGGCGTCGCATAACGGTGGTCAACCACCTTATGGAGCCACTTTTCCCTGTGTTAGGAGGCAGCTATGCCGTTAGGAATCTTTGGTTACTCACCCTGTGGTAAAAAAGACTGCACAGTCCAAGCAAACCGCTTAGACTGTGCAGTTCATTTTGAACGTGATACCTTCGCGGAATCCCCACAGGCGACTCAGCGTGGAAGGCAATGCATCCGACACCGTGTGGACGAAAGTGCGAGGCAATTCATCTGACGCCGTGAGGACGAAAGTGCAAGACATTGCAATGCATCCGCGACACCGTGTGGACGAAGATGTGAGACCTATGCTGTGCGAGCGAAGAAATGCGACAATGAGTGCGCCTATCCAACTTGGCCAATGCCGTGTAACCGAAGAAGTGTGCCGAGAAGGCAGACAATGAGCGCAGTATCCGGTCTAGCCATTGTAATGCACCCGCAGGAGCGTGGCCGAAGAAATGTGGACCATAATCGAAGGCTATCCAGCCAATCCAGTGCGGCCGAAGAAGCGTGCAGAGAAGTGTTGACGATCAACGAAGCCGATACACATGCCGTGCCTATTACGCTTATCCTTTCACCGCTCCGACCAGCTGACCGTGTATGAAGTATTTTTGCACGAAGGGATAGACAATGATAATAGGCAGGACGGTCAGCATTAGCGCTGCCATTTTGATATTCTCCGGATGAACACGCGGTTCGCCTCCGATGAGGGCCTCCTGGGTTTGCTGATCGATAAATTGAGAAGCACTGATCAGAATTTCCCGCAATTGCAGCTGAAGTGTCCACAGTTGGCGGTCACGGATATAAATCAACGCATTGAACCATTCGTTCCAATATGCGACAGCGCTGAACACGACGAAGGCCATCGTCATCGGCAGAACAAGCGGCAGAATGATATTCCACAATATTCGCCATTCACTGGCCCCGTCTATTTCCGCCGATTCCATCAGCTCCTGGGGCAGTTGATTGATTTGGTTGCGAAAGACGATGATATAGAAGATGCTGATGATTTGCGGCAGCACAAGGGCGGCGTATGTATTGGTCATCCCCAGACCATTGACAAGAAGATAAGTCGGAATCAAGCCGCCGCTGAAATACATCGGAATAATCAAATAAATGAACAGTGCCGATCTTCCCAGCAGATGCTTGTGAGCCATCACATAACCTGCCGCAAGCGATAAAGCAATCGTCAACACGGTATTCACCACAGTCAAGCCGACGGTATTAAGGAAGGTCCGCAAAAACTGCTTGCTGTAAGCGAGCTCGTGATAAGCTTTCAGCGAAAAGCCTTTAGGCCACAAGCCTATTTTTCCAGTGGCGAGGGCTTCGTAGTTACTCAACGAAATAGCTATCGCGTTGATAAACGGAACGAGAATCGAAATAGAAAAAGCAATGAACAGCAAGTAATTAAAAATAATAAAAATTTTGCGCACCGGTGATAGATAGCTCATCGCTTAGCCCCCGCCTTTCTAATATAGTCCCAATCCGACGAGCTTCTTGGAAATCCGATTTGCGGAAATAAGCAGAATGAACCCGAGCAAGCTCTGTACTAAGCCAATGGCTGTCGTCAAGCTGTACTGCGCCTCCACCAGACCGATCCGGTAAATATACGTGCTCGTTACATCGGAGACATCCAGAACCAGCGGATTCTGCAGTGTAAAAATCCGGTCAAACCCTACGGAGAATATGCCGGAAAGCCGGAGCAGCAGCAGTAGTACAATCATCGGCACCATCGCCGGAAGAGTGATATGCCAGATTTGACGAATGCGGCTCGCCCCGTCCATCATTGCGGCCTCGTACAAGCTTGTATCGATTCCCGCAATAACCGCAAAATACAGGATGGCGGACCAACCGACATTTTTCCAAATTTCCGCGAATACGGCGATTCCCCGAAACAACCCCGGCTCCGTCATGAAGAAGATCGGTTCGATACCGAACCATCCCAGAAGGGTGTTCACCATCCCCGCCTCCGGAGACAGCATTTGGTAAAATACGCCGGAAACAACGATCCACGACAGGAAGTGCGGCAGATATGAGATGGTTTGAATGATTTTTTTGAACCGCATGTGGATAATTTCGTTCGCCAATAAAGCAAACAGGATCGGTGCGGTAAAGCCGAAAGCAAGATCGTAAAAGCTGATGATCAGCGTATTTTTCAGTACCTTCCAGAACGTATCATCCTGCAAAAAATAGACGAAATGCTTGAAGCCCACCCAGGGGCTGCCCAAGATCCCTTTGTAGGGTGAAAAATCTTTAAACGAAATAATGATGCCATAGAGAGGAATGTAATGGAAAACAAATAATAGAAGGATAGTCGGAGCCAGAAGCAAATATAGCGCAAAAAGCGTTTTTTTATACACCCTCTTTTTCCGTATCGGAACGGGCGTGGCGGAAGATTGCGGTGTGGAATTGATAGCCATGATCCCACCTCCAATAGAGAATTCAGTCCGCAGAGCAGGCAGGAGACACTTGCCATGCGGATAAGCTTAGGATTTCGTCTGCCGTTACCAGTCTACCTCTTTCACGCCAAACCCTCTTAGTTTGTCTTTGTGATCATTCATGTATTTGGTATATTCCTCATAAATAAACCCGTACTTATTGCCGAATTCAGCCACCTTCTGGTCAAACTGCTCCATCGTAATGCGACCCATGATCGCCTCGAACGTCGCCTGTGAGATGAAATTATTCGCTTCACCCCTTTTTCGGTTGGCCTCGTCGGACAATTGGGCGAAATGGCTTAATCGGCGCCCCTTATCTTTGGCATAGCCTTCCCAGGTTTTCAAGCCTTCCATCCTTCTGTCAAACTCTTCTTTATTCATGACCTGTTGAGCAGCGGCTATACTGGAATCCTTGCGGTCGCTGAAACCGAAGAGAATGGCGAGATGCAGCTTATAATACTGGGTCTTGTCGGATAGACCCTTGCCTTCAATCGGCACCTTCTTATCCCCCTGGACTGTATAGTCCTCGCCTTCCTTGCCCCAGAAGATCATGTCGTGGAGTTCCTCTGAAGCCAATGCCTCTATAACCTTCCAGGCTTCGTCTGGATGCTTGGATTGGCTGGAAATGTAGATCCCGTGATCGGTAATAGGAAGTCCTTCGTAAGGTTGAGCATATTTCGGGTCCTTCAATACGGCCGGGTATTGCTTGAGGGCCGGGGATAACTGCCATTCCATATGCTGCTCCTGCGGCAGTTTCGCCTGTCCGGTCGGAATAAATTGATCTGCCTGATTGTATTCAAACAGAACGTCCCTGTTTCTTTTCTTGTCTCCATATTTCACGTTATCGTTCGTTGCAAATTCTTTATCGAGAATACCTTCTTCATACAACATCTTCATGGTTTGTACAGCTTCACGATATTCCGGAAGCATAAAATTGCTGATCACCTTGCCATCCTGTACGCGATAATCATACGGAAGCGCACCGTACCAGAAGAAAATAGGCAATCCGCCAAAGCCGAGCGCGGTGTCGGTATTGGCCACGCGATTAGAGAGGATTAACGCGTTCGGTTCAGCCTTATGCACCTTCCTCATAAACTCTATCCAACCATCCACTGATTCCGGATATTCACCGTCATTGTATTTAACCAGCATGTCATAGCGTACAGCGACTCCTGCGCCTTGGGGCGAGCTTGTATTGCGCATCGGTATACGGTAGTAATGTCCGCTCGGTGATTTGGCCAGCTCCATCATTTCCGGTGTAATCACTTTTTTCACAGCCTCGGATTGGTCGTAATATTTCTTCAAGTCGATAAAACCGCCCTGATCCGCTGTCCGGTAAGCTTCCGTCGGATACCAGCTATGAACGAGATCGGGCAAGGAACCGGAAGATAGCATCAGATTATACTTGGTTTTGAAATCCTGATATCCGGGCACCTCGAGCTCCAGATCAACCCCCGCTTTTTCCTTGATCAGGTTGATATACGGATTATCGCTCGGATTGACGCCATCGGGATGTGCCATTCCGGAATTGCCCATGAACAGCTTCAGCTTGACGGGTGCCGACGTTTTCGTCTGGGGGCTGGCTCCCGGCTTGGATTCGTCCGGTGTCGATGTAGCGCTCGGGCTGCCGGAATCCGAACATCCGGCAATCGTCATACTGCACACCAGGGCCGCCGCGGTCAACAGAACATTGGAATGCTTTTTGAATTTTGCCATGCTCAATAGACCTCTCCTCTCGTCTGTTACATGAATGGTTGCGCTTTCATAACATAGATAGAGGAATGTTATGCTATTCCAAGTACTATTATGACTGAATATGAAAGAAGGAACTGCTATGGCGAATCGTTAGGACCAGGAATTCATTTTGGTCTTCGCTCTGCGAATTTGGCAAAAAATAACTGCACAACCTAAGCTAACCGCTTAGACCGTGCAGTTTTCTTTGGACGCTAACGTTGCTATTTGGGCGACTCAATCTGATATCGATCGATTTCATACCCGACCTCGTCATACAAAATCACTTCGTCGTCTTCGCCGTCCCATATGCTCTCGGTAGTCCAGATAAAATATCGATTGCTAAATACCGTCCCGCTGCTCTCCCTTATCCCGCGAACAGCACTTTCTCCGGTCATGATAATCATTCGACTGGCTGAACCTATTACAGTGCCTTCAGGAAACTGAAACGTTGCTCCTCCCTTGGAACTGACCAATGTCCAGCCGGAAAGGTCTTTTTCGTCCATTTCGGGGAAGTTGGAGATGATGATTGCCCCATCGGCATCTATTCGCGAGATTCCTACCGGATGATACATAGAATGTACCCCATCCAAGAGCTTTTCGCCATTCACACCTATTTTTCTATCTATCGCTTGCCAGTTCAGTTCATCCAAGAAGGAGTACCAGATAGAGCTGCAGCAGACTGAACTCGCATACCCGCTGGAGATCATGGACGCGTCGAAAAATGTGCCGTCTTCCAGAAAGACAAAGCCTCGGGGGATGTCCAATGGCACCTCCTTCGATTCTACCCATTGGACCCAAACCACTTGATTATCTAAATGCTCTTTGGTGTATTGATAAGCCTTCTGGATAGCGATCTCTCCGTAACTTCTTTCCATCGATCCGACATTGACGCCGGCTAACCTAAGCTTCTGTTCTTCCCCGTTCCAATCCACCAGCAATGTAATTCCGTCTATAACCTCTTTCACCTTGACTTTGGTTTTAGGAGCGCAGCTTCCTACCACTTTATAAGCCTTGTCTTCCCAGCCTACCAAACAGCCTAACGCATCCCCCAGCTTCCTGACCGGAATATAGGAAACTCCATCTCGTATTTCTATCGGAAAATCCATAGGCTGACCGTTTCGAATCGCCAAACCTTGCTCTATGGAATAACGGATGACGCTTTCTCCCTTAGTTATTTCGATCTCATGAGTCGATGCTTCCCATGTCACGGTGGCTCCCATGGATTCTCCCGCCTGTTTCAGAGGAACATAGGTCGTTCCGTACTCAAGAAACGGAGAGCGTTCGAACTCAACTTGTTTACCGTCCACATACACAGCCGGAGGTCTTACGGCCCCATAATCGTTCGGGTTATACAAGGGCGCCTCGAAATCAACCGGGCTGATGAGAATCATTTCCTCCCAGGTTAAAAGCTGAGCCATCATTTCTTTGGTTAGCCGAGTATGGAAACGGATAGGATGTACTTTGGCCAATGCAGGCGAATCCCCGAAGGCCTCTCTGAATTTTCGCTCAAATTCCGAAGCCTTCGCTTCTCTTATGATCATGGCGGCTTCGATGGACTCTTCATCTTTTGCTGATTCCGCCCATTTTCTTAATTCCTTGCTAAGGAAAGGCTTCGAGTAATATTCGGGGTCCGCCCATTTCAATTCATCTATTGGGGTCACTTCGAGCTTATCAGAAGGAATAATCGTCCCATAATCTTCAATGATAGTTGATTGTAACGGCCCTTCTTCCGCCGATGATGCTTCGGGCATAAAGGCAAGGCCGAACAAAAGACTGACTAAAAAAAACATACACTTGAGGAACAATTCTATCACGTCCTTTCTATTGAACTTGCTCGAATCCTGGGAAATGTTTAAACAACCTGCCCCGTTTTTTTCCTCAAGGCAGGTTGTCTTATCTAAGGACGTACTTTTCCAACGATATCTAGGGAGATATAGGAATCGGCCATCACTCTTACTCCAATGGTGTAAACCCCAGATTTAGGCTTGGAAATGCTGACATGTCCATAAGGGTTTTCACGCGACTGACTTTTATTTTCCGTGAACTTCGGCTCTTGGGATATATCTTGGCCACCTCTTCAACAATTAATCTCACCCACCTACTAAAATTATCAATTTGTTTATTTGAATGCTGGCCAGCAGTTCAAACAAATAATTTTAAAAATAGTAAGTACATGTAAGGCAAGAAATTTATAACCACTATGCGTCTTGACAAGTCAATTCATATACCTCTCAATTGGAATATACCACATATATTTTGAAAATTATACCATAAATTCGACAAATTTGTTACATTTTAAATCAGCAACTTTCTAATATAGAAAATTCTACAAAAATATTCTATTCATCAATTTTTATATACAGATATTATGGCTCAAAACCATAATCAGTGCTTGAAAGAAATCCGTGGCTCCATAATAACTATATAACAGTCAAAGGATTTGGTTGAAAATATTGGTTTTGATGCCTGGCCATCCGATCGTGCAAATGTTAAGCCAGTATGAATGGGCGAAATTTCTGTTATTCGCTAATGTAGATTTAAGCCAATATGTCAACGCTTTTCAGCAATTGGGGGAGCAGTATTAGGACATACGGGTTTAGTTATACGTACTGCAAGCGTAGGTTCAATCGTTGTAGTAATTGCTTTAGTATTTGCTGGTATTTCCTTGACTTCATCTATGCCTAAAAAATCCGAGAGTTTTCTTTCTAAGGAATAAACGAAGAGACATACTAGGTGAGAGGCTGTTTGACTTTCAACTCAAAGGAGAAATCAATTATTCGCTTTCGCTTAGTGCACCCGCACGCTTTTGATTGGGAGCCAGTCGTACGAACTTAGGCCCGGGGACTTCGTGGTGATACCGCCGAATACGTTGTTTGCGACTGAATGGACCGCTGGCCTCCAGTGCTCCATGCACTATTTCTCCGTTGGCATATCGGCCTTCTGTCATGGGATGGAGTGGTCAGAACTGTATGGCATACCACGCCATTGTCGGCCTCCAGGTCAGGAGACCGCAAGCCTGTGCACCGTTTGGAGGCGACTGATACAAGCCTGGGAGCAGGCCCCCCGATCCCTCAGTACATCTGCAACCGGAGCGCTTTCTGCAGAGACGGCATCACGTCACCTGTACGCAGAGGCATTGAGCAAGCTGTGGCTTGCCGAGGCGACTAAGGTTTTGCAGCCATTCATGGCAACCCCGGAACCGCTCATCGATGAGCGTGTGCGGCGTGTATGCTTCTACATTCGGAGCGCGTACATGAACCCGATTCGTCTTACAGACATGGCCAAGTTGGTCAATATCAGCGAAGGACATTTACGCCTGCTGTTCCGAAGAGAGCTGTCTCAATCGCCTTATCAATATTTGTTGCTCGTCCGAATCGAGAAGGCGAAGGAACTGCTCCTTTATACCGAGCTGCTGCTAACGGAAATCTCTTACCGTGTCGGGTTCGACGAGTACGGCCATTTCATGTCGACCTTTCGCAAGCTTGTGGGGCTGTCCCCCTCAAAATACCGGAAGGCGAACAATCCATATAGTTAATTTCACCAAATAAGTCATCATTTTCTTAGCTATTTGACGAAAATAACGGTCATCAGGCATCTGTTGATCTATTTGGAATTCCCGTACACTTTTACCGCAAGCAATCAATAGTCCTTATCCAGCAGTTAGAGGGGGATTATTTGACGCTTACCTATCAACGCTGTAGATTAGGCCTTTCGAAATAAAACCTGAAGACTATCTTTGTAAAGATTTGTTATATTTCCATCAACAATGGTTGACGGAAGCCCGATCCGATAATATATTAAAAGTAACAAAGGATGAACCTAATTTGTGGTAATTAAGTAAATGACTGCACTACCAATTGCATAATTCGAAGGTGGAGACCATGAGAAAACCTTTGAAGCCAGCTTCTTCTCTTTTGGATGGAGACGGTTTCTTTGAATTTCTTATGGTCTTTTTTGTAATGCCTTTCCTATGGACGACCAAGCTTCGAAAGGGGGTGACGCCTTCCATCAAGGACAGGAATGAGAGGGTGACGGCAAGATCAAGCAATACCGTTAGTAGTAAGAACCATTAAGCCAAGGAGGTAGAAAATGATAAGAACAAAAGTAAATCGATGGCTGTCTTCCGCACTTGTTCTGTGCATGGTATTTTCTCTTCTGTTTTCTTTTTCCCCTGCCGGCTATGCATCCGCGCAACAGGTTCAGACCACGGTCAACTATGATCAACTGCCGCACTTTCTGATTACAGAGATCGTCCCCGATTCGTCAAATATTGACGGGGCCGACGGCTTTGAATTTGTTGAAATTTACAACAACACGGACCAACCTATCAACTACAAGGATTATAAGCTCATCTATCGCTACCCGAACGGCCTGGAGTATGACCAGTTATGGAAGACTATCCCTGAAGAAGTGATCATTGAACCGGGAGCCACCCTGGTCCTGTGGATCACGAACAATGCCAATCAGAAAGCGACAGTAGCCGATTTTAATGCCAACTATGGAACCAATCTGGTTGAGAACAAGGATATCGTCAGGACTGAAGTGAGCGGCGGAATGCACAACAGCCGCGAGAGGACGATGATCATCGCAACCAATACCGGTTACGAGCTTGTCCAAGCCAGCTATAACGTTGGAGTGAAGGATACGGCACCGGATAAAGGTATTTTCTACAAATATCCGGAAGACGGCTCCACCACCATGCAGTTGATCGGCAGCGCGACCGATCCGGCTACTCCCGGCTCCGTCAGTCCGGAACAAATTCCGCCTGAACCGGTCAAGATCAAGCCCGATACCGTTCCTCCGGTCATCGAAAATCTCACCGACCAGACGGGGATCGGGGACGCCCAGGACATTCATATCGTCGCGAGCACCCATGACGATGTCATGGTTCGAACCTTTACTCTGCATTACAGAAGTGAGAAGCAGAGCGAATATACCAGTGTCAACCTGAAAATGAGCCGGGAGGATTCCCTGTTCCATCACACCATTGATTTCCTGGAATTCCTCGGAAGCAACTATGTAGAGTATTATTTCACGGCTTTCGACGGTACGAACGAAACGGTTAGCGATATTTACAGAATAGATATTGTTCAGGAGCTTCCCAGCCCGAGATTGAATTGGCAGGACGGGGATATTCTGACGGGCCGTTCCACAATTGTGGCTTCAGCCGACGGGGTCAACCCGGATGAGTTGAAGCTGTTCATTGACGGGACGGAAGTGAACGATACTTACCGGTCCCTGGAGAAAAACGCCTATTTCGCCTTTGAAGCCGACGGCATAAATGCCGGTTACAAAAACTCGGTCAGCTTGGGAAGCGACATCATCCGCCTCGTTGACACGAATATTAACGGCTTTGAAACAGTCATTGTCCCGATCGATCCGATCCGGTTTCATCAGAACAATAACACCGTGACGCTTCGCGCCGGCTCTACCAAATCCGCCATCGAAGAAGATCCGCAAGAAAATCTTGATGATTTCGATGTGCGCAATGTCCGGCTCCTTCTAAGCGACGGAACCGTAGTCAGAGACCCCCGATACAGTGATCCTAACGAAATTCTGGATATGGGGGACAATGGAAGATACCTGCCGGTGGTCGACTTCACCTTCGACATTCCGCAGGACAAGCTGACTTCCAAAGCTTATGTATGGGATACCTCAGCCGTATCGGAAGGCGATCACCTGATCCGGGTAACGGCTCCGGAGCAAGGCGAAGCGGCAGCCCGCATCCGGGTCGACAATTCCGCTCCTTTCATCCAGACGACTCTGGAAGAGGGCAAGCTGTACAAAGGCGCCTTTACTATCGACGTCACCGTGACGGATAAAGTGGCCGGGGTCGACAAGGTAGAGATTCTGCTGGACGGCCAACCGATTGAAGTTCCTTACGCGACCTCCTCGGCGGCTATGAAGCCCGGCGAGCATTACCTGCAAGTTTCCGCCCTGGACAAAATAGGCTTGAAGAGCGAAAAGAACGTTCGGTTCTCGACGATAGAGGAAACCCCGCATCAGCCTGAACTGATCAGTCCGCAGGACGGGGCCGCGAATGTAGATCCTCGCCCGACTTTAAGCGTTAAAGTATCCGATCCGACGGATGACGAGTTGGACGTAACCTTCTATCAAGGTTATAAATACAATGCAGCCACCCCAGGCATGGTCCGGGTATATAAAAATGCTACCGATACGGAGCCTCCCCGCTCAGCCGCTCCGGACGGCGAAGAGGCCTTGACGGAAGCGGAGCTCGCGACTCTGGCGTCCGTGGATCAGCAATATGTCACTCTGGACTCGACTACCCAGTTTCCTTACCTGCGCTTTGAAGTCGAGTTGGACGGCAATATGACTGCACAGGATACGGTAGAGGTGGTCTGGAAAGGAAATTCCTTGGCCAACCGCAAAGTGACGATGTATGCCTGGAATTACACGGAAAACCGCTGGAAAGCCGTCGATTCCTTCGTGACCAAGTCCGAGGACGATTTTACGCTTAGCGGCACCGTTGACGTTAACGATTACGTGCGTGAACAGAAGGTTAACGTCATCGTTCAGGATCAGATTCCGACACCGGACGAGTACGATTATACCTTCGTGTGGATGACGGATACCCAGTTCTATACGGAGGTATTCCCGGGGATTTACGAATCCCAGGTTAACTGGATCGCCGAGCAGGTGGACAACATGAAGATCGATTATGTGATCCATACCGGAGACATCGTCAACGTGCACGATTACGAAATCCAATGGCAGCGTGCCGATCAGTATATGAAAGTGCTGGATCAGGCCGATATTCCGTACGGAGTGCTGGCCGGCAACCATGACGTCAAGGATTTTGGCCACAACGAGTTCGACTATTCGAACTATTACCGTTACTTCGGTGAGGACCGTTTCCAAGACAAGCCTTATTATGGAGAATCGTACAAAAATAACCGTGGTCACTATGATCTGATTTCCTCTCACGGCAATGACTATATTATTGTCTACATGGGCTGGGGAATCGGAGAGGAAGAAATCGCTTGGATGAATCGGGTGCTCGCGGAACATCCGGACCGCAAAGCCATCCTTTGTTTCCACGATTATTTGACGGCTAACGGCAGCCGGGCGGAGATTGGCGACATTCTGTACGACAGGGTGGTTGTACCGAATGAGAACGTCGTGCTGGTGCTGAACGGCCACCGCACCGGCAGCACGCTTAGAACGGACGAAATCGACGATAACGGAGACGGAATTGCAGACCGCAAAGTGTATCAAATTTTGACGGATTATCAAGGTCATGGGGAAGGCGGCGACGGCTTCATGAAGCTGTTCCATTTCGACACGGCCACGGATACCATCTATGTCAATACGTACTCTCCTTATAAGGAAAAGTATAACTACTATGACCCGATAGAATTTCCGGGTAAGGACGAGTTCACACTGGCTCTTAGCCTGGAGCCGCAAATCAAGCGGGTAGCCACGGATTACTTCGAAGTCAACCTTTACTCCGATACGGTAATCGGAACGGCGAACGGAATACCGAGCGGACAGACGGCCAGCATCGAATGGGATGGACTGGCTGCCGATCAAACCTATCAATGGTATGTAATCGCGGCGGATGCATTCGGAGGCCGGATCGTTTCCGACATCTGGAGCTTCACCACCGGAGCCGGTTCGGAGCTTCCCGCCCCAAGCCACCTGAGGGCAACCGGAACGACAAGCACCACCATCGATCTGGCTTGGGACCCGGTAAGCAGCAGCGGCCGGAACATCCATTATGAATTATATAAAGATAATCAGCTGCACGCTGCGGTCACAGAAGCTGTATATACGGTGACCGGGCTGGCTCCGAATACGGAATACCGTTTCTACGTGGTGGCTGCGGATGACCAAGGATATAAATCCGCGCCCAGCGAGGCGATTTCGGTGAAGACTTCTCCTCCCGCACCGGCTGACGGACTGCCTGCTATACGCCGGTTAGTGGACGACTATATCGCTTCCGGCGAATTAAGCGGCCCGTTGGCCAAGCAGTTGTGCAATACTCTGGACCAGGCCCGGCATCAGTATGATAAGGGACGGTTGGAGCAAGCCGCCAGAGATCTGGAGAAATTCCTGAAGCATTTGAATAACAAAGCCATGCAGCGTCACATTTCAGAGGAAGCGAAGGAGCATCTGGAGCGGCAGGTCAACTCGTTGCTGCAGCAGTGGCGTTCATAGTACGTTTGAAAAAGCCGGGGAAGCAAAGCTGCTTCTCTGGCTTTTTTGTTGAGTGCGGCATCAGATTCTGATTGTTGTGGTGTCCGTTTCTAGCTACGTTTTCTTGTATCTCGATTGTTTAACACAAGTTCGAAAGTCCCATTGACAACGCTTTCAAACAGTCCGTATACTAAATTGTAAACCAGAACTAAATCAGGGACTTTTTCCGATTGACGGTTATTGCATCATTCAAGAAGAGACGGCTGTCGCCCTTGTCCAAGGACGTACGGTTTCTCGAGGAAGTATAAGAACTTTAAAAAAGCTTCTGACGGAGCTCTATAAATATCCACTGGGAGGTTTTCAAAGAATGGATAAAGAACAGCTTCCACATGGCTTGGAAAAAGATACTAACCCGCAGGAAATCCCCTCTCCCTCCATCAGCCGAAGAAAGGTGCTCAAGGCCCTCGGCATGGGAGGTGCCTTGTTGGCGGGAAGCGCCGCACTCCGTCCGGGACTCGTATTCGCGGATAATCCGGATTCGTCAGGCAATTCCGATGCCGCCGCTCTGTCCGGAGGCAATCAGGCCCGTTCGGTGCTTCATGTGCCGAATGTAAAAACGCTTCTTGAGCTTCCCAAGGGGCAGCTCAAGGATGGCGTGAAGGTGCATGTAGGAGGATATTATTCAGACGGTGACGGAGGGGCCAAGCCGGTTCGCTGGGCGGCCTCGAGCACCAAGGCCGATAACGGGGGAACCGTTCACGCGCCAACCGGCACAGGACAACAGCCCGGACGCTGGGAAACCGTGCATAACGGAGTGGCGGATTTCCGCTGGTTCGGTCTGTTCGGCGCGGACAAGAATGCCGATGCGGCCTTGGATGCCATGGTGAACGACGCTTCCATTCACCGGATCGAAGCTCATACCGATCTGAATTTCGCCAAGCGCCATATTTTTCACCGCAGCGGCGTTGAAATCGACTTCCATGGACATACGGTCACGACGGAAGGAATCGAGCTGAATACGAGGGATAATCCGTTCGGAGCCGTTCTCTTCTTCCAGGGCACGGCAACCGGAGAAACCCAGACGGTAACGCTGAGTACGGATCTGGCCGAAGGAACGGACGTGCTGGAAGTAGCCAATGCCTCTGCCTTCCAAGTGGAGGACTGGTGGCATGTCCAGGTGAAAAATCTTCCGCAGGGCAGCACGCAGCGCGAACTGGATTATTTGCTCAAGGTTACCGAAATCATAGACGGCACCCACATTCGGGTCAATTACAAGCTGGGTTGGGCCATTGCGTCCGGCCGGCAGGTTACTTACCGGAAGATGGCCCCGGTCTTCCGCTGCAATGTGAGAAACATGAGGTTCGTTGGCATCGCCGTCCCTCCTAATGGATCGACTAACCAGAGACCGTTCGATACCTGGGACCAAATCGGCTCCAATCCGGTCGCCTACGAATTTGCAGTGGAATGTGATGTATCCGGTATTCGGGCCACCAAGGTGTTCTGGCCGGTGATTATGCGGCGATACTGCTCCCACTATGTGACAGAACGCTGTGAGCTAATCAACCCGGAAGAGAGAGACTGGGGAGGAACCGGCTATCTGACCCAGCAGATCAATGTGCTGTATGGGCACGTCAGAGATTGCAATACAAGTAATGCCCGTCACTTGAACGATTTTACCTGCGCCGCGTACTGCCTCGTAGAGAACTGCCATGGGGACGGCGATGATTACGGGCCGTTCGTTACTCACGGACAGTTTGAACACGATCTGGTTTACATAGGCAATTCCGGGCTGCTCTCTTTCGCCAATAGCGGCACGACCTGGGGAGACAGCGCCAAGCGGATCACCGTCAAGAAGCATATCGCATCGAGAATCGTAGCCAACAAAAGACTGACCGACCTCACCCTGGAAGACTGCCATGCCGTAATCAAGGAAGGCCTGTCCAATTCCGGTTCCATATGGGTAAATGTCGATGGCCTGAATATGAGGGGCTGCACAGCCAAGGCTATGATTACCCTTTCCAAGGGCTCCTCCCGTTCAAAGAGGAAAAATATATTGGACAGCTGCGGTTTCGGCATGCTGAAAGGGTACGAAATTGCCCGTCCTATCCGTAAAGGAACCGAGTCTGTCGGCTATACGCCGATCAATGGAGACCTTCTGATCCAGAATTGCGAATTTTACAATGTGGAAGAGGTCAATATCGGTAGTATTAACCGCCTTACCCTGATCAACACCTGGTTCAAGGGCCTGCCCCAGACTCAGGGCATCATCAACATCGGCAGCAGGGAAATCGTCATATCCGGCGGCGGATTGATCGATTGCGGCTTCGTGCTTACCGGTGCCTGGGACAAAACAAACCGGGACGGAACCAACCCGGAACACAAAACCGACCAGTCCATTACTATCGGCGGTGGGGCCGTGTTCAGCGGGACGAATGGGGAGAAGGCTTTTCTGAAGAGTATTGATCCGACCAATGTCATCCGTTGGAGCTTGGGCGATTACACCAGCAAGCCCTCCGACCCGGATACGGCGCACTTCCATATACAGGGCGGCAGGCATCAGTTCAAAGCGGTAGGCTCCAGCTATATAGGCGGCAAATATGTCATTCTCGAAAGCTCCTTCAGCCGCGATCAATATTTCTTCATGACATCCTGCATTGAGCAAAATGTCATCCGTGCATTGCTTCCTGCGGAAACGGAGAGAGTGAAGCACACCGAGGGAAATATGATATTATAGGCTGGAGATCGATCGGCTAGAAGAGGGTGTTTTCATACTTATGGAAAAACAGAACCAGCGCGAGCAGTCGCGCATGCGGTTGAACGACTTTATCCGGAGCTTGAGGGAGGATATTGTTTCCGGCAAGCGGCAGCCCGGCGAGCATTTGCCTTCCGAGAAGACTCTCTCGCAGCAATACAGATTAAGCAATCTAACCATTCGCAAAGGGCTGGATAAGCTTGTTTCGGAGGGGCTGATCGCCAAGATTCCGCGGGTCGGCAATGTCGTCATCGGCTCCTCCGGGAGCCCTCTCGTTACCGTCAAGCTGGGAACCCATTCTTCGGTTGCCGCCGAAGCCAGGCTGGAGCATCTGTTAGAGCTGTTTCATGAGAGGTTTCCGCACATCCGGGTTCAGACGGTACCGATTTCCAGCGAGAGCTATAGACAGCTTCCCGACTATTTGACGGGCGGCATTGCAGATGCCGTCATGATAAACTACACGAGCTTCCAGATGCTTATGGAAAAAGGCCACGGCGATCTGTTGGCCCCGCTGGAGCGTGAGAAGGACATCTATCCCTTCTTGTCCGACGGCTTCACGTACGACGGGGCTCTGCTGGCTCAGCCGTTTATTTTTTCGCCGCTTATTCTTTGTTATAACAGGCAGCACTTCGCGGAGAAGAACATTCCGGAGCCGGACGGCCGTTGGCGGTGGACGGATATCATCGCGAATTCCACCCGTCTAAGCGAGCCCGGCGAACGAATCGGATTCCATTGCGACCTGCTTTCCCTTCACAGATGGCCCCTGCTTCTGCTACAGACCGGCGAAACCTTCGAACGATACGGAGATGGAAGGATTAAGCTGGCCGGAACCGCCATGATGGAGGCGATTCGCTTCTGCCGGACCCTGATCCGGGAGCTCCCCTTGTTATCGGCGGGGGTAGTGACGGGAGAATCGGAACATCTGCTGGCCCAAGGCAAGGCATCCATGATTATGACGAGCTACTTTTATTTAAACTATTTGCGTGAAAAGTCCCTGCCGTTCGATATCGCCCCCGTCCCACACCAGGGTATGCCGGGGACTCTGCTGCTTAGTACCGGCCTGGCGATCAACAGCCGCTCCCCGGTGAAGGAAGCGGCTGTCCAATTGGTTAAGTTCCTTATTTCACATTCATCCCAGCTTATCATCCGACAGCATACATACAGTTTGCCGGCCCGGATAACGGCTGCGGAATGGTCCGGCCGGGAAACGCTCTATCGGCCCTCCCGCTTTGCGCTGTTCCGCGAAACGATCCCGGAATTCCGTTATTTCTCGGCCTTGCGCATCCGTGCATCAGAGCTTGCCGCCATCCATCAGGAAGCCAAGCTGTACTGGGCCGGTCTCGAAAGCGAGGAAGCCTTCTGCAAGCGGGTGGAGCAAATGCCGGCGCCGCCTGGGCAGCATGGGAGTCCAATGGATTTTTAATCCCGGAAGGAACTCCTTTTTGTACAATTAGGCACCGCAGTCTTAGAAGTCCGCGGCATTGGCCAAATGGCCTCCATCCACCAAAATGGTTGTACCTGTGACATAAGAGGCTTCGTCAGAAGCCAAGAACAGGAAGACGTTGGCCACCTCCCGGGGCGTTCCCAGCCGCTTCATCGGAGTGCGGGCCGCCAATTCACCGAGATTCAAGGGCTGTTCCCCATCCTTCTTCAGATCGTCATTGATGGAGGTATCGATAAAACCGGGGGCGACCGCGTTCACGCGGATCCCATACGGGGCCAGCTCCGCCGCCATCGAGCGGGTAAGCAGTTCCACCGCACCTTTGGATGCATTGTAATGCGCAAGATAAGTACTCCCGGCCAGACCGTTCTTGGAGGACATATTGATGATGACTCCTCCCTTTTCCTGATGTGCCATTATGTTGGAAGCCCATTGGCTCAACCGGAACATGGCGCCGACGTTGACATTCATAATCCGGTCCCAGTGATCTGCCGGAATTTGCAGGAAGGGCTCGCGCACGGCAATTCCCGCGTTGTTGACGAGAATATCCAGTGCTCCCCATTCCTGCTCGATGGCATTCGTCACTCTGTCGACCGAAGCTTCATCCGTCAAATCGCAGACGGCCGTTCGGCTGCCGCCTGCCGTAAATCCGGGAATCGCCTGCAGAGAGGACAGCTCTTCCTCCCTGCAGTCCAGGACGTATACCCTCGCCCCCTCACTGACAAAAAGCTCCGCGATCGCCCGCCCGATTCCCCTGGCGCCGCCGGTTATGACCGCTTTTTTATTGCATAGCCGCATCGTTGTCCCCTCCGGTCCACCCAACATATTTGCCGATGAGCGTCATATATACCTGGGCGGTCATTTCAAGCTCCCGAAGCTCCACATACTCCGTCTCTCCATGAGCGGACGTTTGGTCCGGGCCATGGCACAAGGCGGGGATTCCCCAAGCATTTACGAAAATTCCCGCATCGGTCACCAGCTTCTTGCCCACCTTGGGAGCTTCTGCGCCTCTGACTTCACGGATCGCTTCGATCAGCGCCTCGACAGCCGGACCGTCCCGGTCTATCCGGTAACCGTCACGCACCTTCTCGATAGCGAGCCGGATATCCACCTGATGCCGGTCGGCTACCTGCTTGACCATCTCGCTAAGCTCCCGTTCGATTTCCTCGAACCGCTCCTCCGGGCCATAGCGTCTGACGCCTTCCATGACGGCCCGATTAGGCATCTGGTTATAGAATTCCCCGCTGTGAACCGAGCCTACGAAATAAGATGCCGTCCCAATGTCCGCTATTTCCCGTTCCGCCAATTCCGCGTTACGCCGGTTCAGCGCCAGGATCATCTCCGCCGCTACGGTGATCGGATGGGGAGTCCCCTCCGGCGTATGAAGCTGATGGCTGGGCTCTCCCTCCCGAACCACTTCGATACGGAAGGTGGCAGAGCCCATCTGGGCGACGGTGCATTCGGTGGTGGCCCCTTCCATCACTACAACCGCATCCGCCTGCCAGTTGAACCGGCGGGTCAGCTCCGTCAAGTCTTCCCCTCTGCCTCCGGGACTCTCGTGCAGGCTGTTGGCAATGACCATCAGTTGTCCGTTCAACTGAAGCTTGTTGTCATGGAGGACTCGCAGCACTTCGACAATGGCGGCCAGAGAGCCTTTCATATCGCAGCTCCCTCGGCCGTACAGGCGGCCATTCTCGATTTTGGCCAGCGTATGCGGCAGCGGCACGACATCCATGTGCCCGTTGAAGACCAGCTTGCGCCCCTGACCCGGGCTGCCAAATTCAGCGACCAGGGTAGGGTTTCCGGGATACAGCTCGTGACGCTCCACCCGGCAGCCGACAGCTTCCAGCAGGCTTTGATAAAATTCGGATATAGCCACAGTATTTCCCGTAATGCTATCGATATTGACCAGATCCAGTGTATTTTGAACGATCCGGTCTACTTGGATCTGCGACAGCAACGATGCCATCCGTGAGGTGTCACACTTGCTCTGTTCGTTGCCGGGATTTCCTTCGCGGTGATTCCCTTCCGGCGATTCCGGTTTCATCCTGCAGCCTCCTCTCCTTTCCGGCTTCTCTTAGGCTTTTCCAATTTGAAGAAGCTAGGCAAATTCTCTCAATAAGCAGGATTTTTAAGCTTCTTCGGACACGGCCAATCTTTTCTCCCAACCATCCCTGAACAACGGCAGAAAATGCCCCGGATTATACGGATGCTGCTTCGCCAGCTCGATATTCAGCTCCGCTCCCCAGCCCGGTCGATCGCTCAGCTCGATATAGCCGTCCTTCACTTCTACCGGATGGCTGATGATCTGCTGCGTCCAGTCGCTATTGAAGTCGTCGAAGATTTCATGGATAAAAAAGTTCGGCGTCGCCGTATTCAAATGAGCGCAAACCAGGGAGCATAGCGGACCTTGCGCGCTGTGAGGTGCAATTACGCCGTTGTTCGCATGCGTCATGGCACAGATTTGCTTGGCGGCTGTAATGCCTAAATACTGGGGCTCCAGTTGGATGATATGCACGGCATTATGCGCCAGCAGCTCGGAGAACTGCTCCCGGCAGTAGTAATCCTCTCCGCAAGCAATCGGAACCGGGCTGCGCTTGGCCACTTCCACCATGGACGAAATTTTCTGCGGAGGAACCGGCGCTTCGAACCAGGTCGGCTCGTATTTCTTCATCGCATCGGCGAACTGGAGTGCAGTATGCACGCTAAACCGGTTATGGCCTTCGATCAAAATATCGGTATGCGGCCCTACCGCTTCGCGTACGGCCGCGATGATTTCCAGAGCAAGCTGAAAATCTTTGCGGTCGACGACTCTCCACGCCGAACCGAACGGGTCGAATTTCAGGGCGGTGTAGCCTTTGGCCACCACCTTCTTCGCCTGCTCGTAGAAGCCTTCGGGAGTGCGAGCCGTACGGTACCAGCCATTGGCGTATACGCGAAGCCGCTCGTGGCATTTGCCCCCCAGCAGCTTGTAGACCGGAACATTCAGTGCCTTGCCCATAATATCCCAGCAAGCATACTCGATGCCGGACAGTGCCGCCCCATGAATTTGGCCTCCGTCGGAATAGAAATCCCGGAACAGCTTCAGGGAATGCTGCTCTACGTCGAAAGGGTCCTTGCCAATAACAAAACGCTTCAATTCATGAATAGCCGCTTCCGTCGTTTTGGCAAATCCGTTCAATGTCGCTTCTCCGAGCCCGGTGATGCCCTCGTCTGTTTCTACCTGGGTAAAGACCCAGTTCTTCCATTCGTTTCCGACAATATAAGTTTTGACGTCCGTGATTTTCATGCTTTTCCGGCCTCCGTTCCTTGCTTGTAAGAAGATTTCAATTCTTTCAGCACGGTCTCGATCATTTCCAATGTATAGTCGATGTCCGCTTGCGTATGACTGTAGCTGATATGATTACGTTTCAGATTCATCGGCAGCTTGAAAATGCCTTTCTCCATCAATTTCTTGCGGTAAGCAACATAGAACTCGGCATCGTTATGCTGCAGCTCTGCGTAATGCTTGGGCTCGAAATCCATGAAGTAAGTGGTCCATACCGAGCCGAAGCCGCTGACCACACCCTGGATGCCCAAGCGGTCCAGAATGCCTCTAATTTCCGAGCGGACATGATCGCCCAGCCTGAAAATAGTCTCATGAACCGGCTCCTGCTCCATCAGCTCAATAGTAGCTATCGCCGCTGCAGTCCCGACCGCATGACCGTTATAAGTTCCGGCGAACCATACGTCTCCGCCCGGCTTCGTGTTGAAGCGTTCCATATACTTTCGCTTGCCGGCGACAGCGGCGATCGGAAAACCGTTGGCCATCGCCTTGCCCATCGTTGTCAAATCCGGAGTAACCCCGGCCACCTTCTGGAAGCCGCCGATATCATGCCTGAAGCCGGTAATGACTTCATCGAAAATAAGCAGCGCGCCGTGGGCTTCGCACAGCTTCTTCAATCCCGCCAGGAAGCCTTCGCGCGGCAGGATGCAGCCAATGTTATGAGGAATCGGCTCGACGATAATGGCCGCGACGCTGCCCTCTTCCCGCTGCAGCGTCTGCTCAACATCCGCCAGATCGTTGTAGGTGCAGATCAGCGTATTGTCCAGCGCTTCCTCAAGCATTCCGGCCGAACCCGGATCCCGCTTGCCGACCATATCCCAGGCGCTTAACATATTTCTGGCTACATAGTCATGCCAGCCGTGATAGCAGCCCTGGAACTTGATCAGCTTGGGCCGACCGGTTACCGCCCGGGCAAGGCGGATCGCATGGTAGGTCGCCTCTGAGCCGGAATTGCAGAACAGCACCTGCTCGGCGGAGGGCACATGCTTGCAAATTTTCTTGGCAAGCTCAATCTCCAGGTCTGTCGTTCCGTTGCCGAACAGATCGGTTCTCTGCAGCGCCTCTATAACCTTCCCGTTAACATACGGGTGGTTATGGCCGAGGATATACGGCCCGAAAGCCGCCTGATAATCGATATATTTATTGCCGTCCGCATCATAAATGTAGGCCCCTTCGGCTCTGGTGAAGACCAGGTGGGGCTCCACATTGCGGATGGAGGTGTGGACTCCCCCCGGCGTATAAAGGTTTGCTTCTTCGTACAATGCCTGACTGGCTTCGGTTTTCAACTGGATCACCGCTTGTTCCTCTCCATTCATCCTAAATTTTTTTTAACCAGGGCGTGGCGGTAGTTCACAATATTTGTTCGTATTATCGTACCGTACCGGCACATTCTTAGGCTTCCATCGCTCTAGTCATGTAAAATCCGGTTCCCCGAGACCGCCGCTGGCGCAATGCCTTAAAGACCGTCTTTTTGCCCGAATTCGATCAATCCCGGAAAAGACGAGCAAAACTGCAGGTCTTTCACCGCAAAAAACGGAAAATCAGCAAAATGGCGAAAAAGACCTGCACATTTGTTTGTCTTTGGCCCATTTTTACTAAAATCCATCTGAAGACCTGCATTATCGCTGGTCTTTTGGAGCTATGGGCGCTTTCGGAGCTTTAGGCGCTTTAGGCGCTTTGGGCGCTTTGGGCGCTTTACGAGCTTTACAAGGGTACCTCATGTGCTACAGGTGCTTTTGGTGCTTTAGAAGCCTTCGGGGCGTTATAAGCTTTATTTGCTTTAGTAGATTTAGTAGCTTTATCAGCTTTAGAAGCTCTTCCAGACAGTCCCGTCACAATTGCAGGTACTTGTCGCGGTGTACCCCAAGCCTAATCACCGTCATCTCTTCCCGCCGGCTGACGCTTCTTCCTTGCCGCCTTCCTGTTGAGCGGCCGCCGGATACTCCAGCACTGCGCCCAGTATATCGTGGGGTGCCTCGGCATACCGCCGAAAAGCGGCCGAGCATTGTTCGATCGGATAAACATCCGTAATCAGCGGCTCTACCCGGATATCTCCTTCAGCCATAAGACGAATATATTCCGCCATGTTCCTGCCTTCCGTCCAACGAACGTAGCCGATCGGGTAATCCAAGCCCCCCTTTTCATACAGCGGGTCATAACGCCCCGGCCCTCCCGCACGAGAGATGAGCACCTGAGCCTCCTTGGCAAACAGCCGCTCGCGGGAGAAATCCATCTTCAAGTCGCCCACCACCAGCACCTTGCCGCGGTCCCGGATCCACTCCAGCGACTGATCCATCAGTTCGCCGGTCTTGCCTCCGGCACAGAGAAGCACCGCATCGACGCCTTGGCCGTCTGTAAGCAAGCCTATCGTCTTCTCGACTTCCTCCGCACTCCGGCATACATGCCGGATGCCCAGTTCCTCCGCCTTCCGGCAGCGAGCCTCCAGCAGATCGTGAACAATGACGCGATATCCGGCCGCCCGGGCAATCTGGGCCGTCAGTTGTCCGAGGATTCCCGCACCGATCAAGAGCACGCTTTCTCCAAACTGGAGAGATGCTTGTCTAAGCGCATGCACCGCAATAGCACCCAAGCCGACCGTAGAGGCTTCCTTGAGGGTAACGGAATCGGGAACCGGAACGGCCAAATGCTTGGGAACCGCCAGCCATTCCGCATGCTTGACGTAGGGGGCTCCATAACAGGCGACTCTCTGTCCGACCTCCAAGCGGGCATCCTTCCCGACCTTCCGGACGACTCCCGACGCACTATAGCCTAATATGGTAGGTGCAGCGTAATTATGCCCGTTCATCATCAGCTCCGTTCCCGGACTGATTGCTGAATATTCCGTCTGAACCAGCACGAACCCTTCTTCCAGCAACGGATCGGGAACGTCTGCCATGCGGATGCTTCCTTCGTGTGATACAACAGCTTTCATGTGGTTCTCCCCTTTCCTTTCTGGACGAAAAGCTACCTGCACGAGTCTCTATCGGATTTGAGTTAAATCTAAGCAGACTGTTGAAAAAGTGCCTTCGGGACAAAACTATGCCTAAAAATGCGCATAAATACGGGTTCCCTGCCGTCATTTTTACGAAAATTCTTGGTCTATTCCTTGAGCGCCCCGATCATCACTCCCTTGACGAAATATCTTTGCAGGAAAGGATAGATCATCAGGATAGGCACGGTGGCCACAATGATGGTGGCGTATTTAATCGATTCACTTATGCGGTGGACCTCATCCTGCGTCGCATTGGTCAGCATGTTCTGGGCCGATGACTGAATGAGAATCTCCCTGAGAATGAGCTGAAGCGGAAATAAAGATCGGTCCTGCAAGTAAATCATTGCCGAGAACCAACTGTTCCAATGTCCTACCGCATAGAACAGCGTCATCACCGCCAGCACGGGCATCGACAGCGGGAGAACAATTTTCCACAGCACCTTGAAATCATGCGCTCCGTCTATCTTCGCCGATTCGATCAAGCTGTCCGGAATGGACTGGAAGAAGGTTCTCATGACGATCAGGTTAAAGGCATTGACCGCCCCGGGCAGAATCAAGGCCCAGCGAGTGTCGAACAAGCCCAATTCACGAATATTGAGGTAAGCCGGAATGAGCCCCCCGCTGAAAAACATCGTAAATACGATAAAAGCCATCACGAAATTTCTTCCGTGTAAATTTCTTCTGGATAACGGGTATGCGCCCAGAGTGGTCATAATCAGGTTAATGATCGTTCCAACAACCACATAGAAAATGGTATTGCCGTAAGAAGACCATATATTTTGATCGGAGAACACCAGCTTGTAAGCATTCAGATTGAAGCCTACAGGCAGCAGCTTGACCTGGCCCGAAGCGATCGCGTATGCATCGCTGAAAGAGGAGACCAGCACATACCACATCGGATATAGAAATAAAATGGAGCACAAGAGCAAAAACAGCAGATTAAAACCGTCAAACAACTTTTCTCCCCAGCTTTTTTTAACAACCAATGGAATGCCCCCTCACCATAAACTGCTCTCGGTCGTTTTTCTGCTGATGCGATTGGCGATCACTAACAGTGAAAAATTGATGACGGAGTTAAAAAGTCCGACGGCCGCCGAGAAGCTGTAGTCCGCCTCCATGATCCCTCTCCGGTAGACAAAGGTGGAAATGACATCCGCCGTATCGTAGGTGGCCGGGTTGTACAGCAGAATGATTTTGTCCCAGCCGACATTCAACAGCGTTCCCACATTCAGAATCAACAGGATCAGCACGGTAGGCATAATGCCCGGGATCGTAATATGAATCAATTGCTTCCAGCGCCCCGCGCCATCCACGACGGCCGCTTCATACAAGCTCGGATTGATGCCGGACAGAGCCGCCAGATAAATGATCGAGTTCCAGCCCACGCTCTGCCACAAACCGGAGCCGACATAGATCGTCCGGAACCATTCGGGAAGAATCAGGAACTGAATGGGCTCCTGAATGACACCGATCGCCTGGAGCAGCCCGTTAATAATCCCGTCCGGCTTGGTAAAATCGATAATCATTCCGCATATGACGATTAGCGATATGAAGTGCGGCAGATAGGAAATCGTCTGTACCACCGATTTGAACGCTTTGATTCGGATTTCATTCAACAGTAAAGCAAAAGTGATTGAGGCCGGAAATATAACGATTAGGGAATAGAAGCTCATCAAGAACGTATTTTTCAACAGACGCCAAAAATAATAGCTTTCAAAAAAGCGCTGAAAATGCTTAAATCCCGCCCACGGACTGTCCCATATTCCCTGATATGGATTGAAGTCCTTGAAGGCAATGATGGCGCCATACATCGGTTTATATTCAAAAATAATGAAATAAAGGATAACCGGAAGAAGCATCAGGTATAAATATCGATTCGCAATCAGCGGCTTCATTCGGCTAAGCATCGGCTTTTTCCTCATTGCAGGTTTGGCGCTTCCGATTTTCTCCACTTCCGTCGGTGATGCCATGAAGATGGTCTCCTTTCCCGGCAGTACTTCTTAATGAAGGAGGAGGACCCCCCGGATTCGGGGAGCGCCTCTGTTGCCAACTCTCGTCTTATTTTCCTCTGAACCGGTCATAGGCCGACTGATACTGCTCCAGCACCTTCGTAATCCCCATTTTCTCCAGTTGGCTGATGACATTGTCGTAGCTGTCCACCGGAATCCGGCCCATAATGATCCCGTTGATCGTTTCGTTCACATAAGTATCAATGTCGGCCATCATCGGCACGATCACGTCATTCTCCTGCGGAGTGAATTGAACGGGAGGCAGCTTGGCGTCGAAATCAATGTACTTTCCGTAGAGCTCGAGCGGATTTTCCGTCTGGCCGTTCGCTATACGGATCTGCTCGGCATAGCGGGGATCCGCTATCGTCGCCCACGTTCCTCCACCGATCGTATGATTCAGCAGCGCTTGGGTGTTGGTCAATCCGTCCTCCGGATGAGTGACCTCTTTCTTGTAAACGGGCTCCCCATTAACCAAATCGTAGGATTTCCCCTCTACTCCGAAGTTGTTGAGAAGAACGCCTTCCTCCGAGTATTGATAATCGAGCCATCGGATCACTTCCTCCGGATGCTTGGTCTGGGAGGAAACCGCCAGTCCCACTCCGGCAGCAGGCCAACGGAAGGAGACGTGTCTTTGGTCCCCGCGAGGCCCCTTGGGAGGCAGTGCGGGAGCGATTTCAAAGGTCGGATGCTTGCCTTCCATCAGAGTGGTGAAGTTGCCCATATAGGAGCCGGACCATCCGAACCAGGCCCCTGCCAGATCGGTGGTGACTTTCTCGGTCAAGGTCTGGAAGGTAGTATCCACCAAATAGTTGGGATCGAGCAGCTTCTCGTTGTACAGCTTGTTAAGGAATTCGACGACTTCCTTAAAGCGGGGGTCATGCGGACCGTATTTCACCTTGCCGTCCTCGACGAAGAATCCGAATTCCACCCCGAAGGCCGGAGCGAAGGTCATCATGACATTGTTGAGATTGACGGTGACGAACGGAATTTCATCCTGCTTGCCATTTCCGTTAGGGTCCTGCTCGCGGAACGCCTTCAGCATTTCGTACCAATCATCGATCGTTTCCGGCATCTTCAGCCCCAGCTTATCGATCCAGTCCTTCCTTACCTGCGGGAACATCTGGGTCAAATTCTCCGAATCCAGAACGAGGTTGGGAAGATAGAAGATATGTCCGTCCGGAGAAGTGATCTGCCCGCGGATCTCCGGATTCTCGTCCAGAATTCTCTTAATATTGGGAGCATGCTTGTCGATCAGGTCCTCTAACGGAAGCAGGGCTCCCTTCTGACCGTACTTGCCGGCTTCCCTGTCCCATGCTTCATTGAAGATCATGTCGGGAAGCTGGCCGGAGGACATTAACAGGCTGAACGCTTCCGCACTGGCTTCGGTAGAGTGCTGGAACTGAATGTGAATGTTGGTGTTTTCCTCCATTTTCTGAAAGGACAGCTTCTCGTTAAAATCCTTCCCCCTGAAGTTGCCACCGCTTGGCGCCCACAAGGACAATTCCAGCTTCTTATCTGCTATCGGCAGTTTAAGTCCGCCTACATCCCTTTTGTCGCTCGCGTTTTCCTGGCTGTTCCCCTGATTAGGTGTCTCTTCTTTAACCGATTCAGCCTTGCCGCCCGAACATGCGGATAATATAAGTACGAATACTAACAGGACAGCAATACTTAGATGGCTCTTGCTCCTTCTTCCGGTGCTCATCTGTTGACCTCCCTTAATCCTTATGTGGATGGTAATTCACACAAACATCAGTAAACATTAGAAATACATTAGGTCTGTTTTAAAGCGCTTACCTGATTGGCAGTTCCTTCTCTTCCCCGACCAACGACATCGCTCCCCGCTCTAAGCGGCAGCAGGCTGGTTCCAGCCGTCTAGGAAGCGTATCAATCGTTCTCAAACCAGACACAACGTCTGGAGAAGAACACCTCCCCTACTCAAAAAGTCAGCAAGTTGTATATAGAAAGAGAAATATTGATTCCAATTTGATTCCCACAATCGTTATTTTTGGGCAATATTATCCCATATCTGATATACAACTGATTTACATTGATTATATTTTGATAAGTAAGCGTTGTCAACGAAAACATCCAAGTCCCCGGCGCAAAAAAAAGAAGCGATAGCGGTCTTCCTTCACCGCTATCGCTTCGTCATCTGTCAAATTAATTGCTTCGATTGCCTCATCCACTTACTCAATTCCCGATGCAGCTCTTCTTCATCAATCATATTGGACCAATAGGCGTTCAGGCTTTTCCGGAAGCTTTTCAACGCATGGATGGGCAGGCCCAGCTCCCGGTGATAGTAAAACGTCGGAAACATTTCCCGGTACATCAAGTAGCGGGAAGGACGGTTGATATCGTTGTCGACATTCATTTCGGCCATGCTTTTCCGTGCGGGAATGCTGACCGTTCTTTCCCTTATTAACCTCTGCGCTTCCGGAGAGATGAGGAAATCAACTAATTTCCGGGCGGCTTCCTTCTCCCGCGAATTCGCGGCAACGGCCGCTCCTATCGTAATGATGAGCGTCTTCTGGGGGTCCCGGTGCTTCAGGGTCGGTAGAGGCGCCAAATCATAGTCCAGCGGCAAATGCTTGGTTTCGTTCAGGTTAAAGTAAGTGGTCAGAATCATCGAGACCTGCTCCTGCTCGAACAAAGGGATGGTCGCATCCTCGTAATCTCCGGCCAAATATTTAGGAAAAATCGTATGATTGTTGACCAGCTTGCTGTAAATTCTGAGGCTGTTCGCTGTTTGGGCAGCCAACCCCCCGTCCTCGGCCTCTTCCACGCAGTCTAGCCCGCTCTGAAGCAGGAAGACGGAATAGCGGTTTTCCGAAGCTGGGACGAAATAAATCGCATGCCGGCCCCGCCTCTCGGACAGCTTAACGGCGGCATCGATCAGATCCTCCCACGTCCAGTAGCTGTCAGGCTCAGGCAGCCCCGCTTCCCGGAAGTGCGCCCGGTTATAACAGAGCACCACGGGCGAGAAGGAGATCGGGTAGGCCAGCAGCTGGTCTTGATGGATAAAGGCTTCATTGGCGATCGGATAAAGGGACGTGTCCTTCTCCAGCGGCTCGAGCAATGAATCGAACCCGCTCTCCACCATTTCCTGAAACTGCAGACTGTTGAAGGAAACGACATCGAGGAGCCCGTTATCCATCAGCTCGCCTGCCGATTGAACGTGATCGAACCGGTTCAAGGTGATGGGCCGGACATGAATACCGGGATTCAACCGGTGGAATTCCACAAGCAGCTCGTCCAGCATGAAGTCGCTGGTCAATGAGGAGTTGCAGCCGAAATTAATTCTGATCTTCTCGCGCGCCGTTTCCATCACCATACTGCCTACCCGGTCGATTTTGACAATAAGGCCCTCTTCCACAAGCTGCTCCAACCCTCTGCGGACCGATTTATTGCTTAATTGGAACTGCTTGGCCAACGCGCTCTCGGAAGGCAAATAGGTTCCAGGCTGACGAATGCCGCTCAATATGTCCGTCCGCAGCTTGCCCACCATACGGTCCAACCGTTCCTGGAACGATTGGCGTCCTGATTTACTATTCATGTATGAAAACTCCCAACGGTTAATAGTTTTACATCAGATACCCTTATTTTCTACAAACGAAGATAACCTGTCAACTGAGGGGGAGCGGTGGCGTATAGAAGGGGCTTGCCCCCCTTAACCAGAAGCCGATCACTTTCCCCCAGCGAGCGGTGAGACGATTCCGCCCGTAACCGACATTGATCTTCACGCCGCCCGCAGCACCACCCGTTGATGCAAATTATGGCTGATTAATGGGAGCGATATTTTCCATTTTCGCCTGTGGGAAGTTGGGAGGAGCCATCTGGCTGGATCTAACTGGATTTTATACAGGTAGAATAAAGTGAATGGTAGAAAAGGATTAAACTAAGTGGAAAATATACAGTTAGAATCGAGAATTTTGGCCAATTTTCCACTTTTTATATAAAATATATGGAGGTTTTCCAGTTAGTTTTCGAATTTCACCCTAAAAGAGTAAAACTAACTGGATGAAATCCATTTAGACACCTACGCCGATTCCCCTGGCACTCCGACCTGTCAGATAAAGTGCACGTCCCGAAAAAGGTTACTAGAAAAATCGCTGCCTCCGCCGGAAAAATTAAAAAAGCTCCAAACGGAGCCCTGGAAAAAACCCCACAAGTGACGTATGACCTTCGAAGCTTATTCCGGGTACTTTGCGGGAAGCCCCTCTCGATGATGAATAACCCGGCATTAGCGGAAGCTTTTTGTGCCAGTAGGAATCTTTGTTCTGCACCACAATCACACCGTACATATTGCCGCCTAAGTAGTAAAACACCGCATCCTCGCGGATGCGGCTTGATATTTTACTTGTATATAGGCTTTCCGTATTCCGCCTTCTTCTCAAATAGGACGGTATACATCTCATCGTGTCCGTCTAAGGAAGGTGCAAGGACAATCTTGGTTCCCTCGTCATGCTTGAGCGTGGAAGGCTTAAGTGCAGATTTCCTGAATGCCTGCCTTGGTTTATGGCTCATGTTGATTCCCCTCCTAATAAATCATGGATTGAATCCAACAAAGGTTTATTGAGATAGCAGATTTCTTCAAAATGCCGGGGTGTAACCTGAGTGGTTCCTCTAAGATGAATAGTAAAGACGTATCTCTTAGCTAAAGGATAACATAAGATGTATTCCTTCACAACAGATTTGCGGTTGCGCTGGCTGAACGTGACATTTCCATTCGTATGAACGTCCACAACGTGGATAATTTCATCCCCGGGCTTCTTGTCTTTGTTGGCATTAAGGGAATATTCCAGCCCGATCCGGCCTACCCCGTCGCTTCCGACCTGCCGGATGACGTCCTCGAACGCTTTGAACAGGGCGGCTCCGCTCACGGTATAAGGGCTGGACAAGAAGGAAAGCCGGAGGGCTCTGCACATTTTATTATATAACGCCGTATCCAAGGCTGCCTTATCATTCAATTCTTCAAAAAAACCGATGATTTTCAATAATCGGTCCCTCTCCTCCTCGGATTCCCGAAGAAGCACTAACGGATCAGGCTCTTTGCGGCCGAGCCGTTCGATGATTCCGCCGATTTTCCCGCAGGCTACGCCGACGGCGGCATTCCAATTCTGTGAATGAAAGGGATAAGTGAGAGTGGTCATGCCGAATAAATCGGAAGGCGTTCGGAAGCCTTCAATCCGTGATTCATCACCGTCCTCCTGCTCGGGAATATCTTTAGGGACGAGGAAGAAGACGCGTTCTCTGCCCAGCTTGCTCCAGAACAACCCCATTTCAAAGACCGTGTTATCCCTCGTAGTATAATACAGCTTGCCGCGGAAGTTGGTGACATCGTCGGGATGAAAAACAAACACGGCAAAATCACTCTCTTGCATTTGCTGCTCCAAATCCTGCATCGTATAGCGATTCACTTGAAAGACTCCCCGGTGCCACGGAGTGACAACCGCGAAATGCTCCAGCTCCTCCTGGACGGCATTAACGATAGGAATCGCTTCCTTGGATGATCCTATAAATACGGCCGGTTTGCTCATACGCTCCCCCAGATAAGGTATGATCTACTTTCCACATTATAACATAAAAAGATTGGACAGGACCTTAGAATGAGGGGGAAGCGGGAAATGACATGCATTTTTGCGCGTCTTCTGCGAGTTTTACCGGATTTCCGTCAAAAGACATGTACTTCCTCTGCATGTCTTTTAACAATACGCGCCTCTCCCGGCCCTCGTTACGGCTTGGCAAGATGCGGTCTTCTCCAATTTAAGGGGCGACAACCCCTACTTCATTGTGGAAACCGACAGGAGCAAGTTAACCGGCGAACCTTACGGTACGAAGGCCAAGGTGGAAGAAAGCCCGGCGATATGCCCCCTATCCGCCCACAAGATAAAATACGGATAGACAGTCCCTCCGATAACAACCGGTCGCGGGTACCTGGCAATTAGCGCGCTCTGTCCTTTCATCTCCGCAGGCTGGTCTTTGGAGGGAAGGATGAAGCAGGCTTCCTGTCCGCTCACCCGCGCTTTAATGATTCGAGGCTGGGAGCCATAGGGCCTTAAAGGATGAAAGGCTTCCCCGCGGCACACCTGACCCAGATCAGCCTCCGCGGAAATGGCCGACACTTGAAAGAACCCGTCCGGCCCCTCATATCTTTCATCGTTTACCCTATGCCAATGCGAAGGATACAGCAGTCTGATCTTATAGACCGGACTGAAATAAGTGATTTTCTCCGGGCGTTCGACGTCAGCAGACGGCGACCACTGCAGGGCGGTGATCCTGATTCCGTCCAGCCATCGGATAGGCTCGGGGTGCCGAAGGTCGACCACCCACATTTCGTCAGCGAAATCCTGCTCCGTACAACCGGACAAATAAGCGATCTTCCGTCCATTCGGCGACCAGGAGACCGGTGTGGCAAAACAATCGGAGACCGCCCTTACCCGATCATTGTCTCCCCGGCGTCCTACGGTTCGGATCTGCGAGTAATACCCGCGCCCTTCTTCGAATGCGGTGGCGCTGTATGCAATATGCATAGAATCGGGGGACCATTCCGGGAAGTAGTTTTTGGCGAGCGGCCCCCCTTTCACTTCATACACTCGACCGGTCGCTAATTCCACAGTATGAATAATCGAAATACTGACGCCGGGAGTGGTATACAGAGCAAAAGCCCCATCCGGCGAAAGCCGGACATTGTGAAGAGGGCCTTCCGTATTCCGCGTTATCTGCTGCTGACCCGTTCCGTCCGTGCGTATTCGGTATAACTGGCTGATGCCGGAAGCATCCGGAGCCTGAAACAATAGCCGGGCACCGTCAGGGAACCATTGGACGTCCGTTGCCCCGGGCCGCTGAATGCTGTGCGCTTCATGTGTAGCAACGTCATAGATAAGAATGCGGTCCCGCTTAGTGTAAGCCAGCTTCCGGCCGTCTGGCGACCAATCCAATACGCCCCCCTCTCCTTCATCCAACTGATCGATGCCGGCAAGTGAGCCGGTTGTGACTCCAACCACATAGACGACTCCATTCTTGCCCGCGAACGCTATTCTGCGGCTGTCCGGCGACCATACCGGAGTGGAGAAGGAAGCCCCCAATCCGTTCGTTAACGGCCTGTTCGCCCCGGTACGGGGATTAAACAACCATAGATCGTCATGCCCGCCGCGACTGGAGAAATAGGCGATCAGCCCTTCGGCTCCAGAAGGAATGGAGAGCCGCTGGCCGACGTAAATCGTGTATGGCGAGCTTAGCAGGTTTGCCGATATAAGAGACTCCACCGGAATCTCCCACCGCTTGGCAATCTTATATAAGGTATCTCCCGAACGAACCCTGTATGATAACTGCATGGATCACATCTCCCGATGGTTTATTTGCCCATATACTATTCGTTCGGTTCGTGTCGGGTTCGAAATTCGGCTCTGTCATATGTAAGTTATATTAACCTATCATTTTTTCATATCGATGGCCGAAGAATAACCGGAAATGATATAATGGGAAAAAATGGGACAAACATCCTCGTAGCATTAGATTGTGGATACTAAACCATGCGATGAGCCGTTTGCAAACAATTGCTGCCGAACGCGCTCTTGGGAAAGGGGAATTAGCGAATGCCGTCTGAACCTATTCAAGTCCTGCCCTACGGCCTGGGACCGATCGGAATCAAGATCGTCGAGAATTGCCTGCTGACTCAATCCGTCCGCCTGATTTCCGCGGTCGATATCGATCCTGTCAAAATCGGGCGGGATGTCGGAGAATTAGCCGGAAGAGAGCATGCCGGCATACCGGTTGTGGCCACGGTAGAAGATGCCGGGACTCCTCTGATTCGCGGCCGGAGGATCGCCCTTCATGCAACCGGTTCGAAGCTGGTTAGCGTGTGGCCGCAAATTAAGCAGCTGTTGGACCACGGGTATTCGGTGGTTTCAACCTGTGAGGAATTGTCCTATCCTTGGCATCGTTATCCTGAACTGTCGCGGGAAATCGACCAATACGCCCGCGATCGCCGGCAAATCGTCATTGGGACCGGAGTTAATCCCGGCTTTGTCATGGATTCCCTGGCCCTGTTCATCACTTCAGTCACCCGAGACATTTCCGCAATCCATGTATCCCGCCGAGTGGATGTGGCCAAACGCCGAATTCCGCTGCAGAAGAAGGTGGGGGCCGGTATGACCCCGGAACAGTTCAAGCAGCTGGCGGAACAAAACCGCATCGGGCATGTCGGTCTGGAAGAATCGCTGCGGCTGATTGCTTACGGATTGAATCTCGGCTTGTCCGATGTGACTAATACTATCGAGCCGGTCATTGCCGAGGAAGACATCGAACTGGCTGCGGGGCCCGTCAAGAAAAATGAGGTGATCGGCCTCCATCAAATATCCCGCGGACTGGCCGCGGGTCATATTCCGATCGAGCTGGATCTGATTATGTGTGCAGGCGCCAAGCAGGAAGACCGGATTACTCTGGAAACTACAGATATGGGCAAGCTGGATATCGTCGTTCCCGGCGGCATCTTTGGCGATACCGCGACGGCCAACATCGTCGTCAGTACCGCAAGAACGATTCATTCGTTCTCGGGAAGCGGGCTGCTGACCATGGCGGATATCCCGATAACGAGGAATGTACGGTAACCTTTTCTCATCCCTTGGTAAGAAGTTGTAAGGCGAGCCAATGTGAATAGAACGATAGCGGCCACTTTTTATTTAGATGACGAACATGAGTACAATATCTTCTAAGGTAAAATACTGAGAGATGCTGGAACAAGGACCTCGGGTCCCGTCCGGCATCTCTGCTTGTTAGTGGACGCCTCAATTCATTACTTAATCCACAAGCCTGCCAAAATTACGATGATGAGCCCCGGCACCAGCCATATTTTTCTCATCAAACATTCCTCCTAAGCTCAAACAGGATGAGACAATATCTTTGTCCAACAATCGCTTTTCTTGACTCAGCACGCTAATGCCAATGATTAGCACCCCTGTTTCAAATGTAATGAACCCACCTTTCTCCAGTCTAGAGAGGACCTTACATCAACCTTAAATTAAAAATCACCATATTCCAATCAGGGAAAAAACAATAAAGCCGATTATTCCCAAGCTAAGGAATGATCAGCTTTTACTTTTATTAATTGAATTAATTAACGAGGGCTACAATTCTCCTTCCAGCATCCTTGTCAAATAAACGTCGGGCTGAGCCAACAACTCGCCAAAGGTGCACAGGCCCGCATATTCCCTATGCTCTTCATCGTAGCTACCGATGCATCTGGCCTTCGGATTCAGACAATCGCGATATGGGAGTGTATTCGGCCATCTCCGCATTACTACCGCTCACCGCAATCGTGTAGGCCCGCTCGCCGCCTTTTTCCATCAGGGTCACATCCGCGCCCCTTTCGACCAAATATTTCACCAGGCAAGATCGCCATTCCGTGCAGCTAAAGTTTACCCAGATTGTGTCTTCGACGACGCTTGCTGATTCCGCTGTTGAACCACCTTATCCAAATATTGAGTGAATTTGGATTCGCCGCTGTAAGTCAGAAATAACCATTTCAAAGCCCGGGTCATGCCGATATAAAATAAGGAGACCTCTCTTTCTTCCTCTTCTTCGAGCGGAAAGGGCATGCTCTCCACATTGACGATAAAAACGGCTCGAAAATCAAGCCCTTTAGCACTATCGATAGTGGAAATCTTGATCGTATTTTCCTCACGGACAAAATTCCGCTTGGTCTCCGGATTCTCAGTAATCCACGTATATGGCAAATCATGCTTGGCCAAGCTTTGTTTAATTTCATCAATATATGAAGTATGGTGGCTGTTCTTGACACGATACAGGATAGCTATCTCGTGATACGACATCTTCTTTTCCCTATGGAGGAACTTTATCGATTTGGATACGAAATTCATTTCCTCCTGTATATTTCTAAATTCCTTGATAATCGGGTCAGGACCTTTTCTCTTCGTAGATTGTGGGGGGATGATCTCTACACCCTCTATAGTTCCTTCCCGTACTTTATTCTTTAATAGGGAATATTCCTGGTAAAACTCCCAAGCAAACTGAACAATTTGCGCCGTATTCCGGTAATTGATAGACAGAATTTTAGAACGTCCCCGGAAATCCAGACCAATATCCTGGGCTAAACTCGTCCTTCTCTTGAAAATGGACTGGGCACGATCTTCTACCAAGAGCAGCGATTGCGTGTCCGGATTCAAACAACAGCTTAACAGCTTGAGCCAATCGGGTTCAAAATCCTGTCCTTCATCGATCAGAATGGCATCATAGGTCGGCAGGATCGCTTCTTTCCTATCCACTTTATCCAGCAAAGCGGGGATCTCGCTGTCCTTCAACTGCAGGCTGTTCCTCAACCATTCATGAAAATTATACACTTCTACCTTGGCATGTTTGTCCGCCGAAGAGCCGTTTATTAAATCCAGCAGATCATCCGGCTCTTCCATCATTCGCGCGATCATCTGTTTCAAATGCCGGGATAATGGAATTCCGTAGCTTAACACAAGAATTTTCCAGTTTGGATAAGCTTTGGCCAGAATTTTAGCCCGGCTAGCCAGGACAAGAGTCTTGCCGCTTCCGGCGACCCCACGGATGAGCCTATGCTTATCACCAAGCTGTTTCGCCATATTTTCCTGATGGAGGTCCATGGTTTTAATGTTATGCAGCGACAGAAGAAGCTGATCCTGATGAGTCACAGGCGGCTTAAATTCCGCACTAATTCGCACCTCAGGGAAAAGGTGAAAGCGGATGGCTTGAATATCTTCGTTAGTTAAAATATATTTTTTCCGATTCCAAACCGTAAACATATTATGTATCTTGTCGCACAAGGTTTCAGGCGAGAAGGCTTCATCATCGGGATCAATTTCATCTCTGCATAATACAAACTGAGGCTCTATTACTTGATATAGATCGTATTTGATAAAATCCTCCTGCTTAAGTCTAGTAAAAACCGTCCCAAAACCATAGGGAAACTTTAAATAGGAACCGTTATCTTGAACGAGGTTTTGGTCCTTTTTCAGATGGTTTGTTATTAATCGGGCATTATCCCTCGCTTGTTTCAGTGGACTTTTGGCAGTCACCAATTCCCCGGCTTTATTTCGCAAAATCCATTCATCCTGATTGATTTGATAAATCGTACCCTTGGTGTAGTCTTTAACCTCCAAAATGACCAGCCCCAAATCAGGGCCTATAATCACGAAATCCGGTCGTCTCCCCCGAATCTCGGGTTCATAGTAAACGATATAATCACTAGGCAAATGAGCCTTTAGAGTTTCGAATAAAATACGTTCCCCGGAGGTCGCTCCCCTTGGAATGATTTCTGGTACCATGTAAGCCATATCCGTCTCTCCTAGTATTTTTTACCTAGAACCTATTATAGTACTATTGTACTGGAAAAGAGTATACAAATATTTATAAAAATTGCTGCAAAAACAGATTTATGGTTATAGGTTAACGCTATATTTCTCTTGCATTCTAATTCAGAACAAAAAAGAGACCGGGGCTTCATGCCCCAGTCGTTGGATTCTAATGGCGGTTATGAAAGTCTAATACCAAGGGGATAACTTACGATCTATAACTCCGCCCCTTTATAACCCATCGTACGATATCCTTTAACCCGTTTCTTGTACATGGCCATTAATACAGGAACCTGCATATCGACATAATCATAAATTTGTACTTCGCTCTTGTTGATGTGAGAACGGTGCAATCTGCCTGCATACTGTTCCAGCTTGCCTTTCCATGAGATGGGGTGAACAAGAAACAGTGTATCTAACCTGGCATCATCAAAGCCTTCGCCGATTAGTTTGCCTGTCGCAATAAAGAGACGTTCTTCATGGTCAGGAATACTGTCGATTTGCTTTCGAATATGTTCCCGCTGTTTCTTTCCCATTCCGCCCCGAAGAACGATCACATTTTTAGCAAATTTCATAAGCCGCTTCTCAAAGTACTCCACATGTGCCGTCCGTTCAACAAGTAACAAAGGGGAGCGTCCTTGATCCAAACAATGCAGTAAATCGTTAAAAATCATCGTGTTTCGCTCCTCATCTTCCACAAGCCGCTGAAAAACTTCTTGAATTCCCAGCTTCTCCGAATGGAGTGGCAACCGGAAGGAGGTGTAACGAGGATTGACGGTTAAAGAAAAGCTTCTTGAAGCGGCCTGCATCTTGGTATCTATTCGCATTCGTACAGGCCCCAATTGCATCATTACGATCGCTTCATGGCCATCCTGCCTCTTCGGAGTAGCAGTTAATCCAAATACGTATTTCGCTTTGGCTTTGACCAACACTTGTTCGAAACTGAAAGCAGAGATATGGTGGCATTCATCTACGATTATTTGACCGTAATCGCTAATATAATCCTTTACTACCCCTTTTCGGTTTAAGCTCTGGATAATGGCTATATCCACAATTCCCGTGCGCTTATCCCTGCCGCCTCCAACAACTCCGATGGATTCTTTCGGTAAATCAAGAAAGGTTTGCAATCTCTGTTTCCACTGATCCATCAGTTCCCGACGATGTACCAAGATCAAGGTGTTTACTTTGCGCTTTGCTATAATATTGGCGGCTACAACAGTTTTTCCAAAAGCTGTTCCTGCCGATAGAATCCCAGTATCATGCACCATAATGGACCTTGCAGCGGCATCCTGCAGCGTTGACAGCGTCCCGCAAAACTCCGTTTTTATTAAGGTGCCTCCAAACCTTTCATCCTTAATCTGAGTAAAGACATGATTTTGTTTAAAGAATTCTATAATCTGCTGCAAGCATCCTCTGGGTAACGCTAAATAATTTGGAAGATCCTCAGCACAACAAATAACCCTAGGTTTTCCGAAAGTGGATAGTCGCATCGCTTGTGCTTTATAAAAATCAGGGTTTGCAAAAGAAGCCAGCCTCATTAATCGATTGATCACATTCGGAGAAAGATCCTTTTTGCATATATATACTCGATTAGAAAGAACCAATTCCACCATTTCAGGCATTGACTCATGGAAATGAAAGTTTGCAGGCTTGGCTTCCAACTCCTGCAACCGTGCTTCCTCGTCTGAGTCCACCATGTCTATTTGAAAGAGGTCACCCTCCAAATCGTTCATTCGTAAAAATTTCAATACATCTTTCTCATTCATTTTCTCTAATTCCGCAAGAAATTGCCATTGGTCCTTATAGGGTTGAAAGGCTTCGTCCACAAAAACACTGTTTCCACTTTTCCGTGGTCCTCCTTGGAGCGGAAGGGCAATCAGATTGCCGAATCCTCCTTTCGGAAGCGTATCCTGGTTTGGAAACAATCGATCATAAGAATCTAGTCCCAGTTGATATCTGTAATTCATTGTAAGAGTCAATAGAGCGGTGCCAAGTTTTCTTGCCAAACTTGCAGGAATCGGCTCTTGGAAAAAGATCCAAATATGTCCGCCATTTCCGGAACGTGAACGCTCCAAAGCAGCAGGTATCTGCCTTTCTTTACAGACACGCATTACAGCTGCTGCATCTTCTTGCCAATTATTTTTATCAAAGTCAATGGCCAAAAACCAGCAAGTTTCATCCGGAAGCATAGGGTAGAGCCCTATGGTTCTGTCAGCCCTAGCATCCAGATGATTGGATATTACAGAATCAGTAATGGGCAAGAAATCCTGATGAGGACAAACCGAGCACTTCACTTTTGGCTTTTGGCAAACCGTGGTCCATTCATTACTGCACGCGGGTGAATAACCCGATTTCCCCTGTTTATTCTGCCAGCGTATGGGATAAACATCTTCACGGCCGCGAAAATAACTCCGGAATAACTCTATTTTATCTTCCGCTGGGGAGAACCGATGAACACCCTTTGGCTCTAATTGCTCATAAGAATAATTCATTTGATCAGTCTGGTTTATGTGTACGGTCTGGCTTATATCTTCAGATATCTTCTTCGGTATCATTGCTTTTAATTGACATCTAAGCTCTTCATTTTCCCGTTTAAGCTGTTCGATTTCTAGCCGCGCGAGTCGAAGCTGTTCGTGCAAGTTGTCCAATGCGACTCCCCATCCTTGCAATTCATATAGTAGGTAATTTCATTGTAACGGGAATTTTGAGTAATTGCCAAAGCAGCTGACCACTTATACATTTATTGGAAAAGGGAGGTTTGTTTAAATATGGTCAACCTTTAACTAAAGCTGGGAATACAACACTACTCCACTGCTGCTGGTTCCCAAAGTCATTTCAAAACTTACATGCCGATACTTTTTAGATCGTTCTTTGGCTTCAGGTTTCCGCTGCCGTTCTCGTTTGCTATGTAAAAAAACTGCGAAAGTGCATCTTTTTGCAGGGAGTCGCTCGCCATTGGCTGAGAACCTGCGAAAGTGCATCTTTTTCTACGGTTCGAGAGATGGAGGGCGGTTATTGGCAAAAATTGCTACATTTTTGCAGGCTTTGCTTCTTATCCTGCAAATTCTCTTCATAGTTGATGTATTTTCGCAGGAATTTGGCTATTATCTGCCGCCCAGCGAGGGACCCGTCCGAAGCCGGGCCCCTGAGGTTTGAAGCAAATACGAGCCTATGCGTTCATATGGCGAAATGTCGCTAAACCGCCTCGGTCCTAGAAACCGAGGAGCTTCCGTTATGCTTGACGAGCAGCAGGCACAGCAGGGCCAGCAGCATGCTTCCGGAGGCGCATAAGAAGAGCGAGCCGTAACCGAAATGGTCGATGGCGAGACCCAGCAGCGGCGGAGAAGAAATGGCGGCCAGCGACGAGACGAGGTAGTACAAGCCCGTCCGGGTGCCGATGCTTCGTTCGCTGCCGGTGGCTACGACGAACGGATACGAGTTGATATTGATGCAGGCCCAGCAAATCCCGCCTAGAGCCAGCATGACCCGCAGCATGACCAGCGTTTCGATCAGCGGAATGGCGGCGAACACCAGAAATAAGCCGATCACGCCGATGAGGATCATCGTTTTTTTGCCGAACCGGTTGCCCAGCCAGCCGCTTGGAATCGCAAACAGGACGAAGAACAAGGAAAAGAACGTTAACGAGAACGCAGACGCACTCTCTTCCAGCCCCATGTGATGCTTTCCATACAGTGTAAACAGCGCCTCTACCCCCTGATAGGAAACGAACCAGAAGAAAATCGCCGCCAGCAGCAGAACCGTTGTGCGATCCAGTTCCCCGAGCAGCTTGACCCGCTCCGTATCCGCAGCCGCCCATGTAATGGAATCCCGCTTCTCCTTAATAAAACGGTACAAGATCAATAACGACAGCAAAGTAATGGCGGCGGCCGCCACGAAAGGAAACGACGGGTTGGCTTTATACAGCATCGATCCTCCGCCAAAAGCGATTATCGCCCCGACCCCGCCCATGAAATTAATGATTCCATTGGCCTTGGTCCGCTGCGCTTCCGGTGTAATATCCGGCATCAGCGCAATGGTCGGAGACCGGTACAGGCTCATTGCCAGATTCATCAGCACCATGAACAGCACCAATGTAATGAAATTGGTATGAAGCGGAATGAGGATCATAAACAAAGCAGCGAGCGGCATACCGATCAGCAGATAAGGCATCCGCCTGCCGAACCGGGAGACCGTCTTGTCGCTGCGGTTGCCGATCCATGGCTGCAGGAACAAGGCACAATAATTATCGAGCGTCATCATGAAGCCGATCAAGGCCGTGCTTTGCAGGAACGGATCGAGGAAGAACGGGACGAAAGCATTATACAGCGACCAGGTAATGCTAATGCTGAAAAATCCGAAGCCCAGCAGCCAAGTCTTTTTCATACCCTTAATCCTCCATTGTCTTCAGCAGTTCTGCCAGACGGTCAGGGTAGTCCGTTATGATGCCGGCTACCCCGGCCTGAATCAGCCTGCGCATTTCGGCCGGCTCATTGACCGTAAACGGATGATACGCCATTCCCCGTGCAGCCGCCTGGGAAACCCACTCCGGGATAACCGCATAATGATACGCATGAAGCGCAGACGCACCGAATCGCGCCGCATACTCCCACGGCTCGTATAAGCCTTCCATATAGAGAATGCCGGTCCGGATCTCCGGGGCCAGCCGCTTGCAGTGCGCCAAGGAATAATGGTTAAAGCTCGAGAGGATCACCCGGTCGCTCATTCCAAACCTCCGGGTCGCTTCTATAACGGCCTCCTCTATACCGGGATACTGCACGACCCCGTTCTTCAGCTCGAGATTCACCTGGAGGGAACGGGATTTAACCAGCTCGAACAAATCCTCCAGAGTCGGAACGCGCTCCCCCTTGAATGCCGGACTAAACCAGGAGCCCGCATCCAGCTCCCACAGCTCATCCCCTGTCACATCCTTCACCAGTTTGGGCAAGCCCGTCGTCCGCTGCAGCGATTCATCATGAATCAGAACCAATCGGCCATCCGCCGTCATTTGTACATCGGTTTCGATCGCCGTCGCACCGAGTTCGATACACCGTTCGAAAGCCGCCATAGTGTTCTCCGGACAGTAACCGGATGCTCCCCTGTGGGCAATGTTTAAAACCGCTTTCAACACACAAGCCTCCATTTCGCAAATACCATTTTCATCCATTATACAACAGATCAAATCGGGAACCAGCCGTAATTTTGTAAAAAAAGCTCCTAACGTAGCCTTGGCGAAGACGAATAACCCGGTATTAGTGGTAGCTTTTTATGCCAATAGGAATCTTTGGTTACATCGTATTATCATGAGGAGGGTGAGCTTCCTCTATCTATGGACGACCTATTTGAGCTATCCCGATTCGATGCCCCTCTTGGCTGCTAATTAAGAAAGACCTAATTCAAGCTTGAGAGGTAAGGGGATGCTTGCAATTTTCCGGCCAGCGGTTATTTCCGTTTGCCTTTACGAACAATACCTCATCGCCATTAAACAAGCGGCTTGTTATCCCCATTCCTTGGTCGTCGGGAGTGTAATGGAATACGATTTCTTGAGTGTCTTCATCAGAAATTTGTGCAAGGATGGCTTCCAGATTGATTTCTCTTCTTCCGATCAAGTCGTAAAGATCGATTCGGCCTTCCTTCCTCTGAAAGATAGCCGTAACGTCCTCCTGTTCCAAATAATAAATATCGTTATTAAAAACATTTCGGCAATAAAACATTAATATCCCATGGGCACGGTCCGTTCCAAACCGCCGGGAAACCGGAATTCTCTCTGAGGTAAAATGAGTAAGGAAACGAACATGTTCGCTATTATTCATATCCAGCTTGCGGATGCCGTTCCCCTTCTTTGGCCCTGCGGAATAATCCAAAGTAAACTGGTGCTCCTCTACGGGCTCAAAACCAAACCTGGGGTAAAAATCCAAAACGTTCCGATTAGCAAATAAATAGATGTAATCGCATTTGTCCCCGTATTCATCCAAAACCCGGTTCATTAAACGGGCAGAAAGCCCCCGCTTCCGATAATCCGGATGGGTCATTACCGTTCCGATTTGCAGTGCGCTTCTTCGCTCGCCTTGGATAATCAGATCGAGCAGATTGATCGATACATTCGCCGCGACGACCTCTCCATCCACATAAGAAAAAGGAATGTACCGGTTATCCCACTCATTCAGATTTATGCCGAAAATTTGATTGGCAAGCATCGTCAGGCTCTTTCCATAGGGTTCATCCGCCTTGTAGCCTTGGACAAATTTTAAATTATTCATAAATTGATACCCCTTCTTTTATTCAGTTGATCAAAGGTCCCCTATGGACTATATTTCTTGACGCTGGTTGAAGATACCTTCTTGCGTTAAAAAGGTGTCGTTCTATTAGGGTTTTCCGCCATTTTGTTTCTTTTGACATCTTTGCAGAGCGGCAGTAAACTAAAAGGAAATCCGCATCATTCCATAAATATCTATAGGATAACTCGTCATTAAACTCCGAGATTGCCTTAATAAATTTATGTTAGGAGGAGAAGCTGGCCCGAGACTTCTGCTGTCGGGGAGGTTCAGGACCTCCCCTTACCGCGCTCGCTCGCTGCAGCACAACGGACAATCGTGACATTTACTCAGCCGTTTGTACGATTTTTCATACAATCGCATTCGTTCGCTCCGCCCCCACAAAAAAAAGCAGACTCACGCCTAATCGCGTAAGCCTGCCTATCCTTCACCTATTGAAGGAACTTATTGATGATCGCCGGCTTCGTTTCTTCAGCCAGCGAATACACTTCGCCGTCCATTCTTCCGAGGGGTTTTGAACCCCTTTTGCCATCCTAAGGGGACTCCAAGGTTCATGGAATCCTGTAAGTCCATGCTTCCCCGCCCCGCGTTGCTGCAGCTATGCCGCTGCCTTTTACTTGGCAGAAGAGACCATGATCTTGCAGATATCATTGGTGAACTGTACAGGGTCCTCTACCGTCAGCCCCTCGATCAACAGAGCTTGATTGTACAGCAGATGGGTGTACAGGTCCAATTTTTCCTTATCGTTGGCAAAGGCATCCTTTAAAGACTGGAACACTTCGTGATTTTTATTGATTTCGAGAATTTTCTCTGCCTGCACATTGGGATTGTTCGGCATCGATTTTAAAATTTTCTCCATCTCAATCGTCACTTCGCCGTCCGTGGAGAGACATACCGGGTGCGATCTCAACCGCTTGGATACTCTAACCTTCTTGACCTTGCCCGCTAGCAGCTTCTCCATATGCTCGAACAGCTCTTTGTCCGCTTCGTCCAGAGAATCCTCCTGCTCCTTGTTATCCTCGGTCTCGATTCCCAAATCACCGCTGGACACCGACCGGAATTCCTTCTCCTTGTAGCTCATTAGCATCTTGACGGCGAACTCGTCGATATCCTCGGTGAAATACAGAATTTCATACCCTTTCTCGGCGACAAGCTCGGTTTGCGGCAGCTTCTCGATCCTTTCGATCGATTCTCCGGAAGCGTAGTAAATATACTTCTGCTCTTCCGGCATGGCGGATACATATTCGTCGAGAGTGACCAGCTTCTTCTCTTTGGAAGAGTAGAACATCAGCAGGTCCTGCAGCTCCTCCTTGTGGCTTCCGTACTCGCTGTATACTCCGTACTTTAATTGTCTGCCGAATTGTTTATAGAACTGCTCGTATTTCTCTCTTTCTTCCTTGAGCATACTCTGCAGCTGATTCTTAATCTTGTTCTTGATGTTCTTGGCAATCAGCTTAAGCTGCCTGTCATGCTGAAGCATCTCCCGCGAGATGTTAAGGGATAGATCCTCCGAATCGACCATCCCCTTGACGAAGCTGAAGTAGTCCGGTAGCAGGTCCGGGCATTTGTTCATAATCAGCACGCCGCTGGAATACAGCTCCAGTCCCTTTTCATACTCGGCGGAATAAAAGTCGTAAGGAATGTTCTCGGGAATGAACAGAATCGCATTATAGCTGATGGTGCCCTCCACGCTAAGATGGATATGCTTGAGCGGCTTGTCGAAGCCGTAGCGCTTCTCGGTGTAAAAATTGGCGTAGTCCTCCGGAGTCAGCTCGCTCTTGTTCTTCTTCCAGATCGGGACCATGCTGTTGATCGTCTGCTCTTCCTGATATTCCTCGTACTCGTTCTCGCTGCCCTCTTTAAGCCGGGAGCCGGTTACATCCATGCGGATGGGGTAACGGATGAAGTCGGAATATTTTTTGATAATCGCCCGTAAGCGGTATTCTTCCAAATATTCGTCGTACTGATCATCCTCGGTGTTCTCTTTGATCTTCAGAATGATGTCCGTTCCGACCGTTTCCTTCTCACAAGGTTCAACGGTGTAACCGTCCGCGCCCTTGGATTCCCACTTATAGGCTTCATTGCTGCCCAGGGCTCTACTGATCACGGTGACGGACTCCGCTACCATGAAAGCCGAATAGAAGCCGACACCGAACTGCCCGATAATTTCGTGCCCGTCCTTCACTTCGTTCTCTTTCTTGAAGGCGAGGGAACCGCTCTTCGCAATGACACCAAGGTTGTTCTCCAGCTCTTCCTTCGTCATCCCGATTCCGGTATCGGAAATCGTCAGTGTCCGATTCGCCTTGTCCGGCTTCACCTTTATGTAATAGTTGTCTTTATCGAACACCATTTGCTCATCGCTCAACGCTTTGTAATAAATCTTATCTATGGCATCACTGGCGTTGGAGATCAATTCCCGCAAAAAGATTTCTCTATGAGTGTAAATAGAGTTGATCATCATTTCCAACAGTCTCTTCGACTCGGCTTTAAATTGCTTTTTGGCCATGGTTCTCTCTCCTTTCATGCTCCTGTACTACGGTCAACCGTTTTTAGCACTCTCATGACAAGAGTGCCAATCACTTGTTTTATAGCATTTCTTCCGTATAAAGTCAATATGGAACCGACTATCCGGACGGGCGGTCCCCGGTATAAATCCGCATCTGCCCAGGCTGAATCCAGCCGCGGCTCCGCATCCATTCCGACACGATCAAGCTGATGGCCGCCGGGCCGATAAAATGAAGCACGGCTATCTGAATGAAGACCGCCGGGGAGAAGCCCATCGTCGTCAAGGTCATGATCTGGCCGACCAAACCGCTGGTGCCCATGCCCGCTCCTGCGGCATTGTTCGACATGGGCCAGAGTGTGGCTCCGATCGGAGCCAGAATCATTCCCGCCGCCGTCGGCGGAATGAGAATAAGCGGATAGCGGACGATGTTCGGCACCTGCAGCATAGAGGTGCCAAGCCCTTGCGCGAGCAGGCCGCCCACCTTATTCTCCCGGTAGCTGCTGACGGCGAAGCCGATCATCTGCGCACTGCAGCCGATGGTCGCCGCCCCTGCAGCCAACCCGCTTAGATCCAGCATGAACGCAATGGCGGCACTGGAAATAGGCGCGGTCAGCGCAAGCCCCATTAAGGTCGCCACCAGAATGCTCATAAGGATGGGCTTCTGCTCGGTCCCCCATACAATCCAGCCTCCGAACGCGGTCATCGCGCCCGAAATTGCAGGCCCGACAAATTTGGCCGCGAGGAAACCGGTGATGATCGTTACGAAAGGCGTAACGATAATGTCGACCTTCGTCTCCTTGCTGACCAGCTTGCCGAGCTCGACCGATACTAACGCCGCTACATAGCTTCCGGCGGGTCCGCCGAACTCCGCTCCCGCGGCCCCCGTCGCGACAGCCGCAAAGATGACCAACGGCGGCGCCCCCAGACCGTAAGCTATCGCCGCTCCAATGGCCGGCCCCATCAAATTCATGGCGAGCTGACCCATCTCCGAGAAGAGCGGCCAGCCCAACTGCTCGCCGATCGTACGCAGAATCAGCCCTATGATTAAAGACGAAAAAAGCCCCAGCGCCATATAGCTAAGCGCATCAATGATATAGGCTTTAGCGGTAAGCTGAATTCCTTTCCGTTTCAAAAAGCTGCTCATATCGCTTCCTCCAGACGTAACGGATAAATTGCCACCTTTCCTTTTCCACAACCTGGCTGCAAAACCCTTCTTTCGCTATTGAAACAAGAGGAAGGCTGTTCAGGCTGTTGAAAAAGTTCTTTTGGGACAAATGCATGAAAAAAAACATGTAATATTAGGTTTTCGTATCGCTTTCTTTGCAGAAAACAGGGTTTCTCGACAACCTTTTGTTCAGATTCTTCTTCTGATTCTTTATCTGATTCAGATTAACTTTCGCAAAGGGCGCGAATCGGTTACAAAGGGTCATGTGAAAGGTAGAACGCTAGATTTACGGCTATCCTAGTTGTCGTTTTAGCGCGAGAGAAGCGAACTAACTGTATTTTATGCAGGTAGATGGGGGCATTTTGTAGAAGACGACTAAACTATCTTGAAAATCCGTCTATTTTACGTCTGCGGGCATCGTTGCAAACGGAGCGGCACGTCTAACTGTATTTTGTACAGGTAGATTCAAGCGAATGGGCGAAAATGATCAAACTAACTGGATAAACTACAGTTAAAATGGGCAACTTTGGGCGAAACGGCTGTTTTGGCGCAAACTAGCTGTAGGTTTTCCAGTTAGTTTCCATATTTCTTCCGAATATAGAAATCTAACTGTATGAAATCCATTTAGTTTTCAAATTTCACAGTATTGAAGCAATTCAACTCTATTCTACCTTGAAAATCCATCCATTTTCACCATCTGATGGTGCCGTGGCCAGAGGCACGGGGGTCTAAATGGAAAAACAGCATTTAGAATGGATCAATTTGGGCGATATCCCCCATTTTGTACAAACTAGCTGGAGGAAATCCAGTTAGACGCCCACGAGGCTACCAATAATGGAGCTAGAACATGACTTTTGGCATCGGCATAGAGAGATAGGTTAATAGAAATGCAATGTCGCAGAAGGTTTTCTACATCTTCTTGGCGAATTGTTCCTATAGGTGACAGGAAAATGATGACACAAATAGTGCAGTCCGAAGAAGATATTTGGGACGCAGTCTACAAAATAAAATACTTGTTGAAAGGCCTGCCTTTTTCAGAAAAAGATACGCAGTGCGTCATCGTCAGCCTGCTCGAAATTGCGCATAATGTGTTGGACCATGGAGGAGGTATGGGGACCGTTATTTGCAAGAGAGTAGACGGAGGAATTTGTTTCATTGTATCCGATCAGGGGCCTGGAATCCCTTGTGTAGACACCATCCTGAAGGGACAATATACGTCTCATTCAGGATTGGGCTTAGGATTAAACGGAGCAAAACGATTAATGGATGAACTGAAGATTGAAACATCTACGAAAGGAACGAGGATCATTGCCATTAAACGATATGTCTGATAAACGGGATGAACACAACTTGCGACTGGCTTCTGTAGGACAAATTGCCGCTGGCATTGCTCATGAGGTCCGAAATCCTCTAACAGCGGTTAAAGGCTTCTTGCAATTGCTGCAAGAGCAAGCGCCGCATAACTATATCGATATTGCTCAGCAGGAATTGGATAATGCGATTTCCACTCTGCAAAATCTCCTTAATGTATCCAAGCCGGACGCGGAAGATGAACCGGTAACCCGATTCAGCTTATGTGCGGAATTGGAATCCCTGTTAAGCTTATTTCAAGACCAAATATACCGTGTAACGATCGAGAAGTCTTTTGAACAGCCGGAGGTTGAAATTTCAGGCAGGAAGAACCAGCTTAAGCGGGCTTTCTTTAACATTCTGAAAAACTCCTTCGAAGCCATCTCGGGGAAAGGAACGATTCGAATCAGTCATTCCTGCGACAACAATACGGTTTATGTCTCGATCTCCGACACCGGAGTAGGCATTCCTCGGGAAAAGCTTATGCTGCTTGGAACGCCCTTCTTTACGACCAAATCGGAGGGAACCGGGATGGGGCTGACCTATGTCTATTCAACAGTTTATCAGCATGGCGGCTCGATCAGAGTAGAAAGTGAGGAAGGGCAAGGAACGACTTTTCTGTTGGAATTTCCTCTGAATGTTCCGGTTGATAAAGGAGTGGTAGTCATGGACCTGCAATATGAACAAGGAATTCAGCTCAAGGATTTTCTCAGCATCAACAAGGATGAATTCGAGCAGCGGCTGTTGAACGAAGCCGTAAACATTAGAGATATCATCCAGGATATAAAGACGATAGGCAATATCGATCTGTTGAGCAATGCGCAGAAATTGGTCCATTTGATGATTGACCATAAAGATTTGGAAATCGTCAACTTCGCTCAACAGGAAGGCCAGCTTTGGGATCGGCATTCCTCCCTCAACTTGGCGGTCAAGCTGGAATGGTTCCAGGCTATCCGGAGAGTATTGTGGGATTTCATTTATAATTACGAGCGTCTTAGCAAGCAGCAAATTACGCGGGAGCAATTTTTCGCTCTGGAAAGACAAATCAATACGACGCTGGATATTTTCCTTCGCCACTTCTTTATGAGCTATACCCGGTTCAAGGATGAATTAATTCAATCGCACAAAGAATTGATCGATGACTTGTCTGTGCCGATCATTCCTCTCTCCGCTTCGGTTTCCATTCTTCCTCTGTTGGGAACGGTCGATACACACCGGGCTAAAGTGATTCAGGAGAAGGCACTGCACCAAATCGGGGCCTCCAAAATAAGGACCTTGTTAATCGATATGTCGGGTGTCGCCTTCCTGGATACGATGGTGGTCAAGCATTTGTTCAAAATAATGGACGGCGTCAGTTACATGGGCTGCAAAGCGATTGTGACCGGGATCCGCCCGGAAATCGCCAGTACGATTGTCGATCTGGGCATCTCCTTCAGCGATAAAGTGGAGACGAAAGGAACGCTGCAGCAGGCCTTGGAGGAGTTAGGGCTGCAAATCCTGGATTCCGAGACAAAAAGTACATCTTAGCTCCAGGCAGCCCCGGCTTGCAGCCGAATCGAATGCATCGCATACATAAGGACCCCTTCAGCCAATCCGCCTGGAGGGGTTCTGTCATTCATACCCATGCAGCCGGCAAGGATGCTTGTTACGGGGAACGCTGCAGCAGCGCTTCCGTTTCTTCAACCAGTCGGCGGAGCATTAACACGCCTTCTCTGATTCGCTCTTTATCGGAAGATATCAGGCTGACGGCCCGGTCTATTCGGCTCTTGTAATTATCCGGCTTCAAGGCAAAGCTGTCGGCTATCGCGACTGCCTTCTTCTCGTTGATGCAGTACTGTTCGTTCCTGGCGAATAGGACTTGATTCAGACAGGAAATCGTGCGGAAGCAGCACCCTGAAACGTAAGATATATCGTCCTTATCCGCATGATTCTCGGCGAACATCAAGGAGAAGGACGCTTCAAACATGAAATAGCGAAGAATGGCATCCTGCAGCGCCTTGGGGTAGGGCATCGTCTTCGCCTTCAATGCGGAGATCCGATACTCGGGATCGGCCAGTATTTGGCATATGGATATCTCGCCCATATACATAACATTGATGAAGGCATGAGGATGACCCGCATGATAATGCGCGGTGACCGAACCTGACAAGCCATCGTCAATAACTTGAGCTACCCTCTTCACATCGCGAAAAATAAAATCAACATGGTAGCCCCGGACGACAAGCCATCCTCCGCCATTAACCCATGGCCCCCATTCGCCCAAGGAGGTGATAAGGTCCTCCCTATGCTCATCATCCAACTTAGCAGCTATAAGGGCTAGAGCACGCACATCAAAGCCGGCGGCTTCATCATAGTAAATTCCGATATCGATATCCGAATCGGGACGATGCGTCCCCTTCGCCCGCGATCCGCCCAGGACGACTCCCACAATGCCGGGCACGCCCTTCAACTGCTTCATTATCTCTTCCAGGATGGCCTGTATTTCCACTAATCTCTCTCCTTTCTAACGATCTGTTCTGCAGTCTTTTTATCATAATCCTTCCCAACTTAGACGCCACGGCCTCGAAACCACTCTAGCATGAAATAGGTGTTGGAAGAACGGATTAAACAGCTATTAATTAAAAAGGACAATAAAACAACCGCTGCCGGACAAGACATCCCGACAGCGTTATTATGGACTAACGGATCATATTCCTCTTTTTCCATAAACCTTATGTCTAACCGCTGCAATTAAACAAAAAAATACAGACCGATCCGAGCATTTGCTAAATCCCTGAACCAACATTCTTCTAAATGGCCATGCAGGAAAATTATATTTTATGTAGAAATAATAGGATATTTCAAACTGGGCCCATACCAATAACTGTTGTAAGGAAACTACTCCGGATTGTATAGAGCAACTGGTAAATCATAAACGCCGATGGATCACATTATTGCATTAGGGGGAAATTTATGTCGTCCACAAACAGATTCTATACTTTCAGTTATCATGGGGCTTCCAACGATAAGCTATTGATCGAACAGGAATGGGAGAAATTCGTGTCCGGTTGTTCTGCGCCGATTAATGTAAGGCCTTTCATGTTCCATTCCTGGAAACGGTGCCTGGAACAAGGGATCGATCCGCACCTTATCCAAATTCCATATAGCTTGGGGACGGATCAGATCCAGGAGTACGTCACCTCCGATCCGTTATTCCGGATGGTCAAACCACTCTTGATCAAGCTGAAGCAATACGCCGGAAATACCGGTTATCTTGTTACTTTCTCCAATCCTGCCGGGGAAATGGTCTACTGCGACGGGGATTTGTCCCTAAAGCTGAAAGCGGAAGACATTCACTTGTCGCCGGGTGCGAATTGGAGCGAGAGCAGTGCGGGAACGAACGGGATTGGTACTTCTCTGGTTACCGGGCTGCCGTTACAGGTGTTTGCCAGCGAGCATTTCTGCCAGGAAATTCACGAATGGACCTGTTCCGCAGCTCCTATCCGCGATCCCGGTACGGGCAAAATTGCCGGAATCGTCGATTTATCCGGGTTCTGGACGGCCAACGATCCGAGAACTCTGGCAGCCGTAATCCGCACGGCTCGGGAAATCGAGAGTCTGCTTTATAACCAGTTGAGAATAGAGCGTTTAAGGCTGGCTCAATATTTTGTGGAATTAACCCATAGGACGACACTGCCTCTTGCGGTTTTGGACCGGGCGGGACGGGTCGTTAAGGCTTCCCCTATTCTGTATGAGAAAGGATGGATTTCCCCTGAACATTCGCTAGAACCTCCCTCTTTCGCCAAAGAATCCTTGTCCTCAACAACAACCTGGGAAATGACGGACAACCTTGAGAATAAGAGGTGGCTCTTCGAGCTTTCGCCCTACTATTACGGGGGAGAAGCCATCGGATCGGTTGTTCATGCCCTTCCGCCGGAGATTAGGGCCAGCCCTTCGTTACCTGATTTCCGTCATTTTCCGACATCCCCGACACTGGAGAATAACAAAGCAGCGAGCGAAGAGCGGACCGCCGCCCAACCAGCCCCCTTCTATCAATCGCTGTTCCGGCATCACCCCGATGCCATCTTCGCTTATGATTTACAAGGCTTTCTCCTTGAAGCCAATCCCGCTGCGGAGAGATTGCTCGGCTATGATGCGAATGAGTTGAGCAGCATAGCGGTCTGTGATCTGGCCTGCCCGGACAGCAAGGAGCTGAAGAGGAAGGCTTTCGCCCAAGCGGCGGGCGGTATGCAGCAAGAATTCGAGGCGGTTTTCCGGCATAAGCAGGGACACAGCATCCATGCCATGGTGAATAGTTTTCCGATCATTATGAATAACGAAATTGTCGGCGTCTTCGAAACCGTTCGCGGAATTCAACCGAATCACCAGCAGATGGCCGAGGACTTGAAATTGACCAAAGAACAGCTTGAATTCTATCTAAGCAATACTGAGGATGCGATCCTTGTCGTCGATGCCGATTTTCATATCGTTAAAGTCAACCAAGCCTGTGAACGTATGTTTGGCTGGACGGAGCAAGAGCTGCTTGGCAAAGAGCCCCCGATGGTGCCGGGCCATTTGGAAAGCGAAAACGAAGACATGCGCAACCACATGCTGCGTTCACGGCACGTCATTCCTTACGAAACGGTGAGACAGCGAAAAGACGGCAGCCTGATCCATGTTAACCATTGTGCCGCTCCCCTCTTCGACAGTAAGGGCAGCGCAGCCGCCTATGTACTTATTTCAAGGGATATTACCGCCCTCCATCAAATGCACGATATGCTGATTGAAAGTGAGAAGCGGCTGCGGACGTTGATCAATTCCATGCCCGACCTCGTCATCTTCAAGGACGATCAAGGGAAATGGCTCGAAGCCAATAATACGGCGATAGCCGCGTTAAATTTGGAGAAGATCGATTATCAGGGAATGACGGACAGGGAGCTGGCCTCCTGCAATCCATTTTATCGGGAAACCTTCATTAAATGCTCGTTGTCCGATCGCCGGGTCTGGGACAAAGGCAGCCTCATCCGCTTCCAGGAAATCATCCCGCATCCTGGCGGCAGGTCCACAATCTTGGATATTATCAAAGTTCCCATTTATCATGGGGACGGCAGACGCAAAGGATTGATCGTCATCGGACGCGACATCACCGAGCTGAAGCAAACGGAAGAATTGCTGCGCAAAACCGAGAAACTCGCTGTTGTCGGTCAATTGGCGGCAGGAATTGCCCACGAAATCCGCAATCCGCTTACGACGCTTAAAGGCTTCCTAAGCTTGCTGCAATCTGCCACAACTGCGACGAACATCTGGTATCTGGAAGTCATGCTGTCCGAAATCGAGCAAATGGAGTCCATTACCGACCAGCTCTTGACTGTAGCCAGGCCGCAAACCATCAGGATGGAAAAGAGAAATCTGGAAGCTTTGATACGGCAGGTTTCTTCATTTTTGTATCCGCTTGCAACGATGCATAATGTACAGATTTCAGTGGAATCGGACTCTAGCGACTTGCTCGTCGAATGCGAAGAAAACCAGCTTAAGCAAGTTTTCATCAATATTATCAAAAATGCGATTGAGGCGATGCCGCAGGGCGGACAAATTGCCATGAAGGTGAGGCGGTCCGGGGATTTCGTTTCGGTTCAAGTGGCGGACTCCGGCTGCGGCATACCGCAGAACAGAATCGCCCGCTTGGGCGAGCCATTCTACAGCTTAAAGGAGAAGGGGACCGGCCTCGGGTTAATGATCTGCTACAAAATTATCAAGGAGCATAAAGGAACCCTTCAAATTGACAGTGAAGTAGGCCGGGGAACGACCGTCGAAATTATTTTGCCGCTCTAGGCAGTTATAAAGTCATAAAGTTCAGGTTGCGCGGCTAAGAACGCCCCAAAGTGATTTGCTAACTGGGTTATATATGCACGGGTGAATTCAGGACCCTGGAGACAAATCTTTTCTTCCGTATCTCAACGATATGCCCACTAACTATATACTTTACGTAGGGCATTTACCCTGCTCCACTGCTTTTCATTTACGGTTTTAACGCCATCAATATGATAATGGCAACGACGAGTAGTTTACAAAACCAATCATAAGGAGTCAGTTTACTAGACAAGATTTTATATTGTTGCGGAATCTCTTCACTTTCACAGGTTCTGATCATTTCATGCATAGTTTTCATTTTAGGTCCGATAACCATTTCCGAGTAAAGGCTGAAAACTACGAACAAAGCAATGGATGTGTCGAACCACAACATCTGAAACAGTGACGGGTTGATCCATCCCATCAATAATCCTGTAAGCAATAAAGCGATCCAACCAATAGTGGCCGCCTTATTCAGTTTCTCAACGCCTTGATGTGCATATTTTAATTCAAGTGCCAACCATACAGCGGAAGCTTGCCGATATGACTGGAAAGCTTGATCCTGAGAACGTAAAGTATACGAAAAGCGGCGATATGTGAACCCCTCCCCCAAACCAATTCGTGATAAACTATTAGACTTGAGAAGTTCCTCATATTATATTTTTTAGAATACGACCGAATAAGATTCAAGGCTTTTTCTAGACGCTTTTCCCTCAAATAACCAAATACGGTCGTTCCATATAGTTCTTTAAAACCAATTTTTAATTTGTTGTCGTTAATGCCAATCATACGGGATAATTCGAGCAGCGAGGGGGGATTTGCCATACGCTCCAACATTATATCGCGTGCCTGCTGTATTTTTTGCCTTTCAATGCTGGATAATTTGGGAAGGAAGCTTCGGCTCAACGAGATAGTGCGTCAGAAGTTCTTTTTTCCGATTATAAGTCCATAAAAACAAATCCCTGCCGCCAGGTTTTATAGGCCTTACAAACTATTTTTTCAAACAAAAACGGCAGAATGGTTAAATTTTGAAAAAAGAACACATGTTTTGTAGGAATCTGTCGCTTGATGGCGAATTTGATAATAGGTACAAAGGATTGCTAATGGTCCTTTCGACGGGTATGCTCAGTACGATAATCGCAAACCTCTTGAAAAATTGGGACGCAAAACCTACGGGCCTAAGGATCTGCTTTCTATGGCGGCCGGGTTGCCGAAATGGTCGTTCTATCCGGAAAGGAAATTAGTCATGCCATCCACACAAGCTCTTATCAAACAAGAAGATTTATATCACGAGTTCCAGCCGATCTGCCATCTTCATACCCACAAGACGATTGGCTATGAAGCTTTAATCCGCTGCTCAACGGAACCAAGAATCGATCGGCTGTTCCGGGCCGCTGCAAGACATAATATGCTGTTCACGCTGGACACCCTTTCCATTTATAATGCAATTTCCGCGTGCTTTGCTGATCCAGGGAGGGTGGAATCCGATCAGCACCTGTTCGTGAACGTATTCCCTTCGACCTTATCTTCGGATCGATTTACCAGATTCATATTTAAGCTCATGCAGCGGTACGGAAAGTACGCCCACAATATCGTATTCGAAATTAATGAAGCCATCTCGGAGATGGACGACTGGGACACCGGGCAATTTCTGAGAAACATCCATCTGCTGCGGGATTGCGGCTTCCTGGTTGCGCTCGATGACGTTGGAGAAGGGGCAACCACCTTGAAGAGAATCGTGGAAATCGGCCCCGACTTTATCAAGATGGATCGTTTCTTTGCCAAGCACCTGCTCTTCAGCAAACAGAAGCAAAAATTGTTAAAGTTCTTCGTTGATTTCTGCGGAGACGAATCTAATCTGATTCTGGAAGGAATCGAAGAGATTGAGGATTTGCGGCAATCCTGCAAGCTAGGCGTTCCCTTCGGCCAAGGCTATCTGCTGGCGAAGCCCGGCCCTCTGCCGGGTCGTCCACCGACCTCGTTTCGCTCAATCGAAGATTAAGGGAGTTATGACATTGGACATGAGGACGAATTATTCCAAAAGAGCTATGCTTTCATTGAAATTTTCCGAATTTGAAATGCCTCCGATGCAGGACATGCTCATTATCGGAAAAAGGGCGCCGATTGGTCCGGAAGCCGCACGCCGTATGGCGGAAGCACTGTCTCCCGAACAATTCTCCATCATCGAACTGGAGCACCCCCGAGTGGAAGCCGTTCTGGTGCGTAACTCGCTGTTGCAAATGCTGGAAAAGAAAGTGCTCATCGGCATTATTTTGGAGGAGGTGGAAAACCTGCTCAGCGATTCGATGGTGCTTCGTTCGGAGCTAAAGATCGAGATAGCCGTGCATCGGGAGGTGGATATGAGTTGAAAGTGGCCGATGTGATGACTTCGCCGGTTCACAGCGTTTCGCTTGGAAAGAGCGTATGGTACGCTTCGCAGCTAATGTCCGAACTAAAAATCGGCTCGCTGGTCGTCGTTGAAGCAAGAGAAGTTGTCGGAATCATTACCTCTCGAGACGTCCGGACCGCGCATCCGAACCGGATCGTGGCCGACGCAATGACGCCTAACCCGATCTGCGTCCCGGAGCATGTTTTCGTATGGGATGCGCTTCTGCTGATGGAACAAAACAGGATTGAACGACTGATTGTCCTCCGGCAAGGAGAGCTCGTTGGCATCGTCACACGAGAGTCTCTGACTACCCGGCTGTCCGAATGGTACGATTCGCTAACACAGCTGTATGGTTCCTCCTATATTCATGTGATAGGAGAGGAGCTGCTCGCGAGCGGTCGGTCCTTCCAGCTGCTGTTCATCGATCTGAACCGCTTCGGCGAAGTAAACAAGCGGTTCGGGCATCCGGTCGGTGACGACATGATCCGTGAATTTTCGAACAAGCTGAAGTCGCTGTTCGGACCGGGCGATTACATAAGCCGCTATGCCGGAGACGAATTTGCCATTATTACGCAGAAATCCGATGAAGAAGTGCAGCGAATTATCGATCAGCTCTCCTGCGGTCAATCGGTCGGCAGGGCCAGCGTCTCGGCCGATACCGGCTGGGTGAACGAACGGGTTGTGCCGGAATTCGGACAAATGACCTTCCGCGAGTTGATTTCCAAGGCAAGCATGCTGTCCACGCAAGCGAAGATCGACTATGCGGGCCGGAGGTAACCGCTTGAGCGCCTGCCGCATAGTCTGGCCTTAGTGCATTCGAATGTATCCGATAAGGAAAGCGAAATGCAACCGGGAATGCCTCCTCAGGCTGTCCCGGTTTTTTTTTCGGAGATTGACGCACCGGCTGCTCAAGTTATGCCAATACTGAAATTTTCCTTTGTACGATTCGGCCAGTGCAGACCTTGTAAACATAGTAACAACGGTTGGTCAAATCAACCAATCCCAAGACCCGCTCCTCGATCACTGCATTTTTCTCTTGTAGAAAACCCTCGACCCGAAGAAAACGACATTCCCTCCCAATAAGATGGTAAATTCCCATCCCGTTTTACCTACAGTAAAGAAGTTGGTTAAGGACCAAGCCAATAAGGCCACGGTAAAAAATACGAAAGCATTCCTTGCCGATTTATCGCTCTGGTATCTTTCCATCTCATCCGCCTTACGCAGTAGTTTCATAGGGAGTCCTCCTCGTATATAAATAATTGATCAACCTTTGTTCCGAGATGAATAGCCAATTTAAAAGCAAGGGAAAGTGAAGGATCGTACTTATCGTTTTCGATGGCGTTGATAGTTTGTCTTGTAACTCCACACTTGTTTGCGAGCTCCTCCTGGGATATTCTCATCGTTTTTCTAATATCCCTGATATTATTCTTCAATGTAAGGAATCACCTCGATGAAAATGTAAAAAAGTTTTTACATTGATTATCGTAATACTCTTTAACCAAAATGTCAAATTGTTTATACATTTCTTACAGCTTTCTCCCAAGCTTATGGTACTTTTTCGTTGTAAATACAATATTACCATTGGGCTTTTTTTGAAATTATTGTAGATTTATGATTAGACATATTCTGAAAGGAACTTTCTTAAATGATTACAACAACCATCAAGGGGATAAGTTAAAATTTGAAGACTCGTGCCGGGCTCTTCTCTCCGCGAACGGTGGACAACGGAACTCTGGCCATGCTGTCGGTCATTGAATTTGAAAAAGACGATAAAATATGCGATTTAGGCTGCGGTTATGGAGTTGTGGGCTTATTGGCGGCCAAACTGGTCCGTCCAGAAAATGTAGTTATGGTGGACAACGATGAACAGGCTATCGAAACCGCCAAAGAAAATGCGGCGGCCAATGAGGTTTCCGGTGTACACATTGCCCACAGCGACGGTTTTTCCGGTATCCGGCATAATGACTTTACCAAAATCATTTGCCACCCGCCTTATCATGCCGATTTTGCCGTGCCAAAAATGTTTATCGAAAAAGGATTTAACCGGCTCGCTCTAGAGGGCAGGATGTATATGGTGACCAAGAGAAAAGAGTGGTACAGAAACAAACTGATTTCCATCTTTGGCGGAGTTAAGGTTTGGGAAATCGAAGATTATTTTGTTTTCATGGCCATCAAAAAAAGTGATCGATACTCTAACTCAAAAGGAAATAGGGGACTTCGGAAAATATAGTTGAAATCTGTTATTTACTTGTACCGCGTGATGTAGGCGAGAACCTACGCTGAATTTAATAGGATTGCCAACGGCAACGAAGAGGCTTCCCCCGCTGTTAAACTCCGGGTCGATCTTGATCTTACCTATGATCCGATTTCTATCCAAAATCTTTTGATGACATTGCCATCTTCCTCCGTAAAGCTGAAGTCCGGGATTCCGCCGTTTTTGAGTATCGTTTTCTCGGAAGCTATATTCCCCTCATCACATACGACAAGGGCTTGCTTAATGCCAAGCTCTTTAGCTTTCTCCAGGGCCAGGAACAGTAATACGGTCGCATAACCCTTCCTTCTCTCCGACGGACGAATCCCGTAACCAATGTGGCCGCCGCGATGGAGTAACTTCTCCGTTAAGCCGTGTCTGATATTAACAGCCCCTATCACCTTCTTATTGTCGGACACTAGCCAATAGGTTGAGCTCGGAACCCAATGGTCAGGGGGATTCTCCTGTTTTTCATTCTCAAGCAGAAATTGGAGCATCCCTTCAAAGTCCGATGGATCTCTGCGTATCACCCACGGAACCATAGGTTCGCCGCCAGATTGCCAATCCTTATAAAAATCGAGATATTCATCGCGATATTCCATACTCGGCTTCACCAGACATACGGTCTCCATAGCGATCCCTCCTTTGAGTTGCCATCCCTTTTGGAATCAAACATCGATTCAACCATGTAGCTCGTGAAATTTGCCGCTGCATAACGGCCTCCGCACCCCTTCCCGAACGGAAAAAGAGGGGAACCAACTCCCCTCTTAGTTACACACGCGTGGCTGCATCGGATGTCTCAGTCATCCACAGAGCTTTCATAGATTTGGTACATAGATACTTCTTCATCCATAGCCGAGGCAAGCTCGTAAGCCTCTCTTACGCTCTTCCCGTTCTGAATCATTTCATAGAAAAGCCGCAGCATGAACATAAGAGCCGAACTGCCGTCCGGATAATCATCCGGGCCGATATAGATCCGGCAGCCGCGCTCCAGGAATGCTTCGGCCAATGCCCGGTCACCTAGTGAGCAGCCATTGCCAAAGACGATTTTCCCGTCCAGCTTCGCATAGCGCAGCACCTCTTCCGGACCAAAGTCTCCCCGCGGCTCTCCTTCTTCATAGACGCTCTCACCCAATTCCGGCATGAGAAGCTTGCCTTCATCGCCGTGGAAACTGAGAATAATCATGTCGGTATCCGCATAGAGATCTTCGCCTGATAGTACGGAGATCAAATCATTCGGCCGGCCAATCCAATAAGTAAATACTCTTGCGCCAAAACATTCGAGAGTCGCTCTGATGGCCTGCGTTTCCATATCACTATCCGGTCCGCATACCAACGCAACATTCATTACCGGTTTACTCATTTCCAATCCCTCCATAGTTTAGGTTTATTTTGAATATACAGGCATACTTCTATGGAGGACCGCGGGCGTTGCCGGCAAAGGAAGAAGCATTACGTTAATTTGTTGTCATCATTACAATTTCCTCCTGTTTTGCACTTATCGTTTATATGTACATTAAGATAGAAAAATAGAAAAATCAAATCGTCAGGAGAATTTATCCATATATTTTATAATGTCGAAATACCACTAAACTCCAACCCTTTAAGAACGGAATGGTTTGCAACCAAACTTCTTACCCGCTCCATTATTTTAGGTCCGGCAGGAGCCCCACCGTTTCTACTAAGCAGCATCCATCTAAGACAAGCCAGCGCTTCATAAGCTCCAAGCTCTCCTGGAGGAATCTCAATGATCGTTAGATAAGCGGAACGAAATAGATTCGCATAACGCTCCGAAATGTATATTTTCTGCAGGGTAAGCGCCCAAGCAAAATCATATCTGGGGTCTCCCAATTGCCCGTTCGTCCAATCTATGACGGTGTATCGGCCGTTGTTCTCCAGAATGTTCATCAGGTGAAGATCACCGTGAATAATACGGTCCTGCTTGATTGGGGTTATTTCAACAAGAGCATTTAATGCTTGGCTCAGGTCTGAGTGTTCGCCTACTCCGGAAAAAAAGTAATGGATAAAATCATACCTGGGAAGCTGCAGATTTCCCATCTCTTCCATGCCGATTTGATGTATTCCAGCTAAAATGCCCGCCAAACGGGCCATTATTTTCGCATTCACCTTATGAAGGGGCGTGCCGTCGAAGGAGGTTAACAAAACCTGCTCGCCATCCGGATTTATCCCCCACCCCAGCGGTTCAGACACAGATAGTCCCCGTGCATAAAGAACATTCAGCAGCCGAAATTGAAAACGGACATCCGGCTTGGAGCTCCTGTTCCATATTTTCAGGACATAGCTATCATCATGTGAGTTTATCCTAACGACTTCCGCTTCAAATCCTTGATTCATCGAATGCACGGTTAAGGCATCTTCTTGGGTTAATAGCTCATCCAGCCTTTTGTTCTTCTCCATCCAATCCACGGTACTTAGAGGGGTTCCCAATCACGCTCTTCCTTCCATACAGAGTCTCTTCTTGATTGGCGGTACCTGCAAGCTGCCTTAACATTGCCATTTTTGATCCCGGCGAATTCTCTCATACTTCGAGCGGTTGCGTTCGCTTTTTGAAAAGATCATTCACACAGCTTCAAGACGGTCCTGTGCCCTGCTTGATTGGCTAGAATTATAACATATCCGCCATAAAAAGGAAGACAATTTTATTAGCAGATAGATCATAGCAGTTACAGCTTATATTGAGGCAAAAGGAAAGACTACCTTCAGAAGAATAAAATCGGTTGTTGACTTCCATTCGCAATCCGCTTTTCGATGGCTATCTTTTGAGAATCAACTCAATCATCGAAAACAGCAATCCATAAGAAATACAGGAGTATGAATTATTATAATATTGTTTTTAAGCTAAAGATTTAATCCATTTAGAAAGGTTGTTGAAGATGGCAAAGCTAAAGCCTTATATTCTGTCAGAAGACGCAATGGCCCAGGCCGAGTTTTATACGCAAGTGTTCGGAGGGCGAATCTTGTCCGTGACAACACATGAACAGGCAATGGGAACGCAGAACGAATACAAGGATAAAGTCATGCATATGTGTTTCTCAATTGCAGGAGACAATTATATCTTTATCGCCGACACGATGGAACCCTTAAAGCAAGGAAACGACATCGCACTAAGCGTGGAGTTCGATCTGGAAGCCGAAGCCGTTGAAGCATTCACAAAGCTTTCCGAAGGCGGTACAGTCAAATATCCTTTGGAAATGCAGCCTTTCGGCGTGTTTTACGGGGAGGTTGTCGACAAATATCAGGTGACCTGGATGATTACGGCCGGGATGGAAGGCTGATCTGCTATTTACAACGGATGGGCTTCGGAAGGGATGATGCGGAGAGCCGTGGACAGTAGTATCAACATGGCTGTCTGTCCTTGGCGATCATGCCGAGTTATCGTCGAAGGCCCCGTCAACGGCAATGAGGACTACCGAAAGCCTCGTCAACAGCAATGAGGGCTTACTCTACTTTCATCCGAAAGACCCCGTGCGACGGCACGGGGGGCTAACTGTATTTTATACAGGTAATTTCAAGTAAATTGCAGAAAGTGGCTCAACTAAATGGAAAAACTACAGTTAGATTGGATGAATTCAGGAGATATCGCCTAATTTGCCCAAACTAGATGGAGGTTTTCCATTTAGTTTTCGTATTTCGCCCTAGAATGGGAAACTAACTGGATGAAATCCATTTAGTTATCTAGGGGAGATACCGGGAGGATGCGAAGGATCTTCCAGGAAACGGTCGAGGATATCTGGGCTGCTTCCGGGGCAGTCGGAGGCTATCGAGGATGTCTGGGGGGCGTCCGGGATCGTCCAAGAGAGGCTTATCGGGATGTCTGCGGCATGTGGCTGATCACCGTCATGTGACGCCATACACCGCGCGCTGGGAGTCTCGCGCGGTTCGGGGCTGGCGGGCACCTTCAGGCGGATTCCTATTACATACTTGTTGACAATTAAAACCATATGAAATATGGTAAAATCGGGTTCATATTAGGATAATATAGTCAAGTTATTTATTCTTGCTAGATTAATACCGACTGTCCGCCGAAAGGAATGGTATTGTGAATTCGCTGGAAAGATACGACCTCCACATGCGCCCGAATGAACAGTTCGATGGCGCCATTCGCTGGTATTCGCCTTTAGAGGAGCCTTTTCAAGTATCCGGCCTCGCTTGGTTTGCGCAGGAAAGAAAATATCGCCGATTGCCAACTTCGCCGGCTCAAGCAATTCCCCAGGCGGTCGATCATTTGGCCAATCATACGGCAGGAGGGCAAATCCGGTTCCAATCGGATTCCTCCTCCCTATCGGTCAGGGTGAAGCTGAGAGGGATAGCCGGCATGGCCCATATGCCTGCAACCGGGCAATGCGGTGTCGATTGTTATGTGAGCGCTCCTGATACCAACGCTCGTTGGAGGTATGTCAATACCACCAGATATGATCACACTCTCATAGAGTATGAGTGTGCCTTGTATACCGGTTGGGAACCGACGATGCGCAATTTGGTGCTGAACCTGCCGCTGTATCAAGGGGTGGAAGAGATCTGGATCGGATTGGATGAGGGAGCCTCGGTGATGGCCCCGCCCGGCTACGCTTCCGGGAAGAAAATCATCATCTATGGAACATCGGTCACTCAAGGCGGCTGCGCTTCGCGTCCTGGCATGGCCTACTCCAATATCTTGAGCCGCAGGATTCCATTGGAATTCATTAATCTCGGTTTCTCGGGTAGCGGCAAGGGGGAACCGGAGCTCGCCGAAATCATATCGCAGATTAACGATCCGGCATGTCTTGTTGTTGATTATGAAGGTAACTGCGTTAGCACCGAACTATTCCGCAAGACCCTTCCGGAATTTATTCGTATTTATAGAGAAGCCCATCCGGTCACACCGATCCTGGTCGTGTCTCGTATCCGTTACGCTCGTGAGGAGCTGACACCGCATTTATATCAAATGAGAATGGAACGCAAACAATTCGAGCAGTCTCTCGTTAACGAGCTGCGGGAGCAAGGGGACTTGAATATTTATTTCTTCGACGGCTCCAAAACATTGGGCGAAGATTTCTTCGAATGTACGGTAGACGGCCAACATCCGACAGATCTTGGTTTTCTGCGAATGGCGGATGCACTCGAGCCGGTTCTGAAAACCCTGCTTTTATAACATCCCGTTACAGCAAACAAGCCGGAAAGCGAATCGCTTCCGGCTTGTTTTAATATACTTGTATAGTAAATTCAAGAATAGTTGCTTATCCCATTTGTTCCTTCGTCGGCCCCATGACTCCCGGCACGGTAAGCCCGGCTTGACGAAGCAGTACAGTCATCTGGCCGCGATGGTGCGTATCATGGGCGATCAGTGTGTGGAGCAGCTTTCCGCGGGCCATTTCCCTACCCATAGCAGACACCGTTTCAGCCAGCATATCGTCCGTCAGCGCGTTTTGGACCCCTTCCTGCACATCCGCGGCCATACGGCGATAGGCCTCGACAATTTCGCTCACCTTGTCCGGCACACCATCCCGCGTCCCTGCAGGCTGTACTTTAACACCGACCAAGCCTGTAAAGAACGCCGGGCTCGTCGCCAAATGCCAACCCAGCCAGCCAAGTGTGCTGTGTCCTTCCACGATAGCCTGTCCAAGCTTGTCGTCGGAAATCGCTTCGATCACCCGTAGCGTGCCCGCCGTCTGTACATTCCAATCTGCAATAAAGTCGTCAATTTTCCGGTACATCTTCGTCACTCCTTTGTTCATAGTACAGAATTTGTAAGTTCCGGGGCTCCCCGCAAAGTACTCGGATTATACTTCGAAGGTTACGTGTCACTTTGTGGGGTATTACAGGGCTCCCCGCAAAGTACTCGGATTATACTTCGAAGGTTACGTGTCACTTTGTGGGGTATTACAGGGCTCCCCGCAAAGTATCCGGAATACGCTTCGAAGGCTGACCGTCACTTTGCAGGGTTATTTTAAAATTGTTTCCATCTTCATTGTAAGAAAACGGCGGATAGAATGCAAACATATGACCGTAAATTTTCTTTAGGTTTGGCTATGTCAGTAAGCGTGACGGGACAGCCCAATTTCAGCGGCAGGTTTATTTATAATTATTTTTTGCCGGACGTTTAATGAAGGGAACTGATATACTCAATTCAGGATTACAGAAAGCAGGTGTTCAGGCTGGAGCTGAATATTGTAAAAGTGCCGATAGAAGAGAAACCGATACTTAACAATCTAATGCAGCTTTACTTGTACGATTTTTCCGAGTTCATGGATTGCGATGTTGAAGACAATGGTCTATTTGGAGAGTATCCGTATTTAGACGACTATTGGATTAGTGTAGAACACCGTTTTCCTTATTTTATAAAGAGGGACGGAAAGAATGTCGGATTTATATTGGTTCGATATATCGATTCCAGCGACACTCCTCATTTTTCAATGGCCGAGTTTTTCATAATGAAAAAGTATCGGAGATTAGGGCTAGGCAAACATGCTGCCATGAAAGTGTTCGATATGCATAGAGGGCGCTGGGAAGTTACTCAATTGGAAAGGAATATTCCCGCACAGCAATTCTGGAATAGGGTCATCACGGAATATACTTCGGGAAGGTTCAGCAGTCGAATGGAATCAGAGAAATACATACAAGCATTTTTCAACTAACGGAAAATGGGGCCGTACAATTAACGGATAACCTCTCATTTGTTGAGAACCCGACGCCAAGGATTCAGCCCGCACGAAGCGGTTCGTCCGTTCTAGAGCAACAGATTAGTCGGCAGCATCTATTTCTTCAAAATGAAGGCAAGCCACCTGGTGGCCGATTTCGCCCGGAACGGATCGCATCTCGGGAGCCTCGGAACGGCAGCGGTCGCTGGCATACCTGCAGCGGGTATGGAACCGGCAGCCTGACGGAGGATCGATCGGAGAAGGCACGTCCCCCTTCAACAGAATGCGCTCCGCCTTGCGTTCCGGATTCAGAGTCGGAATGGCGGACAACAGAGCGCGGGTATACGGGTGCCGCGGCTGACGGAATAAGGTGGCCGTATCGGCGATTTCAACGATCGTTCCCAGATACATGACAATGATCCGGTCGGAAATATGGCGCACGACCCCCAGATCATGCGAGATGAACAGATAGGTCAGCTTGAATTCCCGCTGCAGCGCCTGCAGCAGATTGAGCACCTGGGCCTGGATGGACACATCCAGGGCGGATACGGCTTCGTCGCAGATGATCAGCTTCGGGTTGACCGACAGCGCCCGGGCGATGCCGATTCGCTGACGCTGTCCCCCGCTGAATTCATGCGGATAACGGTCTGCCTGATGGGAGGAGAGCCCCACGGTTTCCAGCAGCTCGATGGCCCGCTCCCGCCGGCGTTCCTTGGGCACGACATTTTGGATTTCCATCGCCTCCTCCAGCACCTGCACGGCGGTTTTCCTCGGGTTGAGGGAGGCATACGGGTCCTGGAAAATGACCTGGATGTCTTTGCGCTTGCGGTTCATGGCTTTCTTATTGAGCGTAAGCAGATTGACGCCGTCGAACAGAATCTCCCCCGAGGTCGGTTCATCCAGGCGCAGAATGGCGCGTCCGGTCGTCGATTTGCCGCAGCCCGATTCCCCGACGAGGCTAACGGTCTCCCCTTCACGAACGGTGAAGGAGATGTCGTCTACGGCTTTGACATAGTTGAGCGTCCGTCCGAAGATGCCTCCCTTAATCGGGAAATACTGCTTCAGCCGATTTACGGTCAGAAGGGTTTTGCTCATATCGTCACTTTCACCTCCGGCTTCATCTCCCTAATGCTCGGTATATATCCAGCAGCGTACCTTATGGTTGCCCCCTACCTCGTTCAGTTCCGGCTGAGCTTCGCGGCACCGCTCCTGCGCATAGGGACAGCGCGGCGCAAACCGGCATCCGGCCAGCGGTTCATAGGGGCTTGGGACGGAGCCGGCAATCGGCACAAGCTCCTGCTGCTCGACGTCATGGCGGGGCAGCGAATTCATCAGTCCTACCGTATACGGGTGCTTCGGCTCCCGGAACAGCGTAACCACATCCGTATATTCCACGATCTGTCCGCAATACATGACGGCAACATCGTCACATGTCTCCGCCACGACGCCGAGATCATGGGTAATGAATAGCACCGACATGTGCAGTCTGCGCTGCAGATCCCGGATCAGATCCAGAATTTGCGCCTGGATCGTTACGTCCAGCGCTGTTGTCGGTTCATCGGCGATGAGCAGATCGGGATTGCAGGCCAGCGCTATCGCAATCATTACCCGCTGCCGCATGCCTCCGGATAACTGGAAAGGGTACTGCTTCACTCTTTTCTCGGGAGAAGGGATTCCGACGAGGCGCAGCATCTCGACCGCTTTGTCCATCGCCTGACGCTTCCCCAACTGCTCATGAATCCGGTATACCTCCGAGATCTGCTGGCCGACGGTAAAGACGGGATTCAGCGACGTCATCGGCTCCTGAAAGATCATCGATATTTGATTCCCCCGGATGTGGCGCATCTGCCTGCCGGTTTTGTCCAGCAAATTATCCCCGTTGTATTTGATTTCACCGCCGATAATGCGGCCGGGATGGGAAATCAGGCGCAAAATCGACAGCGACAAAATGCTTTTCCCCGAGCCTGACTCGCCGACAATGCCCAACACTTTGCCTTTATCGATAGTAAGGCTGACGCCGTCCACCGCTTTGACCTCACCGTGTTCCGTGAAAAAGGAAGTTCGCAGGTTGTTGATTTCCAGCAGCGGCTGCTTCGTGTTCATCCTTCCTCGCTCCTCTCTCGGAAGTATCGGATTAATCCAAATCAATTCGTTTATTAAAATATTTGTAGGAGATGTCCACTAACAAATTTACAAGCACGAAAGTTAAAGAGATGATCAGGATGGTAGCCTGAACCACTGGAAAATCCCGCGCCCGGATCGAATCGATGACATAGCGGCCGATTCCGTTGACGGCGAAGACGGTTTCCGTCAGCACCGCTCCGCCCAGCAAGCCGCCGAACTCAAGGCCGATGACCGTAATGACGGGGATCATCGCATTTTTCAGGGCGTGCCGGTATATAACAGCGCGCTCTCGCACCCCCTTCGCGAGGGCTGTGCGAATATAATCCTGATTCAGCACCTCCAGCATGCTGGAACGGGTCATGCGGGCAATAATCGCTGCGCCGCCGGTGCCCAGCGTAATGACCGGAAGCACGGTCTGTCCCCAGGTTCCCCAGCCGGAAGGACGGAACCAGCCTAGATCGACGGCGAAGTATTGAATCAGCATCAGTCCGAGCCAAAAATTCGGCATCGATACCCCAAACAAGGCAACGAGCATGACGCCGATATCGGAGGGAGAATTTTTGTAAACGGCGGAAATAATGCCTGCAGTCAATCCGAGGAAAACAGCCAGTATCGTACTGTACAAGGCAAGCTCCACCGTAATCCAGAAGCGGCTCTTGAAAATTTCCTCAGCGATAGGACGGCTGCTGCGAATAGAGACTCCGAGATCCCCCTGGATCAGCTTGCCGGCGTAATTCCAATACTGCACGGGTAGCGGATCGTTCAGGCCGAGGCTCTCCCGAATCTGCTCCACCTTCTCCTTGGGAGCGCCTTCTCCGACAATGACTTGAGCGGCATCTCCGGGAATGAGATGCATGAGGAGGAAGACGATAATCGTTACCCCGATAATGACGGGGACAGTTTGAATCAGTCTCCGGATAATATATATGAACATGGCGCCGGCTCCTTTGCAAGTGAATTGATGACTCCGGTCACTTCTTCATTTTCGGGTCGAGCACGTCCCGCAGTCCGTCGCCCAACAGATTGAACGCAAGGACCACAAAGACGATGGACAGTCCGGGGAAGAGGGCAACATGAGGATGCTCCACAATGTATTCGCGCCCATCGTTCAGCATTGCCCCCCATTCCGGCGTCGGCGGCTGCGCCCCAAGCCCGAGGAAGGACAGCCCGCTGGCAGTCAGAATCGCAATCGCGATGCGGAGAGTGGCCTGGACGATGATGGGAGAAGTAATATTCGGCAAGATATGCTTGAAAATAATGCGGCTGTCGCTCGAACCAAGAGCCCGCATGGCATCGATGTATTCCAGCTTGCGAACCGCCAGCGTCGATCCCCGCACGATCCGGGCGAAGGTCGGAATCGAGAAGATGCTGACCGCAATGATGACATTGAACAGACTCTTTCCGAGAGCGCTTACAATCGCCAGAGCCAACAGCAGACCGGGGAACGCCAGCAGAATATCGCAGATGCGCATGATGATAGAATCCCATATTCCCCCATAATAACCGGAGAGGACACCGAGAACGATTCCGAAGACTGCACCGAGGAGGGCTGCGATGAAGCCGATCGTCAGGGTGATCCGCGTTCCATGGATAATCCTCGTGAAGATATCCCTGCCGTTATGGTCCGTTCCGAACCAATGGTCTGCGGACGGCTTCAACAGCTTGGAGGAATAGTCGACGATGGTCGGATCATGCTGGGTAAGGTAAGGACCGAAGATAGCAACGAGAATGATAAAAAGAAGAAAGTAACCTCCCCACAGCGCCGCTGTGTTTTGCCGTAATTGTCTGTACAACCTCCCCCATCCGCGTGCCGGAGTCCGGCTGCGTCCTGGTGCGTTATCCGCTGCTCCTGCCCCGTTTCGCATGTGGAATTCATCCTTTCTACAAATAATTATCCGCCCGTTTAAGTAGAATCCTAGAATAAATTGGAATTACTCAAATATATGTTAAGTACGAAAAAAATATTTATCTTTTGATCGAGAGGGGTGTGTTAAGTGTTGATTCACAGAACAAGGTTAAAATGGTTCGTTCCGCTTATGCTCGCGATGATCCTGCTGCTTATACCGGCATGCAGCGAAAGCAGCGGTACGACCGAGGAGAAGCCTCCGGAGGAAAACAAAGGAAGCACAAGCTCTCCAAGTCCAAGCCCAAGTCCCGGGAATGAGGACAAGAGCAAGGATCCGCCAAGTGGCGGCGGCGGTACCGGGGATCTCATTGTGGCCTGGCTATCCGAACCTCCTACTTTAGACCCTCATATGTCGACCGATCAGCAAACCAGCATTGCGTCCTCCCATATTTATGACACGCTGGTTAAGCATGACAAGGATCTGAACATCCAACCGAGACTGGCCGAGAGCTGGAAGATGGTGGATGACGTAACCTGGGAGTTCAAGCTTCGCCAAGGCGTGAAATTTACAGACGGATCGGCCTTCAATGCCGAGGTGGCGAAGGCTAATCTGGACCGGCTGCTGGACCCCAAGACGGCTTCCCCGAGGGCTTCATTGGTAAATATGATCAAGGAAATTACCGTCGTTGACGAATACACGCTGCAACTCGTTACCGACTATCCCTATTCTCCCCTGCTAGCCCACCTGGCCCACCCCGGAGTAGGGATCGTCAGCGCCGAAGCCATCAAGAAAGACTACGAGAAAGTGAACGCCGGCGAGAAGGCCGGAGCCTGGCTGTCCCAGAATCCGGCAGGAACGGGGACTTTCAAGCTGGACTCCTGGGAACCCGGGCAGGAATTGAAGCTGGTCAAGAATGATGACCACTGGGGGAATAAAGCGAAGATAGACAGTATAACCTTCAAAGTGGTCAGCGAGAACGGCACGCGCATAGCGGAGCTGGAGACGGGATACGCGCATATTATTGAGCCTGTATCACCGAGCAGCATCGCCCGAGTGGAAGGACTGGATGGCGCTTATCTGAACCGTCAAGCATCGCTCAGCCTGTCATATATTGGCTTTAATACGGAGAAGGAGCCGTTCAATGACGTTCGCGTGCGCCAGGCTCTATCCATGGCTATTAACAAGGATGAAGTGATCTCCGGCATTTACGAAGGAACGGGAATTCCCGCGGTCGGACCGCTAGCACCGGATGTGTTCGGCTATGACCCGTCTGTCAAACCGATAGAGTATAACTTGGATAAAGCCAAGGAGCTAATGAAGGAAGCGGGATACGAGAACGGTTTCTCTACCACGATCTGGACGAATGACAATCAGGAACGGATTAAAGTTGCGGAATATGTGCAGGCGAAGCTGAAAGAGCTGAATGTGGATGTGAAGATCGAAGTGATGGAATGGGGCGCTTATTTGTCCCAGACGGCCGAAGGAAAGCATGATATGTTCGTGCTCGGCTGGTCTACGGTGACGGCCGACGCCGATTACGGATTGTACCTCGTATTCCATTCCGCTAATGCGGGCGAGCCAGGGAACCGGACCTTCACGAAGGATGCGGAGCTCGACAAGCTGCTGGATGAAGGACGCAAGGAGAACGATCCGGAGAAACGCAAAGCAATTTATAAGCGAGTACAGGAGAAGCTCGTCGAATTGGCTCCTATGCTGTACATTCACCATCAGGAATATTTGGACGGGGTAAGCAAGAAGGTGAAGGGCTACTGGAGACATCCGAGCGGCATTATGCAATTCCATGACGTGTCGATAGAGCCGTAGAATAGATGCAGGCGAAAGCCCCAGTACTTTAGTTCTAAAGTGCAGGGGCTTTTTTATTGCCATTTATAGATATAAATTGAATTTCAAGAAGGATTTTCCGGAAAAAGACAGAATACTTATGATCGCGCAAAAATGATCGCTGTGTCGATCTGAGGAGAGTGTTACGATGAAAAATTACGGTCATGAGTTATTTAAAGGAACCGCATCTTATTATTCTGCGTACCGCCCGCTTTACCCGTCTGAACTGGTGCGGTGGATCGTGAACCGATTTTCTCTCGATGGCCAAGGCAATATGCTTGATTTGGGGTGCGGAACCGGTCAACTCATGATGCGCTTCTCCGATTGGTTCGAGAGGCTGGTTGGCGTAGACAGTGAGCAAGAAATGATTGACGAAGCCTTGAGGAGAAGTGAGGAAGCGAGGATCGATAACATCAAGTGGATTACGGCCGATGCGGAAAGCTACTTGCAGAATACTAACGAAATCTTTCGGGTAGTCACGATCGCCAAAGCGTTTCATTGGATGGATAGAAAAGCGGTGCTCGACGATTTATATAACAAAATCCAACTAGATGGCGGAGTCGCCATTATTGATCATTATGCCCCGCATAAAGAGCCGCTGCCATGGCAAGCTGAGCTCCAGAAGATCATCAAATTATGGTATGGAGAAGAAAGAAGAGCGGGAAACACGACATACTCCCACCCACAAATTAGTCACGAGGAGATCGTTGCGCAATCTCGATTTGAATTAGAAGTTCATCGTCTGCCAACGTATGAACAGCAGTGGACGATCCAGTCCATCATTGGCAACCTGTATTCCACTTCCTACGGTTCCAGGCGTTTCCTTGGCGACCGGGCTGCTTCTTTCGAACAGGAACTGGAAAAAGCTCTATTACGCATAGACAACAGCGGAATCTTCACAGAAGAAATAGACCTGTCCATTATTTTAGCGATGAACGTTAGCGAACGTTAAGGTGTTGATTTCCCTGCGGAATTTGGAGCCTGGTTGAAGAAACATTTCTGTTCCCGACATCGTCACAACAGCAAGCAAGGAGGGACAGGCGTCCCTCCTCTATCGTATTCCTCTATTCAAATTTTGAGTCCCTAAACTTCCATATAATTCGAGAGTGCCTTGTTAAACCCGTCTCACGCTTATTTAACAAGGTGAGATTGATTGCCAGGGAGCGCTTATTGGGCCGATAAATTCTAAATAAATTTTCAGAGACGGTTACCCGTACGCCTACCCCTACCCGGTTCTTGTATACTTCATTCCGGGTTCCGACAACCTCGTTCCAGGGTACGAATTCTTCGATAAAAACAAAAGATCTTATCCCAATTCCATCCGGAGAAATTTGCACAATCGGCCTTGGGTCAAAAGTCAAAATGGCACACGCCAAACCGCCTACAACGGCTACAATTAAAAAGCCATAAAAGACAAAATAAGCCTTAAGGATGTGCGGTAAAACCGGCCTCCTTATACTTGGCCGCAACGCTATCCAACGTTTCTCGCGCTCCTTCAAGCTTCTTGACATAAAGGTCAAAGAAAGCAAGCGAAAAATCGTTGATCATCCGGTGAACGCTCCTTGGATCCTCTCCTTTATTCTTCAGCAACGGGGAAAATAAGTGAAAATCCGTGAAGCTCATATGCGAAGTATTCGGAATAACAATAGAAAAACCGCCTCCGGACAACGCCCGTTCCCGGCGCCTGACGGTCTCCTGCCACGACTGTTCAAGATCTTCTCTCGATCTTCCCGTTGTCTCGGCCGCGACCTCGGCCATTTTGTCGTAGAGTTCCTTGTCCACGCTCTGTTCTGCACTCATGATGAAAAGCGGCTTGCCGACACCCGATTCCGGCGCGACATCGCCGTACAGCGTGCCGTCCATGTTAATTGCCGCCTTGATTCGCTCATCCTCCATCAGCGTTTGAACTGCCGTAGCTCCTCCATAGGAATGACCGAACATACCGATCCGCACCAAATCCATCCGACCTGCAAACCGATCGTCTTCCGTATCCAGCCGCTCCAGCATATCCAGCACAAATCGGATGTCGCTCTTCCATAGCTCAATATGCTCATCAAGCCTCGTGAAGCCGGAAAGATTGGCGAACCGGATCAGGGCCGCACGTCCATCCGGAAACACAGTAGCCGCCGCGTCATAAGTATGATCAATACCGATCACGATATATCCATGGCTGGCCAGTTCTTCCACTTCGAACGTGTTTTGATTCCGGAAGCCGGTCAAGCCATGCGAAAAGAGCAGTACCGGGAATCTTTCCTCCCCGGCGGCAAGCTTCCCCTCTTCGAGGGAGTGAGTAACCACATTCCCCAGATGGCTGAAGACAAAACCAGGCAAAGAGAATGTTTGTCCCAGCCCCGCGGCTACCTCTTTGGGATATCGGGTATAGGGGGAACGCTTGCCTTCCGCTTGCCCGGCCGGGTACCACACCTGCACCATCAGTTCACGCCGGTCTTCAGGATTGTCGCTGTACGGCTCACTGCGGTTCTCGTCCACCCAATGATAGACGGTGGTACCGACCGCATAAGGTCCGTTAGGCGAAACAAATGAAAAGACGGGCATCAGCAGCGGCAATGCAATCGAGACGCCGGCAAAAACGAACAACGCCAGGCTTTGCACTGCCATGACAAGCCTCCTTCGGGTGCTGCTTCGCCTGGCTCGCCCGGAGAAGCAGCACCCGAGCGCTAGCAGGGCTGCAATGTAAATCGGAACCATCTGCCAGCGCCAACCGCCGGTCGATATGTGCAGCAGAGTAACCGCGATGGCCCCCGCCGCCGCCATGGCCGCATTGGCCCGAGAAACATTCCGATCCCATACCAACCAGAACAATACTCCAAAATTGACCGCAGCAGCGAGCCAATCCCATATGGTCAAGAAAGATTCCCCCCGTGGATATGAATAAAGCTTGGTGCGCTGCCTGCAGCCTTAGCAACCGTCATTGCCGGCCGCCCTTTGCGTACCTCAAACTACTTCCATATCATGTTTATTTTAGAAAAATTTTATAAAAATTTAATGGCTCAAAACCATAATCAGTGCTTGAAAGAAATCCGTGGCTCCATAATAACTATATAACGGGCATAGGATTGGGTTGAACATATTGGTTTTGATGTTGGGCCATCCGATCATGCGCTGCTCTTTATGAAGCAGGATGTGGCGGGGTAACATTTCACTCCAACGTGTGCGGCGGAGTATGGGGTAAACAAAATGCATTTTGTTACGAAACCTGGAAACGTTATTCGGGCAAAACGGCTCTTTTCCATTTTCTTACGAAACTCCATATCGCTATTGACCAAAAAAGAAGGCTATGGAGCAGGTTTTCGCCCAAATAACGATTGTGAGTTTCGTTATATTTGAAACGGCATCATTTTTAAATCAATAACGTTACCCAGATTCGTTAGCGAGATTGAAACCGGATGGGAGCCGGGCAGATGACCAGTTAGTTATTCCGCAGGTAGAAAATCAAGCACTGATTTTGAGATTGAGCCAATTTCATTTATTACGAAATATCACCTGACCACGGTTGCAAGTCCTTTTCATCAACCAGACTTCCAAATCCGCGCGGCTTCATCCGCAAGCCCCATTTTAATCATTTCTTCCGTAACTACGGAGCACAACGGCTCGTCATCCCATAAAATATAATTTAGCTGAATATCCCTAAACAATGCAAGCTTCGAGGCTTTAGGCGCGGTATCCAGGAAATCTCTCAGACTATCCAAATCAGGGGCTATGTTCTTATCAATCGGGAATGGCACATGGTTCAGCAGCATTGACTTTGGGTCCTTTTTGGCATCTTCTATTCTTCATTAACTCAATGGTCTAATAAGTAAAATTCCAATTCAAGTATCAACCATAACAGGGAAGGAAGTCTCTCAAATTCTGTCGGCGATAGCAATTCTTCGGCTCCATATTCCTGTAGCCATAACGTGCGGAAAGTCGGCCAACGGTGTCTTTCGAAGTTAATGTAAACGAAAAAGTTGGGCGTGTATGATGATAAGCCAAGCACATTTTCCGTCTCGTAAACTTTATTCACAGATGTCTTTCCACTTAATACCTCATCACAATAAAAATCTTCTGACATTCTATTCCCTCCTATACATGGGACGACTGTCAGGGCGACGCAATTTCATGACTATATCTCCGCGATGTTCGAGCAGCCTCGAAGTTTTCAAGGCGTTTTAAACGGTGTTGACACGACACCAAATGGTGTCATATACTAAAAAGGGCACTGAATGGTGTCCAATTAGGAAGCATTCATCGATCAACCAATGCGAGTTCCAATCACATTGTTGTTGCAAGGGGGTTGTGGACGAGGAGAGGCCTTTGCGGAATAGGATTGACACGAATTAAGTAACGCTTGATCCAACGAATATGGAGGAGGAAAAACAATGAGTTTGACGTTGTCCTTGGATTTCGAGTACAAAACTTCGATCGAGAAGCTGTGGTCCGCCTTGACCGATTCAGACAAGCTGGCTCAATGGATCTTGTCGAATGATTTCAAACCCATCGTCGGGCATCAGTTTCAGTTCCGCTCCGAGCCGAACGAATGGTGGAACGGAATTATCGACTGCGAAGTGCTTATCGTGGACGAACCCAACCGGTTGTCCTACACTTGGGCCAGCGGAGACGAGCAGAATACCGTGACCTGGACACTGCAAGATTTAGGCAACGGAATGGTGAAGCTTCATTTCGAACAAACCGGGATCTCCAATAAGCAGGCTTTGGGAGGCGCCAGAGGCGGCTGGATCGGAATGCACGACGAGCTCAAAAAATTGGTGGAGTAATTACATACATTGGAGGAACAAGGCCTGCCGACACGATTCGGCGGCCTTTTTTGTGTGAGCTTGGCAGCGAAACTGAAAAAAAAGAAGATGCCGCAAGGTCATTTTTTTGAAGTTAATAACCAAGTATGAAAATATAAGCGGCATATCTGCAGTTTGTATTAGCCCGTATGAATGGCAGTACCGGTACGCTCCGCCTGAGCTCACAGCCCGTCTACGATCGTCTGCCAGCCACCGTGTGGGTAATTTTAATTTTCAAACACAGCCATGATGGCTTACCCCACAGCATTTGAAAAAAGGGTACATATAAAATAAAGGACGTAAGTTACGCCCTTTATTGTTAATTTATTGCCGATCATTCTCCGGAAAGATCGAGGCAAGATCTATGGTCAAACAAGGAATCGTTGGAGACTGGAGTTGATCCTCTTCTGTTAAGGTTGCCACAAGCCGATAGCCTTCTCCTTCGGTTAGCACGAATTGATCTACCGTCCGATAGGTTGGGTCGGCAAGCCAATATTCTTTGACGCCGTGTTTCTCATATAACTCTTTCTTGATCGTCTTGTCTCTTCGTCCCGTACTGCTGGATAAAATTTCGACAAGCAAATCAGGCACACCGAACACGAAACCATCGCGGATAATTCCAAGGTTGGCGTTGGCTATATAAATGACGTCTGGCTGTACAATATTCTCCTCGTCGAAATGGACATCCATCGGAGCGAGCAATATTTCCCCCTCCTCTTTGCATGCCCCGTGGAATGCAAGATAAAAATTCGTCAATATCTTCTGGTGTACATATTTGGGGGAGGATAAAAAATCATACCGGATTCCGCCAATAATCTCGTAGCGCTCGGGCACATCGTAAATCCCCCGCTGTTCCTTCACTTTCGGTGTCTGTTTGGGATTAGATGGTTTGGATGAACTCATCAAACATCACTCCTCATCAGATCATAATAGTCGTACACCCGTTCTCATTATTATAACCTGTTACGGCCGTATTTGCATTATTTTATAATTCCGACCTCATTCTCGTTGAGCAATTATCCCAGGACCATTACAGGACCATTACGGGCCTTCTCACAAACCTCCGAACAGCACTTGGCATTCCGATATCCCTTTACAATTCAAATCTCTTTTTCACGTTGCCATATAATCCATCAATCCTTATAAGGATCAAATTCATCTGCTCCAGCCATACAGACACCGATCGGTCTCAGCACATGCAGGACCTCAATCGTTTCGGCATGCGCATCCAGCACCTCCTGAAGCTTCCGGTAAACAAACGGACTCTCGTCCGTGCCTGCGCCACGCAGTTCTACTCCGAACGCCCGAACGGCCTCCAGCATTTGCTGAGTAGTGATTTGACCCCCGCTTCGGGTGCGGGTTTTCCAGTTCATTTTGCCTGCGGCTTGGGTTCGGCTCATGATTCGCCCGGCTCCGTGAACGGTGCTGTAATAAGCCTCCCGGTTCTCTTCACTGTCCTTTCCTTTCACGATAACGGAAATATCCCCCATGCTGCCGCCGATAAAACCAACCTGACCGGGTGCGGATGGCGTCGCCCCTTTGCGGACGACAACGACTTCCTGCCCATTATGCGTCTCTTTCCAGGCATAGTTGTGATGGTTATGCACTTCGAGGTCCACTTCCGTCCCCAGAATCGATAGAACTTCCCCAATCACATAATCCCGTCCGGCATAAGCATAACGTCCGGCCAGCTTCATCGCCCGATAGTACATATCTCCAAGCTCGCTGCTCAAATCAAGTAGTATTGGCGGCTGATCCATCTTCTCTCCGGGAGCGCTGGCTAGAAAATCTCTTCCGGCAGCCAAATTGATAAAACCGCTCGCCGTCTTATGCCCGAAGCCCCTGCTTCCGAAATGGTTGGCGATCCACACTCGGCCTGTTCCCACTTCTTCAAACAAGTCCACAAAATGATTGCCGCTGCCGACTGTGCCGAGCTGATCGCGGGCCAATGTTTTCAGCTTGTCGTGCTCCTGTTTGCCTATGGCTTTATAAATCGCCCAGTCCGGATCATCAAAAAGGTCATGATCCACCTTTTCATTATTGACACGCCCCATGCCGAAAGAGATTTTGCGCGCGATTTCATCCATAATTTTGGCCAGTCCGGGCTTCACATCGTCCACATATAAATGGGTTCGCACCGCTTTATTCCCGCAGGCAATATCATAACCGACGCCGGAAGGGGAAATTTGCCCATCATAGACGACGACCCCGCCGATCGGCTGACTGTATCCTTTGTGATGATCCGCCATCAGAAGAGTTTGAACCACATTGCCTGTTTGTGCGCACGTCTTCGCTTGAGCAAGCGCCCCATCATCGGGGCTTCCCCAGACACGCACGCCGTCTATATTTTGATAAGCCATTAGATTTTCACTCCTGTAGATTGATTGCATTTTCTTGTTGAATCTTAAACCTAACCAAATCGTACCATATTCCGGTGTTTTTAAGATGGGGAAATTACTAGGACCGAAGTCATTAATTATGAAAGCAAATTTCAGACATTAGTTACAAAATCAGCTTTCTTTTCGCCAACAAAAAATAGTGATATATCCATTTCTTGATTCGTCTAAATAGTGTAAGAAGGTAAAGTGAAGGGTTACATCAATGGCGCAATTATCACCCGAAGATTTAACCACCGGCTCGTACCTTGGATCTAAAACAAATCCATTTGAGTGGGATACGGTAAAAATCGGAAAAGGTAATGATCTTAGTGAATATGAGTGTTGGATGGTTTTGTGGATATAAAACTTACAATGTGCTTGTGGACTATACAGATAATAACAACGAAAAAATCGTTGTTAAAACAGGTAGACTTTACCCGTGAGTAGTTGTGCTTTCATTGGCATACTTAAATCTTTGCTTTATAAGGAGAAAATTATATACGTCTATGAGGAATAATGCTACAAAAATGATATTAACTCTTCTTGCCGTAATCTTGATAATTTCTGCCTATTTGTTATTTAACTACATGTCAGACCCCTATGCCAAACATAATATCGCAGCAAAAAATACATTAGATAAGTTTTATGATGCTTTTATTAGGGAAGATTACCAAACAATTTCTACATTAATAGTTAACAAAAATCCTCAAATGGTCATCAATATAAGACATTGGTATGGGGATGTAAAAAAATATGAAATTATCCATATACGAAAAGTTGATGAGTTCGAAAAGAAGGCAAAGATAAAAATTACTAGCCTCCTCAATAGCGAAGAAAGAAGGCTCTTCGCTATACTACATGGGAAAAACTACGTTTGAGAGGCATAATAGAGCGATTTGACATGGAGCCTCTGCGGGCATGAGTACTCGCGAAAGCCGCGAAGGGTAAGGAATTCGCGTTGCTAACCAGCTTATCATGCCCGCCTCTCCATATAAAATCGCTGTCTATTTACCCCACCCAGAGTAGCGAGGAAGCAAAGAAATAATATAGATATTATTCTACTAAAAAAACAGCAAGATAAGTGGCTTGTCCAAAATTATGATTCAGACCTGGATTACACCCTACCTTGAAATGAAATCAGATAGCGGGTGACGTGATACAGTATCATTGGTTGGCCGCTACCAGCCCCCACAGCGGACTTTCACCGCCGAATTAATTGCCACACGTAGCGCACCATAAAAAGGCGCAAGCATTTTATAGCTTGCGCCTTTAATAAATATAGGCAAATACAACTCCGCAACTTTTACTCGTTATCGCCTTCATCCCAAATGGCATATTCCCCATAACCTAGAAACTCTCGTACTTCAAGTACTTCCTTGCCTTTAATAATCATTTCAATACCATCTTCATACTCCCATTCCATACCAGCCAAAATGCTTGCTCCAAATACAGGGTCATTTTGATCATAAGGATTTCTATAGATATAAATATCGCTTACCGAAATAAAGCGTAAGATGTCCCTGCCCTGAGCATCCGGCAAACCATCCGGGCATATCATATCCGGGTAACTATCTGTCAGCAGATGATCTTTCCATGCGCACATTTTTTTGCATAACTCATCAACCGTTTCGTCAGGCAGATTATTTAAACAATTTTCGATATAGGATTCGGCTTCATCCAGACTCATGTCTTCCTCTCTGAAATGGTACTGTACGGGTTCATTAGATAACACAAACGGCCCGAATCCCGAAGTTGCTTCTCCGTTCGATGCGTAAACGTCTTCCTCTTTACCGACATTCTCCAGACGAAATTTGCTACTCATTGAAGATTCCCGATTCGACATTCCCATTTATACCCCTTTATTCGTATAGAAAAAGCTCCTATTTTCCTGGCTGCCAGAAAACGATCCATGTACTACAACGTCTGGCCACTAGCGTTCCGAGTCCTACAACTCATTCAATGATAGAATTTCACCGCTTACGGCATGTACCCCGTAGCTGCAGTCGAATTTGCCGCATAAACGATACTGTTTTTGTTCAGCATCGTAAACATAACAGGGAGTCAGCTCGAACCGTGACTTTAGCTTTGCATACGCTTGTTCCCCGGAAATCTTTACTTCTTCCGCCTCTTCAAAAGAGTTAAACATGTCCAGCAGCGGTTGATTGTCTATAAAGTTATGGACTTGCAAGGTGTCTGCATCCAGCAGCACGACAAGCTTTCTTTGAAACACACATGGGTTCGGTTGAGCCGTTCTTAATGTGGCGTGAATGCAGCCCTTTTCCCTATGCAAGCTTCTAAGCGTCCATTGGCCGGTGTCATCAGGGAATTCCCGTGATAAAAAGTCTTTGACAGCAAGCGCACAGGCTACCCGCTCTTCCTCCGTGATCGGCAGGGAATCCGGGGACGGCTCATTGGCAAATGCCTGCTCTGCAGTAATCTCCTCCAGCCAGTGAATCTCTTTTCCTTCGAAGGCTGTTTGTGATCGCTCATTGGGCTTGTCCCAAACCATGGTTTGGTCCATTCGCACGGAAGACCGCGCATTTCCTAATAATTCAAAAGGGATTGTCGATGCTCCGTCATTCGTTACGAAAACCTCTTCCACCGCGTAAACGGGAATCCATTTGTTTTGTTCGTGAGAAGGAAAATGCACCAGCTTTATTTGCTCCTTGGCCAACGATTCCACTCTATCCAGAGACAAGGCATACGTTTCTTGTTTAACCTGCTCATGAGAAGGAAACTGGCCATAAACTAAGAAGGACGTAAGCTGGCCCTGCGGGTTCCATTTGACCTCAATGGATCCGGAGGGAGATACCGCCACGCCTTCAAAGCATTCCGCAAAATGAAGCTCCCCTTCCTTTTCCTTACGGAGCTGAAATTGCTTGCCGTAGGTCAAGCCGGTTTCCGCCTCCACCCACCGGATAATGTCCTGCGTATTCCGGTTAGGGAACACAATACCCTCTTGCGCATAGGTTTTCCCCTTGACGAAAGTAACGCTTTTTATTTTTTGCCGATGAACATCGATTTCAATAACCGCCGTGCCTTCCGGGTTCAGGTCCTCCTCTTGTAGTCCGTCGGCATGATTCGGGAACCACTCCATACTTAGGGTATATACGGTTTCATTCGTAGGAGTAATTTCCCGGTCAAATCTATACCGTTGCAAATAATAGTTATTCAGTCCAAATTTCGCTTTGGTAAAATTAATTAACTGCCGTGTCTTTGAATCCAACAGTTGACACCTCGCTTCCGGCTGTTTGTAATATGGGGCCATCAACATGGTGAGAACGTGAGCCTGTAAGCAACTGCGAATATAAAAGAACCAGTGACTCCTAACTCCCTGGTAAAAAAGTCGGTGATACCTCAGTTTCCCAGACTTGCGATGCAGCAATGGTTTATCAGCCACTTCTTTGGAGTTACTTCTAATATACGGCTGAAGAAGGGACTAGGTTTCATGCTAAAAGGTACTGGTGAAAGAGGAATCAAACGCCATCTTGATCTGGTTGACAGTTTGATTCCCGCCTTGAAACGTGCAGGATCATTCCATTTAAATATAGAAATAAAACTGCACAGCATGAACTTTTTAGATGGGTCGTTGATCTAATAAGTGAGGAAGACGATTGGAGGTAATGGTTTGTCTTATGAACAAGATGTAATTCTGGCAAGGGACGGTGATCGGGATGCTTTTGTTAGACTTATCCGCCACCATGAGGGGAGCTTATACCGAGTAGCCAAAGGAATGTTAGATTTGGAAGCAGATAGCATGGATGCTATTCAAGAAGCTATAGTTAAAGCTTATTCATCCATAACCAAGTTAAGAGAAGCAAAATTTATAGTGGCACAAGAAGTCAAGACAGTTTTTTTTAATTTTTAAGGTGTGAAATCATTCACGAA
>NZ_JBHTIU010000031.1:0-132650 GCF_042677205.1 Paenibacillus residui
AGGGAGAAGCTCTTTTTCTATATCCGCTTTTTCCAATTCCTACACCCACAGAGATTTTACACTATCCAAGGGGACTCAAGCTTCGAGCGAAATTTTCTCGCCCGTAGCGATGGACCGGTCTATAGCAAAGCATACTTCCATCGATTTGTACGCATCTTTAAAATCGCATCGGGTCGGTCTCTTGGTTTGGACAGCCTCCACGAATTCAGCAATTTCCATCTCGAAAGGCTGATGCGATACATCACCGCTTTCCGGCAAAACGACCGGGAAGGTGGCGAAATCCGTTTGTCCTGGAAACTTGTCGCTGAATACCCGGTTATTCATGATTGTTCCCTTGTCCCCCAGAAGGTGAATGTTAAATTTATAGGGCGTCCTGCACTCCAGGGAAGAGGATACTTTGCCGATCCCGCCATTCTTCAGCTTGAAGAGAGCTATTACATTCGGATCGAATTCGTAGTCGGAATCCGCACGCGTAGCACAGCTATAGGCCGTTACTTCGACGATATCGCCCGCAAAATATCTCAGTGCATCCACGGCATGGCATCCGGCCGACAGCATGCTGCTGCCGCCAAGCTCTGTCTTGGTGCTCCACCGGTACTGGGGAAATTGCGGGCCGATATGGTTCCAATAATCGATTTGGGCCATGAAAATACGTCCGACGGCATCATCCCGGATTAGTGCTCTGATCATCTCGATGGCCGGATTCCAGCGCAGCACGAAGCTCGCGATGGCCGTTATCCCCGACTCTTCTATCGCCGGAGCCATCTGCCTCATGGCCTCCATGTTCATGGCCAAAGGTTTCTCCAGCACCAGATGCTTGCCATTCCTTGCCGCCAGCTTGGCCTGATCAGGGCGCACATCGGGGGTCGAGCATAGGATAACGGCATCTATGTTCGGTTCCTTGATCATCTCTTCGTAATTCGTATAGATGCGCGCTTCCATTCCCAGCTCCGCCAACCGGTTCCCTGCCCGTTCGGCATCGCCGGTCACCACGGCGTACAATTCAGCCTCCCGGTTCGAGCGAATCGCCTTCATATACTCCTTCGCGACCCATCCCGTACCCACCACTGCAAAACGTATCATGTCCGCTCTTCTCCTCTCATGTTCTCTTATCAAACCGGAAATCGGACAGCGTTTGGCCTGCTCCAGGCCATATGCTGAATAAATCCTTCTGCATACGCACAGCCGGCCTGCATTCCGCGGAATTTGTTCATCGTCATCACGCTGTCCAGAATATCTACGTTGTCATGGTTTTTGAGCCAGACCAATTGGCTCTGGTGCTTCTTCAGCATTTCAAGCTTGGTGCCGAACGTTGCCGTAATATCCACATAGAGAGTCGGCTGAAAATCAATCCCCGACAAATTGTCCATGTAATACAATGCGGGCACCTTCGCAGCGGGCTTGTGCTGCCGGGATGCACCGGGCAGCGTGGCCAGGAACGTCGTATCGAAGACGATTCGGCTTAATGCATTATGGTCTGGCATATAATCGTTAGGAGCATGTGTGATCACGAGATCAGGTTGAACCGTGCACATCAAGTCGATGAATTTCAGACGGATCTCCTCTTGCTCCGGCCAAATTTCCCCATCCCGGAGCCCCAGCGAAACGACACGGCTGCCAATGACAGCCCCGGCCTGCTCGGCCTCTCGTCTGCGAATGGGCACCAGCTCAGAAGCGGGGATTTCGTAATGACCTTTATCCCCGTCGCTGGCATGACACAACACCACTTCATGACCGGCCTCGACCATCTTGGCCAGCGTTCCTGCACAGGAAATTTCAATATCATCCGGGTGAGCCCCGATCGCCAATACTTTCAATATCCAATCCCTCCCCATATCTATTTAATAGACGGCCGCCGGCTACAAGAGCCGGAGCGAACTCCTATTTTGAAAAATACCCGATTGGAGAAGCCGATGCAGGTCATAATTCAAACCGTTTAAGCCATATTTTAATATTCTTCCGGACGGGACATTGCGTACTTGAAAATGAGAAGCCGCGGCGCACCGGGAAGAACGGCACTTTGATGGAGGCGCCTCTGCAATGCACAAAAAAACCTTGATATTTAATTGTATATATCATATACTGTTTATACTATAAACGGTATATGATATATACAGAAAGGGGAATGCAATGAGTTCGTTAGCTATTGAAGTAGTCGGGCTGCGCAAAGCATTCGGTCAACAGGTTGTTCTGGACGGCATTGATCTTTCGGTCCAGAAAGGTACTGTATTTGCCTTGCTGGGCCCTAACGGAGCCGGCAAAACTACACTCATCCATATTCTGTCTACCTTAGTGGCTCCCGACGCCGGGACCGTCAAGGTGGGAGGATATGATCTCACTGCCCAGAAGAGTAAGGTAAAGCAGTCCATCAGTCTCACCGGCCAGTATGCAGCCGTTGATGAGATGCTGACGGCAGAGGAGAATCTGCGCATGATCGGCAGACTTTCGGGACTGACCGCAGCGGAATCCCGGGCCCGCGCCGACGAGCTGCTGCAAGCCTTCGATCTGACGGCAGCCGCCCGCAAGTATGTCAAAACCTACTCAGGCGGCATGCGGCGGCGCCTGGATCTCGCCATCAGCCTGGTGGTCAGCCGCCCCATATTATTTCTGGACGAACCGACGACCGGACTGGATACGAACAGCCGGCGCACCCTGTGGGACATCATCACGCAGCTCAAAGAGCAGGGGATGACGATTTTCCTGACAACACAGTATTTGGAAGAAGCCGATCAATTGGCGGATAGGATTGCGGTGATTCATAAGGGGAAGGTCGCAGCCTCCGGAACGGTCAAGGAGCTTAAATCCCGCGTAAGCGAAGAGGTGATTGAGCTGCGCAATGACAAGGATGAACTGATCCGCAGCATTCCTACCTGCGGAAGTATTCAAGGGGTTATGCGGGCGCTTGGAGAGCTGGCCGGTACGGTTCCTGATGCAACCAAAATCAGCATTCGCCGGCCCAGTATGGATGATGTCTTTCTCGAATTGACGTCCGAGGACAAGAAGGAGGCGGTGTAAAAGATGAATATTTCGATAAATCCGTCCAAAAAAGCTTCTTTCGGAGCTGCTCATCTTGCGTTCATCGGACGCAGCCTCCGTCTTTCCCTGCGCGACGTTGAGGCATTGATTATGGCCCTATTGCTCCCGATCCTGCTCATGCTCCTGTTTACCTACGTCTTCGGCGGAGCGCTGGATGCCAGCGGCAATTATGTCAATTATGTCGTTCCGGGCATCATTTTGTTATGTGCCGGCTTCGGGTCGGCCGGTACGGCGGTAAGTGTAGCCCAAGACATGACGAACGGAATCATTGACCGATTCCGGACGATGCCGGTCAGCAGCTCAGGCGTCATCTTCGGGCACATTATCGTAAGTTTGGTGCGCAACCTGCTTGCTACTCTGGTAGTCATCGGCGTTGCTTTCATCGTAGGGTTCCGCACTACCGCAAATGTGCTTGAATGGATTGGCGCCCTGGCCATCATCTTATTGTTTATCCTGGCGCTCACATGGCTGTATGCAGCAATCGGATTAGTCGCGGGAAGCGCATCCGCCGCCAATGGTTACGGCTTCATCCTGCTCTTTCTTCCCTATCTGTCCAGCGCATTCGTCCCGACGGAGACGATGCCGGACGGATTGCAGTGGATCGCTAATCATCAGCCGATTACTCCGGTGATCGAAACCATCCGCGGGCTGCTCACCGGAACCCCGATAGGTAATCAAGTCTGGTGGGCTATCGGATGGTGCGTGCTTATCATTCTTATTTCTCTCGTATGGAGCATCCGGGCATTTCAGCGAAAAGCAGGGCGCCGTTAATGACCCTCTTGCATGAAGAGTCCTGTCAAGTATGAGCTGGGGTCGCATAACATACGGCGGCGTCTCCAATATGAAGCAAAAAAGACCTCAAATCCCGCCATGGAGTGGGTTCGAGGTCTTTTCTAATGGACATAAAAAGCTGCCTTTAACACCGGGTTTAGGGGACAACCCCAGCCTCGGTCATCTGATCGGATAGTGTAAAAGACGAGCAAAACTGCAGGTCTTTTTGGAAAAAAGCCGCGCACTGCCTTATTCTAAAGCGATAATGCAGGTCTTTGGAGAGATTTTTGCGAAATCGCTCCATTTTGTGAGAAAAGACCTGCACATTTGAGCGTCTTTCGCTCTTTTTTTGGTAAAAGGCAGGATTTCAATGTACTATTGCTCGTCTTTGCGTCTTTGCGTCTTTGCGACTTTGCGACGTCCTAACGAGTCCGAATGCGACCTTCATGCATAAAGGGACGGCTGGCTTTCCCTTGTGCCCAGTGGGCAGCGATATACCACTGGCCTTACTCTTTTTCTCGTTTTCGCAGTTTTGCCGGTTCAGGACGTCCCCGTTGCGAACACTTTGAGACAGCCGGTCTATTTTCCATTTTCCGCTTGTCTTTGATTAAGGTAGTACTCAATCCCGTCCAGAATTCGTTCCAATCCAAATTCGAAGTCGTTGCTTCCATCATCCGACTCATTCTCCCCGGCATACGTGCCTGATTTCACCATTGCATAAAGCTGGGGGAATTGTTCTTGGGTCACTAAATACTTAAGCGCATTATGTATATCTGATGTGCTTGGGGCAGCAGAACGGCTGCCTGCTTGAACCGCCTTATCTATATCCCGGATAATTCCTCCCCAAGATCGGGCGTAACTGTTTAACAACAGCACGATGGACATCTTCTCATGATCACTTAACGGACAATGACGCATGATCCGAAGTCCCCACTCGACAATTTGAAGGATATTGGGGGTATATGGTTCCCCTGTAATCGGAATGTCAAAAAACCAAGGGTGTTCCCGCAAAATCTGGATGCAAGCTTGTACATACTCCCGCATGCCGTTTTTCCAATCCTCATCCTTCTCCTCGGGCGGAATGGGGATATCGCACACAGCGTCCTGCATAAGGAGCAATAAATCTTCCTTGCTCGGAATGTATCTGTATAAGGACATCGCCGTATATCCCAGCGAAGCCGCAACACGGTTCATGGAAACCGCAGATAGTCCATCCTTGTCCGCAATCTGGATAGCAGTATCGACAATTTTCCGGATGCTAAGCTCGCGCTTCGGTCCCCGCTGAGGCTCCTTTTCCAACCCCCAACTGAGGGCTATGCCTCGCGGCAGGTTTTGCATGGCTTCGTTGTCCTTGCGATCTTCATCTTGCATGGGTTCAGCCTCCACGAAATTGCTTATATCATATACAGTATAACACATTTTTATGGAGCATTATCAGACAGCCGGTAAGGTAATAGAAGTGCAGCTTATCTTCAAAAAGATTCAGGAAATAAAAACCATAAAAATTCTAGATATGGTAAAATCAGATTGTACTGCCATACTCAGTTCATAAATAGAAAGGAGCCAATGAATATGTACGATATTGCCGTTATTGGATCCGGACCTGCGGGAGCAAGCGCTGCCATATTCGCTGCCAAATCCGGCAAGAAAACACTGGTGATCGATAATGATCAAGGGGTCACGCGGCGGGCCTGGGTCAAGAATCATTACGGTGTGGAAGACATTAAGGGACCCGATCTAGTTGAAGTGGGTAACAAGCAAGCCGCAGCATTCGGAGCCGAATATGTTCGCGACAAAGCCGTCGAAATTGCCAAATCGGAGGAAGGCTTCATCATTCATTCCGAAAACGGTTCCTATCCGGCCAAGCACGTCATACTGGCTACCGGCTTCTTAACCGACCTCGCGGAAAAAAGCGGAATCAAGACGGCGCCCGGTACGGAGCCGCGTGTGAAAACCATCATTCAGGTGGACTCCAGCGGAAAAACAAACATCGACGGCATCTGGGCCGCGGGTACTTGTGCGGGAGTTAGTGTACATACGATCATTACCGCAGGGGACGGTGCCAAGGTAGCCATCAATGTGATCAGCGAAATGAACGGAGAACGTTACGTGGACCATGATGTTCTATAGGTGATGTGGGATAATCTGAAGTTCTTGCTTCCGATGTGCACCCCGGATCGAAAATATACCCTTAAACCGGAGGCTAACTCTAGCTTCCGGTTTTTTTGCACTGACTCTGCGTGGTTTTAAACGGTAACTTCCTTTTTAAAAGAAGCTAGATATCCGGGTAATAAAGAAGTATCTGCTCTCTACGGATTCCCATTCATTGGTAGCAACTAACTGTATTTTATGCAGGTAAAATGAAGTGAACGATAGAAAATGATTAAACTACCTTGAAAATCCGTCTATTTTACCGTCTGCAGGCATCGTTGCAAGCGGAGCGGCACGTCTAACTGTATTTTGTACAGGTAGATTCAAGCGAATGGGCGAAAATGATCAAACTAACTGGATAAACTACAGTTAAAATGGGCAACTTTGGGCGAAACGGCTGTTTTGGCGCAAACTAGCTGTAGGTTTTCCAGTTAGTTTCCATATTTCTTCCGAATATAGAAATCTAACTGTATGAAATCCATTTAGTTTTCAAATTTCACATTATTGAAGCAATTCAACTCTTATTCTACCTTGAAAATCCATCCATTTTCACCATCTGATGGTGCCGGGCAAACGGAATGGCGCGTCTAAATGGAAAAAGTACACTTAGAATCGAGACTTTTCGCCAATTTCCCACTTTTAAAAAAAAGCTTCTAACGAAGCCTTTTCGAAGAAGTTGTTGAATCCATCTTTAGCGGAAGCTTTTTATGCCGATTAGAAAGTTGTTTCATTTATTGCTTTAATGCACTTAAACTTTCTAATAGGGCAAGGATTAACGGCTATCGCCGTCCTTTGGACTGGCGCGTTTACCGATGAAATATAAGAACGGGTATAAGGTGAAACTTATACTTTCTTATTTCCTCAAAAAAAACCTCCGGAAGACCGAAAAGGCGGTCATCCAGAGGTTTTTCATTATCTATGGCCTAATATTGATTTTAGTCGGCCCGGCAACCAGCGTCCACTGCTCATCGGCAAATTCGTACCGGTAATAAGCCTGGACCCAGGCTTGGCCTTCGGCCAGCGCGGTCATGCTCGTTCCGTCTTCGCCTACGGCGATCAACTGGGATTCCGGATCCAGGGGCCGGATGAACAAGGGAGCCGGCTGCCCGGTGTATGACCGATATTGCACGGACCCGGATATCGAAGCGGACTCGCCCACCTTCATCGTCAACTGATCGGGGGCTTCTACCGCAACCGGTACACCGGCATAATCGTTCGGATTATCAGTCACGTCACTTATCGGCCAGGCAAAAGTGACAAGCCCCCGGTGTTTCACATAATCCAGCATTTCCGGAGTCATGGAATTGGAAGGATTGAAATGGACGTTCTCCCTCACCGCTTCCCTTATAAATTTATCCGCATGGCCAAGCGGATTTTCCACGGGCGCCGGACCGTTATGGATATAGACCAGTCCGATCTCCTTGTTCAGCTGGCGGACCGTCTTTAGTTCCTCCAAGCGGAATGTGATGATAAATACATCTTGTTCCAAACCGTAGCTCTTAACAAGATCAATGATTTTTTGTTCCAGATGGGGCGCTTTAATTTCCAGGAACAAGGCCATTTCTCTCGTCTTCTTCTTGGAATTGACCCATTCCAGTAATTCTATAAGCGTCGGTACCTGGACCGGGTCCGATGGCTGGATATAGTTGGCGTTCAGCTGTTTCATTTCAGCCAATGTCTTATCCCTGACCTTCCCGGTTCCGTCCGTCGTCCGGTCCACATTATCATCATGCATCAGAATGAGATGCCCATCCTTGGTTTCCAGTATGTCGGTTTCGATAAAATCGGCCCCTGCCAGCCAAGCTTGCTCAAATGCGGGCATCGTATTCTCCGGCACTTGATCGAGGGAGCCGCGATGACCTCCGATAAGGGGACGCTGGGTGACGGTCTTTTCATCGTACTGGCTTAACGAAGCAATGGCGTCGCGGGGATTTTCCGTTACTAGTCCGGCAGCCCCTATCGCAATCAAATCATGAGCTGCCTTCTCTTCCTGCCTGCTCATGCCCCATACCGTGATTCCGCGAATACGCAAGTAATGAATGCTGTCGGCCGTTAGCCTGCTGTGATCCAGCATGACGACGGAAGCACCGCTTTTGCGTGCCGCTAACACGATCTTCTGAAGCTGCGCCTTGTTTAAAGGATGGTTCCCGTAGATAATTCCTCCGCGCAATTCACGGTTCATTTCCCGCACACCGGCGACCACATGCTCATTCTCTGAGACGATGAGGGCATCGAGCATTTGTTTCTCCTCCAGCAGCTGCACCACCTTGGCCGCCGTTTCCGCACTATCCGCCTTAATAACCGGGATCAGCTTGCCTTCTATCCTATCCAACACTTCGGATAGAAGAGGCACCCGCTCCCCTGCGAATTGCGGAGAGAACCAGCTTCCTGCGTCCAGCGCCCGGATTGTCTCCCACGTGTTCTTATCGACACGGCCCTTTCCATTGGTAGTCCGATTCAACGTATGGTCCTTCATCAAGACCAGGTAGCCATCGGATGTTTCCCGGACAGGAAGCATAATGTGGGCGGCCTCGGTTTCGAGCAGCTTGTCGACTGCGGCCAGGGTATTTTCCGGTGCATTGACTGCATCGCCGCCATAGGCCACAATCGTAGGCGATACAACAAGGCCGTTGGCAGGCTCCCGCGCAGCCAGGACGTCTTCCCGCAGCGTTCTGTCCGGAATACGGCTTTCATCGGCATATGGCCCGAATAGAATCACACCCGGAGAAGGGTTAGGCTGGGCGACAAAATCGATCGCACAATTATTCGTATCGATTTCATTCAACCTTTCGATCGAATGCCCGTTATTTCCAAATATCGTCGTATCGTAAGGGGTAACCCCCGGGAATGGCGCCGGATCTTTCCAGACCACCGCATCGATAATTTGCATATCCCGGTCGAAAAGCAGAGCCTGATCGCCGGCATTCGCCAGCCGGACTGTACCGTCCGCCCAAGCCGTATTTTTCTTCAGAGTCGGAACCTCCGGCATGGAATCATCCAATTCAAAATCCGGAGTAACGCCGTACCTGGCTTTAATCCCTTGGGCATTGCCCGCTACGACGATCACCTGATACGGCTTGATCGAGGTTCCTTCGGGAAATTTGAACATTCCTTCCCCGGCACTGCCCACTCTCGGGAACTCGGAATCGCCAATGTGGTAGCCGCTTATATCGATTACATCATCGCCGATATTCGTAATTTCAATGAATTCCCCGGTATCTTCATCGTGAATCGCGTCATATAGAACTTCCGTAATCAGCAGGGAACGACTGATCATCGGACCAGGGAACGGATGCGGCTCGTCGCTTCGAAATTTGTAGGAACCGGGAGTCGGCGCAAGCGGCCAGAAATCTATCGATGCATCTCCGGTAGTATATATCCGCTGCAGGGACTGGACATGCTGAGTCATCGCCGGAGCTGCCTTGTAGGTAATTCCGTTCAGCTTCCTCTCGATTATATAGGGGACATAATCGATGACCTGTTGATTGTTATCCATCAACAATATATCGTCGCCCCCCTGGGCCAGACTGAGGTATCCTTTCCCCCAGACATTATCCGCCAGCATATCCGGGACATTCGGATCCGGCCGAGGATTGTAGGTTGCATGCATGGGAAGTTCAAAATCGGCGGTAAAGCCGTATCTTTCACGGGTAATGATCGCTGATTGGGTGATCACTACCGACTCCCCGGCTCCGATGACGGTTCCTTGCGGAAACCGGTACATCCCTTCGTTGGCGCCCTTCGCTGCCGCATCCCCGATATAGTATCCGCTTATATCGAGAGGCTCCTGTCCCGCATTGGAAATCTCCACATATTCGGCTCCATTGTCACTGCCGGGGGCATCATACATAATTTCCGTAATCCAGAGGGATTGTCCGACCACCCTCTCACTGGCGTACACGATCTGGTCCTTAGGTGAAACAACAAGTCCGGAAGCTGCAAGCAGTACACTTAAAACAGAAAATACCGTTTTTATAAGCCATACTTTGCCGTTCATAAAGTTGCCTCCCGTTTCACTATTATTTCACACCGGCACTCAGAAAGCTGCTGATGATATGCTTCTGCACAAGCAAAAAGGCGAGCACAGGCGGAATGGACGCCAGAGTGGCGACAGCCATCATCGGCCCCCAAGAGGTTCCCCCTTCCGAGTTAATAAATAGCTGCAGGGCCAGAGGAATCGTGAACATGTTCTCATCGTTAATGACCATCAAAGGCCAGAAATACTCGTTCCAAACATTGATAAAAAAGATAATCCCAATCGCCACGATCATCGGCCGGACGGCCGGAACGACAATGAGCCACATGCGCTGCCAGTCACTGGCCCCTTCCACCTGCGCCGACTCCAGCAGTGCTTTGGGAATGGTGCGGAACGACTGCCTCAGGAAAAAAACACCCATCCCATTAGCCAGCTGCGGCAAAATAATAGCGGCATAGCTGTTGAGAAGCCCCCATCTGCTGAGCAGCAAATAGTTCGGCAGCATCGTTACCAAGACGGGAATCAGCATGCTGGCCACGATAATGTAGAACAGCGCATATCTGCCCCTGAACTCGAATTGGGTTAACGCGTAGGCTGCCAATATGCTCGTTAACACCTGAAAGATCGTAGCCGCCGCTGCGACAATGAACGAATTGAACACAAACCGGGACATAGGTGAACTAACCATAACATGTTGGAAATGTTCAAACGTTATCGGCAGAGGGATCGGATTGAGAAAATCGCTAAAGATTTGTCCTGTTTCCTTCAAAGAAGTGCTGACCATCCAAATGAGCGGAAAGAAGCTGAGCAGCAGTGCAACGATGAGCAGCAGGTGCCACCAGTTGAAACTAATTTTCATAGTGCACCCTCCGTTCCATCACTAATGCCTGGAAAATAATCAATCCGCTGAAAGCTATGAAGGTGAGAACCGAAACAGCGGAGGCCAGACCGCTTCTGAAAAATTGGAAGGCATACTGGTAAACCGTATAGACCAAGTGCGTGGTAGCCTGATCCGGTCCGCCGTTCGTCAGCATCTGAATAGGCACGAACGACCATTGGATGCCAAGAACAACGGTGATAACAAAAACAAACATAATCGTTCCCCCGGATAGAGGGATGTAAATTTTCCGGATCAGCCCCATGCTGCTGCTTACGCCATCGATGCGGGCCGCCTCCACGATGTCCTGCGGTACGGACAAAATACCGGACAACAGTAAAATAAAATGGTAACCGAACGTTTTCCATGAGGTGATGATGACGATCGAGATCAGTGCCCAACCGGGATCGGACAGCCAATTGACGCTCGGCAGCCCGATCAAGCCTATCAAATGGTTCACCGAACCGCTGATCGGATTGAACAGCCATAAGAAAACGATGGAAGCTACCGCCAGAGACAGAACGGTAGGAACGAAAATGGCGCTCTTCAAGAACGACTGCATTTTGCCGCGAACCCGAGTCACCGCATAAGCTACGAAAAAAGGGGCGACAAGCAGAAGAAGAAGCAGCAATACAATATACATTCCCGTGTTCCACACCGATTTCCAAAATTCCGCGCTTGTCAGCAAATGCACGTAATTGTCCAGCCCTACCCACTTGCGGTTAGGGCTCACCATATTCCAGCTGAGAAAGCTGATTTCCACCGACTTCACAAGCGGATAATACACGAAGACCGCAATCGGAATGACGGCAGGCGCCAGATAAAGATACGGTTTAAGTTTTTTGAATACCGTCATTATTCGAACCCCATTCCCCTAACTTTTATTTCAACAACTCCCTGATCCGCTCTGCGGCCTTGGTCATGGCATCCTGCGCACTGCTCGTTCCGTTGAGAATCTGATCTCTGGCATCGATAAGCGCTTGTTCCGCCTGAAGTCCGTTCTCCCCCGGGAAGTTGGCCCATTGTACCGTAGAATCTTTTTGCTCGATTGCCGCTTTCATTAAGGGATTGGATTCAAGGAAAGGCTTCAGACCGTTGGGATCTTCGGCCACTCCTTCACGGGGAGGCAAATAACCGGTCCCTTCCACCCATCGGGTTAATGCTTCGGGAGACTGCAAATATTTGATAAACTCCCATGCTGCCTTCTGCTTATCCGGATCCTTGGTAAACACGACCAAAGAGTTGCCCCCGGCCGGTATCGATCTCGGCTTGTTTCCAAACGTAGGCGATGTGGTTGTGCGAAGATCGAAATTGCTCTGCTCTTGAATGCCTTTCATCCGTCCGATGGTTGTGTACAGCATGGCGATTTTACCGTTGCCGAATGCCTGCTGGCCTTCCTCCTGTTTGGCGTGGAAAGCAAGCTTGTTCTTGACCATGTCTCCCATCATTTGATAAACCTCGACAACTTCGGGAGAGTCTACGACTACCTTCCTATTCCCTCCGTCGCCTTCCTGCCAATCCCCCCCGTTAGATTTGACCAGAGCGTATTGGGCCCAGTTATCCGGCGGTTCTTGAATATACAGCCCGTAATTGCCCGTCTGATCCCGCACCTTCTCGCTTAACTCCATGACTTCTTCCCAAGTCTTGGGCGGGCTGTCCGGGTCCCAGCCTACTTCTTTAAGCATATCGGCATTGTAATAAAGAACCGGATTGCTCAGACCGTACGATAATCCGACTATCGTGCCGTCATCCGCCTTGCTTAGCTCAACAATATTCGGCAAAAAGTTGTCCTGTATGAAATTAGGCTCTTCTTTATCCATCGCGGCGACTTCCATTATTGGGGTATATGGCAGGTTGCCGTTCACATAGGACAGATAATTGTAGCCCATCATGGCCACATCGGGAGGATGGCCTCCGGCAATGGCTGCCTGCGCTTGCTGGATGACCCCTTGGTATTGGTTGGGAATATACTTTCCTACCACTTGAATGTTCTCGTTCGTTTCGTTAAACGTATCAATAATTTTCTTGACTTCATTACCGCCCCAGTCATTGGAATTGACGTGCCAATATTCGATCGTAATCTTCTGCCCCGAGCCTTGGGAGCCTCCGTTGGAATTGCCCTGGGGGCTGCCGTTCGTCCCCGAAGAACAGCCGACAACAGCCAGCAATAAGGCCGGGATAAGCATACTAACGGACCAAAAACGTGCTTTTCTCACAGTTCTTTCCTCCTTGTTTACATTTCCGTAAATTTAAGCGCTTTCAATTTTAGTACAATAAAAATTCCGCCCGGACTGACAAATTAATATTCGTCAAAAAATCAGATTTAAATCCAACCCCCTCGCTCATTTATGTTCATTTCATAGCAAGTATTGTTCGTTTGTGTATCGTAATAATACAACGATTCTTAATATTCAGTCAATAAAATTGTTTATTTTCAATTATATATGCACAATATTTTTTCGGGATTCCGCGTCTTTATGTTTATTTATATAGATTTAATGATTATAAAAGCTTGTGATGCTCTAGTCACAAGCTTATAAACATACTTTTATTCTTGATTGCCGTTTGTTGGTGTGCCCTGCTACCATAACCAGTCTTCAGACCGTGGGCTTACTAAATCATAACGGGTAACCCGGGCGCCTTGGCCGGATAAGACTGGCCGAAGTTTTCCTTTGGCGCAAAGGGATTTCGAGCAACGAACGGCTGTGCGCTGATTAATTTGCAGGCTGGCAGGAGGCACCAGCGTTTTCCTGCAGTCAAGCTCGCGGTCAACCCGTGCCCCCTGTAAATTACCGCTGCTCCAGATGCCGGCGGAAGACTTCAAACATGGCTTCACAGATGGAGTCCTTCACGAAGGTGTTCCGCTGGGCAAGGATGCCGAGCTCGGGCCCGGCCTCGAGAAAATCCATCCGCCTCGCCATTGTTCCGGAGGGCAGCACGGAAGCCTCCACCTCGGGCACGAAGGCCAACCCCAGCCCGGCCTGAACGTAATACTTAAGCGCCGTGATGCTGGCTACTTCAATGTGGTTCTGCAGCGTCATACCCAGCTTGCGTGACAGGATCGAGTCCAGCTTGATCTGGAAAGGACAAGCCGCCGGAGTCAGCAGAAAGCGCTCCTTGGCCAGCTTCTCCAAAGAAAGCTCAGGCTCTTCAGCCAGGGGATGATCCCCGGGAAGCAGCAGGACAAACCGCTCGAAGCCGAACGGGTGGAACTCCAGCTCCACATTGGCATCCGACCGTCTGCATAGGGCGAACAGATGAGGCTCCGGCTGATGGCAGAGGGCGAAATCGACCTGATCGTCCAGCACCATCTGCATCAATTGCTGATTAGTTCCGACGGCGATTTGGATTTGAACATTCGGCTTCTGCTCCAGGAAGGCCGCCAGGATCTGCGGCAGCCGCTGAGTGGCGGACGGCTCCGAGGCGCCTATGTGAAGGACTCCGGCCTCCCCTTGACGGAATTCCTCGACGGAACGGTTGAAATCCGTATATTCTTTCAGCAAGGCACCGGCGCGATGATATACAAATTGGCCGGCCTTCGTCAGCTTCATCGTTTTCCCCCGCTCGAATAACGTGACGCCCAGTTCATTTTCCAGCCTTTTGATTTGCATAGTTATAGTGGGCTGAGAATACCGCAGCACTTCCGCCGCCCGGTGAAAGCTTCCCTCTCTGACAATCGTTTGAAACGTTTTAATCAAGCGAACCTGCATCCCTGTCACCATCTTTACGATTATTAATCAGTTCGATTACCATTTTCAATTATACTTTCGTGAATAAATTTAGTATGATGACCATTACAAGTTAAAACCAAGTAAATAAGTAGGTATAGTATCGTTTAAATCGTACAACAGATATCCCGACAATTCAAGACCGGCGTAGCCCCATGCGGTCGATGAGCTGCCGTCGTGCAGCGCGATACTGCCCGCTGGAAGCTGCACCCGGCGCGAAAAGAGGGGCTCCTTGAGCCGACGATTAAGCGGCTATGGAGTTGTGCGGATCTGCCACCTGCGCAGTACCGCAATATGCGCCGGAAAAGCACATATGTAAAAACAATGATGGATCAAAGAGACAAAACATCTAAAGGGGGGGCCCCGGTTGTTGCCCGAAATTGAAGTGGAAAATGTCAGCATGCGCTACCGGACGGAAGGTTCCGAAGTGGTGGCCCTGCATCAGGTAAGCCTGGAAGTGGGCGCAGGGGAGTTCGTTTCGCTGCTCGGCCCTTCCGGCTGCGGGAAGACGACGCTGCTGCGAATCATGGCCGATCTGCAGCAGCCCACAAGCGGTGTAGTCAAAATTGCCGGCAAATCGCCAAAGGAAGCACGTCTCTCGCAAAAATACGGCATCGTGTTCCAAAGCCCCGTGCTGTATGACTGGCGAACGGTTAAAGCGAATATTACCCTGCCGCTGGAAATGATGAGCATCCCCAAGGCCGAGCGTAACAGACGAGCCGACGAGCTGCTGGAGCTGGTGGGGCTCGGAAATTTCAGCGATAGATACCCCTGGCAATTAAGCGGAGGCATGCAGCAGCGTGTAGCTATCGCGCGGGCGCTGGCGATCCGGCCGGAAATTTTATTGATGGATGAACCCTTCTCCGCACTCGATGAATTTACGCGAGAACGGTTGAACGAAGAACTGCTCGCCATCTGGAAGCAAATCCAGAGCACGGTCGTGTTCGTGACGCACAGCATTCCGGAGGCCGTTTTTCTATCGGATCGGGTATTCGTCCTGTCTCCGCATCCGGGCAGATTGTCCGCGGTGGTCGATATTCCGCTGCCGCGCCCCCGTACCCAGAGCATGCGAAATGACCCGGAGTTTTTCCGGCTGATTACGGAAATCCGGGATCGGTTTGAAGGGGTATAGCATGAAAATCATTCACAACCGGCTGTTTCCGGTGTTTGTAATCGGCTTGGCTCTGCTCGTGTTATGGGAGACGGCATCCTGGTACTTAACAGAAGTGCTTGATACCAATATGGCTCAATCCAAGCTGCCTTATCTTCATGAAATGGCGGCGACCTTGTTCACCTACAGCCCTACCCTGCTGCACGAAGGCTGGTCCACGTTCATGAATGCGGGTCTTGGATTTCTGCTCGGCGCTGCCGTCGGCTCCCTGCTGGCGATTATCATGAGCCTGTCCGTTTGGGTGGAACGGGTCAGCTTTCCCTACATCATTATTTCACAAATGATTCCCGTGCTCGGGCTGGCACCGATCATTTACGGAATAGTGCAGGACGAGAACTGGTCACGCATCGTGATTGCTGCGTATATAACCTTTTTCCCGGTCAATTTAAACCTGCTCAAAGGGCTGCGGAGCACAAGTCCCCAGGCCTTGGAATTAATGCGCTCCTATGCCGCGAGGACATGGAGCATCTACTGGAAGCTGCGCTTGCCCAACGGGCTGCCCGGGTTGTTCAGCGGGTTGAAGATAGCCGCTCCACTTTCGGTTACGGCGGCTATCTTGGTTGAAATGATGGGCGCCCAGCATGGATTAGGCGTTATTATGCTGCGCAATTTATACTACGGCCCGGCCAATACTTATCTGTTCTGGTCCACGGTAGCGGCGGCCGCTTTAACGGGAATAATCAATTACTTAATCATCAGCGGGCTGGAGAGGGCTCTGACCCCCTGGCAGCCGGCTTATCGCAATAAGGGAGGTGAGCGCTGATGGAGGGAGCTGCCGCCCGTTCGTCAAACCAAGAGGCCGGCCACCCGCCGATTGGTCGCAGAGCCATAACATTTGCCGTCCGCATCCTGAAACAATATACCGTTCCGGCGGCATTCGGGGCACTGTTTATTCTTCTATGGCAGTGGGAATGGTTCCATACCCTGCTGAATATCAAAGTGCATCAACTGCCGCTGCCCACATCCATCTGGAAAGCGCTGAGCTCGAATATTGATGTTCTGGCAAGACACGCCGGTTATACAGTTGCGGAAGCTCTGCTGGGAATGCTGGCGGGCTCGCTCATCGGCTTTGCCGTCGCCCTCTTGGCGACTCAATGGCCCCGCTGGGGCTCGACCGGCCTGATCTTCATCGCGGCCCTCAATGCCGTCCCCATTATCGCGCTCGCGCCGATTATGAATCTATGGTTCGGGGACGGACTCGGCTCACGGGTGGCGGTAGTCACCATCACGACGATGGCGGCCATGGCATTCAACGCTCACAGAGGCTTAACCCAGATCGATCCGCTGGCGCTTGACCTGATGCATTCTTACGGAGCCCGGAAGAGCGAGGTGTTCCGCTATGTAAGGCTGCCCAACTGCCTGCCTTATCTGTTTACCGCTCTGAAAATCAATGCGACCGCCAGTATGATCGGCGCTATAGTGAGCGAATTTTTTTACTCGTCCGGTGGAATCGGGTACTTGCTCTCCAACTCCATTAAAGTAGCCAAAATGTCCATGGGCTGGGCCTGCATCGTGGTCGCATCGGCGGTCGGAGTTATTTTATACATTCTTATTGAGGAAATAGAAAAGCTGGCCATCCGCTGGCATTCCTCCCGGAAAACATCCACATAGAAGGAGCGCAGATGATAACATGAAATCAAACTTTAAATGGATTCGCCCCGCCTGGATTCTCAGCTTGCTGCTTTCGCTGTCTCTGGTTCTGTCCGCCTGCGGCGGCGGGGAAAGCAAACCAACCGGAGCCGGAGAAGAAACCAAGCCGGTCAAAGTGAAGCTTCAGCTCAAGTGGCTTCCGCAAACTCAATTCGCCGGTTATTTTGTGGCCCTGGAGAAAGGGTATTACCGCGAAGAAGGGCTGGATGTCGAAATATTGCCCGGCGGTCCGGACATCGTCCCCGAGCAGCAGGTTGCCAATGGCACGGCCCACATTGGGAACTCTTGGGTAGCGAGCCTGCTGTCGCATCAAGAGGAAGGCTTTCCTTTGGTGGAAATCGCCCAAATTTCCCAGAGAAGCGGTCTGGTGCTCGTTTCCAAAAAATCGGCAGGCATTAACCGTCCGGAGGATTTGAAAGGCAAAAAAATCGGAAGCTGGATGGGCGGCCTTGAATTCGAAATTCTGGCTTTGTTGGACAAATACGGGATCGACGCCGACAGCGATGTGAAATTGACGAAGCAGGGGTTTACGATGGATCAGTTTTTCAACGATCAATTGGACACGGCGTCCGCCCTTACGCATAATGAATTTCCCTTGGTGCTGAGTCAAGGCATTCCGGAATCGGACCTGAATGTCATCGATATGAACGATGAAGGGGTCGCGATGCTGCAGGACAATCTGTTCGCCAACACGGAATGGCTGGAGAACAATCGGGATGCCGCGGTCAAGTTTCTGCGTGCCTCGATCAGAGGCTGGGCCGATGCGATTGAAAATCCGGAGGCCGCCGTCGATATTGTCATGAAAAGCGTGGATGAAGGAAGCACGACAAGAGAACACCAGTTGAGCATGATGAAAGCGATAGGAGAGCTGATTCTGCCCAAGGGGACCGATCCGTCGCAGATCGGCCGCATCGATCCGGCCTTGTTCAAGCAGACGGCCGATATCGCCTACCAGTTCGGAGTAATTAAAGAAGAAGCCGATCTGTCCAAAGCCTATACAACGGAAATTTGGGATTCAGCCGCAAAATAATGCTAAGGTTACGGGAGAGTGAAAACTACGATGAAGAAAATATTAGTCAGCGCATGCCTGCTCGGCCAGAAGGTCAGATATGACGAGGGAGATGTTCCTTGTCTGGACCCCCGTTTTCTGAAGTGGCACGATGAAGGGCGCCTCATCCCCATCTGCCCGGAAGTCGTCGGAGGCCTGCCGATTCCCCGTCCGGATGCGCAGAGACAAGGCGACAAGGTCGTTACCGGAGCCGGGGTGGATGTCACCGCCGAGTTTGAGAAAGGAGCGCAGGCCGCCCTTCGTTTGGCCAATGAGCATCAGGTCGCTCTGGTCATTCTGAAGCAGGACAGCCCGTCGTGTGGTACTTTGTTTATCTATGACGGAACCTTTACCGATACGAAGGTGCCGGGAGAAGGGGTGACGACAGAGCTGCTGCGCAAACATGGGTACCAAGTGTTCGGCGAGGATCAGCTCGATGAAGTCGAGAAGGAGCTTGCGCGGATAGACGGATAACCGCCGAAGGAGAATGAAAGCTATATCCACCCTCAGTCCGCCAACGTGCGCCGGGAGAGCCTCGGTTGCTGCGGCCAATCTCAGTTGTGCGATAGAATGCCTTCACGGTTTCTTTTCCCAAACCTGCACTTTAACTTCGTCCTTATCGGACGGAGTTTTTTATTTTTACAAAGAAGTGCTGCAGCGGCATCGTCCCTTATCTATATAAATTGTGAACAATTAGTGAATTACCAATAATTAGTAATGTATCCCAGCTTCAATACCGAAAAAAATAGTGGGTGCTTCTACAAAGGGAAAATAGAAAGGATCAGAACAATGAAAATAATGAACCACTTAAACAAATGGGCGGCCGCCGCCCTGATCACGGCCCTCTTGATGACCGGCTGCAGCAGCTCGGGAGGAGGACAAACTCTGACCAGCGGCGGCGGAGACGTCCAGACGACCTTCCCGTCCGATTGGAATCCGGGATCCGGACCGGAATTGAACGTATCCGGCCCGAAAGATGACAAGGCTGTAATGGTAAACAGCATGCCCAAGACCGATATGGCCGACGATATCGATCTGAACGGCTTCATGGAAGTGATGAAGGGCAGCTTCAGCAATCAATACCAGCTTTTTCGCATGTATGAGATTCAGGATGTGACGATCGATTCGCTTCCCGGCAAGCAAGCGGAATACACCGGCATGCTGGATAAGGATTTAATTCACGGAATCCTTACGGTAGTCGATCAGGGGGATCATTTCTACCAAATTCTCGCAGTCACCCCGGATCAGAAATTCCATTCGACCAAGAAGGAATTATTCGAAATTATTAAATCGTTTAAAATCGTTCAAGCGAAGCCGGCATCGGGTGCCGGGGCTCAAAGTCCGACTGATGCCAAGGTCAAGCTGGCCAGCAGCGATGAGGGCATGGAATTGACGGTAACCGGCCAATGGGAGCAGATGGACGTGAAAGAGGTGGACATCCAGGCCGTCGATACAGCAACCAGCTCGGTGCTATTCGTCCTGGGACAGGATTATAATAATGAATCTTCCCTGGACCAATATTATCAGTTTATTGTGGACAACCGGCTGACCGATATGGAGAATCTGACGATTACCAAGCCCGTGAAGCTGACCGTGGGAGGCCATCCGGCACTGCAATTTGAAGTATCGGGCAAGGTGACGACTAACGGAATGAATATGGCTTTCCTGATCACCTTGGTGGATTCGCCCAAGCAGTACGTCCGCATAATGTTCGGAGCCCCTCAGTCCAGCATGGATAAGCTGCGAGACGGATTTGCCGAAGCGGTTCTTACCTACACCGAAAAGGAATAAGCGCGTTTTAGTCAACCTTAAATATTTTAGAATCGCCCCCGGCTCTATGCAAAAGATGCGTTTTGCAGAGGGCCGGTTTTTTGCGCTCCGTCTTTTTCCAAAGAGGTTCAAATAATTCGTTTGTAACAGAATGTGTCTTAATCTTGTCTTGCAAGGCCAGTCAAAGATTGGCAATATAGAAAGAAGAGAACTATGGCAGCGAGAGGAATCAGCAGCTGCAGCAGGAACAGTACCTAACTCCGCGCATCGGCGGTTCAACTCCATATAAGCTGTTCACAAGGAAACGGGGAGGGAAGTCTCATTAAATCGGATGAACGGAATGTACCTCATGAAGCCTCCAAGGGAAATCGGGAAGATCCGCCCAAACGCCCTCATCAAGGCCAGGAACCTCATAGAGAGATGCACGAAGATGCAGATGAAGCGGCACTTGAGGAAGCGCGTGCCAAGAGCGGAAAACCGGAGGATACAGATCGGGACGCCGAATTTTCATATGAAGATTTTGATCCGGAGGACCCCTCCTTTTTTGATGATGACGATTCAGAGGAGGAGCCGAAGCCTTCCCGTCGGAGGCTGAGAAGGTGGATCGTTCTTTTGCTTGTGCTGGGCTTATTGGCTAATATAGTTGCTTTTTTCCCGCAGATGTTCAGCTTGCAGGCGATAGAATTTCTGAAGACAAACAGGGAATTGTCCAAGAATGAAGCGATTCAGCAATACAAGCAGGCGGTAGTTGTCGTAAATGCCGGCGGCCGCAAGGGGACCGGGTTTAACATTGCCGATAACGGCCTCATCCTGACCAATCATCACGTCATCGAAGGGGAGCGTACGAGCCTGGTCAGCTTTCCATCGGGCCAAAACTATACTGCCGACGTAGTGGCCAGCGACCCCGCCATTGACGCAGCCATCCTGCAAATAAGGGAGCCCGGCGAGCTCCTGCCTTCCCTTGATATCGAATCGGCATCCGATGTTCAGGAGGGAACACCTATCTACGTGATCGGCAACCCGTTATTCTTCAACCAGATGGCCAACGAAGGAACGGTTCTTGGTCAAACCCTCCTTACGGATTGGGAGGTGCCCGTGCTTATGATTCAAGCCCCGATCTACAAGGGCAACAGTGGCAGTCCGATCCTAAATAAAGAAGGCAAAGTCATTGCCGTTGTCTTCGCTACCACCAAGGCGAAACTGGGGGACCGAACAAGCAACATCGGGCTTGCCGTTCCTATCGCCCACTTTCATAAGTATCTGCCTCAAGGATAAACGGCTATCGCCGTCCTTTGGAAACTTATACTTTTTTAACAAACAACAGGAAGGGACCGCTAATAAGCGCCCCTTCCCGTCTATTTTTTCCAACTGGTTCAGTTCGTCGGAATATGGCTTACTAGCAGCTTACGAGTCTGCTCCACGATACTCCAACGTCTCGGCCACTTTCATCGACAACCGTTTATCTTGAACCCACTTTATATTATCGCTCGGCAAAATAATTTATGTTCATAGCTTCACGGACCTCAAGCATCGTTTCCCGGGCAATGTGCCGGGCTTGCTCCGTTCCGGACTGCAGTATCTCCTCCACCCTCTTCGGTCTGGCCTCATAGTAGGCGCGCCGTTCCCGCATGGGCTCCAGAACATCGTTAATCCGGCGGGCAATCCTTAGCTTGCACTCCGCACAACCGATCTTGGCTTGTGTGCACTGTTCGCGGATATCTTCGCTCTCCTCGGGCATAAATGCCTGATGATAGGCAAATACAGGGCAAATATCCGGATGGCCCGGATCGCTTTTATAAACACGGGCAGGGTCCGTCACGGCTTTCTTCAGCTTGGCCTCCACTTCGCTCTTCGACGAATCCAGTGAAATGGCGTTGCCCAGGCTTTTGCTCATTTTTCCTTTCCCGTCCAAACCAATAAGCCTCGGCACCTCTCCCACCAATGCCCTCGGCTCCTCGAAGACGGCACCGTACAGCTCATTGAAGCGGCGCACGATCTTTCGTGTCTGTTCAATATGCGGTATTTGGTCCTCCCCGACCGGAACAAGCGTCGCTTTGCAGAAGGTGATGTCGGCCGCCTGACTGACGGGATATCCGAGAAATCCGTAATACAGATCGTCATACCCCCGATCGGCCGCTTCCGATTTGACCGTTGGATTGTGCCTTAATGTATTTACGGTTACAAACATGGAATAATACACCGTCAGCTCCGCGATCTCCGGAACCAGCGACTGGATAAAAATCGTCGATCGATCCGGATCAATCCCTGCGGCCAAATAATCCAGTGCCACTTCCCGCAAATGCTTCCTTACCAATTCCGGCTGTTCAAAGTGAGTCGTCAACGCCTGCACATCCGCCAGAATGAAGTAGGGGTCATACTCTTCCTGCAGCTTCACCCGTTTTTTCAAGCTCCCGACGTAATGGCCCAAATGCAATTTTCCTGTGACACGGTCGCCCGTCAAAATACGTTCCCGTTGCGGTTCTTGTCTCAATGGAATTCCTCCTCGAATAAAATGTTGTTCCTCTGCTTTCCTGCTCTCTCCGTGTTGCTTTCCACGTTCTTGACGATTTCAACGTTCTCAACGACCGCCACCAGCCATCTTCCATTTGGCCATCACCTCCTTCAAAAATAAAAAACCTCCGTCCCATAAAAAGGACGAAGGATCGCGGTGCCACCTTTAATTCGCCTGACCGAGCAGGCGCACTCTGAAGTACGGAATCCGGAATGACAAGGAACGGATTCGATACCCGACTCTGAATAACGGGGAGTTCATTCCCGGCTTGGTCTACTGGGGTTTAACCGGGTCCTCCCGGCTCGCTTGGGGCTGCTGGCCTGCTTCCTTAAGCTTCCCTGTTCGACAAGCGGCTCATAAGTCCATTCCGTGGGACCAGGGCACCGATTTGCACCCACCACCGGCTCTCTGCCAGCCCTCGGCTCCCCGCATACTCTTCTTAATCTCAGCCTTTAAAATATATATCATCATATTCTATCGCTTAACTTTTTGTCAAATGCTTTTCAGCCATATCCATAAACCGAAGCCAATCATCCCCCACAAGATCAATCCGATCAAAACACCCGCTACCATCCCTTTGCCTACCGATCCTTCTGCTTGTTCCCCCGGTTCCATCATTGCTCCCACTCCGGCTTCCACTTCCGCTTTTTGCACCGCTTCCAGCTCTTCTGTTGATTCCAGCTTTGCTTCCATTTCTGCTGTTAATTCTAGATCTGAGTTCCCTGCCGTTTCCGCTACTTTTCCATCTCCGGCTCTCCCATCGTTTTCTAGCTGTAGCTGTGCTTCTCCTGCTTCTGTTTCTTGCTCTGCATTTCGTTCTGCCTCAGACCCCACCTCTGCTTCTCCTGCCTCTGCTACTGCTTCTAGCTCAGTTATTGCACCACACTCAGCTTTTTCTGCCCCGGCCCCGTCTGTCATTTCAACTCCTACCTTAGCCTCGGCATTCGTCGCTGTCTCTTCTGCTTTTACCATGTTTGCATCTGGTTTTGCTTTTGCTTCTGCCTCTGATTCTGTTTCTAGCACTATTTCTTCTGCCTCTGTTTCCAACTCTGCATTCGTTTCGGTTTCCGCTATTTTTCTGCCTTCTGCTTCTGCTTCTACTTCCGTTTCTACTTTTTCTCTTTCCGCTTCCGATCCAGACTTGCCCTCCTTGTTCATGTAAACCCCTCCCTGGAATACAAAACAACCCTTAAGCCTCAACAATGACAGCTCGTCCGATACGCGAAGTCTTTTCTATCATCCAATTTCCGTTTCCGTTAGTCTGTTCCTGAAATTCATTTTGGGATAGATCGCATGCTTATACGTTCCGTTTTCCTAAAAATACCATATTTCATTATATTCATTATTTTCTTTTAAAGTCCGTCCAATGATTGAAAATGATGCTCTTACTTAAAAATGAAGCCAATCCGGAATTTATCAGGTATAATACAGTTGATAAATAATGTCATACTTCCGCGCGGCAGTAACCAGGTTACGTTAGCGAACCGCTGGACCTGCACTAGTCCGGGTCCCTGTTTTTGTAATCTTAAGGTTGATCTACGAATATCTTTTACCCTTTAAAACAGCATGACAATCGTCTAGTTAGGGAGTGTCAGTAACTCGAAGAGTATATCGAAAAAGGAGAGGGCTTATGAATTCTCTGGTTGCGGTCATTGGAACCGTATTTGTCGATTGCAAGGGCTTTGCTAAAGAAGCTTATCATAGCTCGTCCCGGAATTTGGGGACCATTCAGTTCGTGCATGGAGGAGTCGGACGCAACGTAGCGGAAAATATAGCCCGTATCGGGCTCCCCACTATGTTCGTAAGCACCTACGACTTAAGTGGTGTAGGGAAAGAAGTGCCTGCCCGCTTGCAGGAAATCAGCGTCAATCTGAAGTATTTGCAGGGAGTGGACAATGGCGGAATGGGGATGTGGCTTGCCATCCTCGACGAGCACGGCGATCTGGCCGGATCGATCTCGCAAATGCCGGATTTGCAGCATCTGGCTCGCATCATTGAAGAGAGCGGAGAGGAAATCGTCCGTTCCTGCAGCCATCTGGTCCTGGAATTGGATTTAAACGAAGCGATCTCCCGTCAGATGCTAAACCTGGCCAAACCGCATAACAAACCGGTCTATGGAATTCCCGGAAATCTGGATGTCATCGGCCAACACCCTGATTTACTGCAAAGCTTGGAATGCTTCATATGTAATCATTACGAAGCCGGCAAGCTGCTCGGAAGCGATCTAACCCAAATGCAGCCGGACGAAATGATTCCACTGCTGAAGAAGTTTGTGGACTCCAACGGCATGCGTTCCATGGTCATTACTTTGGGAGAACAAGGCTGCATCTACTACGATTCCGCTGCCGGAGAGTCCGGGCACCAACCCGCTCAGCCAGTCCAAATGGTCGATTCCACCGGAGCTGGAGACGCCTTCTTCTCCGGCACGGTATCCGGACTCGTCCAAGGCCTTCCCTTGTCCACTGCCGTCCAATACGGAACCAAAATAGCCGCCTGGACCATCGAATCCGCCGAAAGCACCTGTCTCACTCTGGGTGATAAGATCCGCGAGGATGAGTTTTTTCAGGGGTTGGGGTAAGTAAAGTAAGCTAAAAAAAGAACCTCGGATCCCATAATCATGTGGTTTTGAGGTTCTTTTTTGCCAATATTGTAAGACTAACTACTTAAGAGTTCCCACGAACGGCCCAATTTCTAACTATATACTTTATCAGATACTATCCTTCTCATATACTCCAATAGTTCTTCTCGTAGTTCCTCTCTCTGCATGGCGAATTCTAGCGTTGTTTTAATAAACCCAAGTTTCTCTCCAACATCGTATCTGCATCCCATAAAATTATACGCTAATACTTGCTCTTCTTGATTCAATCTGGAAATCGCATCCGTTAATTGGATTTCGCCGCCAACCCCGACTTCCTGCTCATCCAATATTTCAAATATTCTTGGTGTTAAAATATATCTCCCCATAATGGCCAAATTAGAAGGAGCTACCGAAGGTTCCGGCTTTTCAACTAAAAGATTGGCTTTAAACAATCTTTCCTCAACAGGAGAAGCGTCAACAATCCCATACCTATGTACCTCTTGTTTAGGGACTTCCTGAACCCCTACAATGGATGAGTGATAGCGCTCAAACACCTCAATCATTTGTTTCAAACAAGGCTTCTCCGATTGTACAATATCATCACCAAGCAATACCGCAAAAGGTTCATTCCCAATAAATTTCCTCGCACACCAAACCGCGTGTCCAAGCCCTTTCGGTTCTTTCTGACGGATATAGTGAATGTCGGCCATTCCGGAAGCTTTCTGAACCTCGGAGAGTAAGTCCATCTTTCCCTTCTCCATCAAGGTATATTCAAGCTCAAAGGAACTATCAAAATGATCTTCAATGGCCCGCTTACTCTTACCCGACACAATAATAATATCTTCAATTCCGGAGGCGACCGCTTCTTCTACTATATATTGAATAGTAGGCTTATCTACTATAGGCAGCATTTCCTTCGGCATTGCTTTAGTGGCCGGTAAAAATCTTGTCCCCATTCCAGCCGCTGGTATAATGGCTTTACGAATCTTCATCTTTTTCCTCCATAGCATACAATTTCTATCCGCGATTACGCGTATGTTGGACATCAATAAGCATTCTTATTAACAAACCCATTCCAAATCGTCTTGTAAATAATTTTAATATCAAATAAGAAAGTCCAATTTTCTATATAGAAAATATCGTGATTAATGCGATCTTCAATGGAAGTATCGCCCCTTAGACCATTGCTCTGTGCCCAACCTGTAATGCCTGGACGAATATGATGCTTAACCATATATTTGGGGACTTCTTCCTTAAACTGCTCTACAAAATACGGACGTTCCGGTCTGGGACCGACAACGCTCATATGACCAACTAACACGTTAAAAAACTGTGGAAGCTCATCCAAGCTGGTTCTGCGCAAGAAAGCACCGAACGCAGTTCGGCGAGGGTCGTTTTCAGTCGTCCACTGGGTATCCGAATCCTTCTCATCCATCACTTTCATCGTTCTAAACTTATACATCGGAAAGGTCCTTCGGTTTAGACCCACCCGTTCCTGTTTAAATATTACGGGACCCGGAGAAGTTAGTTTAATTCCTACGGCAATAAGAAGCATAACCGGCAAAGTAATCATGATGGCTGCCAAAGAAAAAACGATATCGAAAGATCTCTTCAAAATCCGATTCGTAAGGTCATCCAGTGGAATATCCCTTACATTTATCAGAGGAATTCCCGCAAAATTATCGAAATTGGGTCTTGCAGGCAAATAGTCAAAGAAATCAGGGATAATCATGGTCCGCACCCCTGCTTTTTCGCAAGTGGAAATGATCTTGCCATATTTGTCATGAGCCGCCAATGGAAGCGCAATGATCACTTCATCGATCGGCAGGTTATTAAGTTTATCCTCTAATTCATCAATCGTTCCAAGAATGGGTTTGTAGTTTAAGGCGTTATCTTCATGCGTTTGCAGAAAATCATCTAAAAAGCCTACAACTTCAAAACCAAGCTCCGGGTATTTCTGCAAGTTGGCATAAAACTTTCTTCCCAAGCTTCCAGCCCCCAGAATCAGTACAAATTGCTTGTTAAACCCTTTTTCCCTAAGCTTCTTTAACCATATCTTAATGTAGTAACGGTAGAAACCGAGAAAAGCAATGCTTGTCACTAAATACATAGCCAGCATCTCTCGAGAAATATGTACTTCTTTAAAAATAAAGAGAAAGCTGAGCAAGGCTAAGAAGCTGATAACCTGAATTTGTATGATTTTATAAGCCTCATAGGCAAACCGTTTTTTACGTTTCGGTGTATAGAATCCGGTAAAAAAACCAAAAGCGATGCAAAGGAATCCGTATATTAAGCTCCATAATAGATAGGTCTGGAAAGAAAGAGTGCCTTCGGATTCAATCCAACCAGACTTAAATTTAAGCCAGTAGGCTGCCAAAAATGCGATTTGAATGACAACAAAATCGCAAAATGCATAAATTTTGGACAATACACTTTGATTCCCGCGAATCACTGTTTCTCTTCACCTCGCCCTCACCAAACCATTCTTTAAAACAGCGAAAGCCAGCTTTAATCCGATTCCCCCATAAACCAATAAATTCGTTGGCAGGGAGTATCTTGAACGAAAATGCTTCCGATGGAATAAATACATGGCTCTATGAAACTCATAGACGATTTTTAAGGGTCTCTTCCGGCTGCTGGCTCCCTTATAATGGATAATATGAGTCTTAGGGTAATAATAATTAGTCCAACCGGCCTGTTTAATCCGATAGCACCAGTCCACGTCTTCCCCGTACATAAAGAACTGCTCATCCAACAGGCCTACCTCATCGATCGCTTTACGACGGACAAGCATAAAGGCACCAACGAGACAATCTACCGGATATTCCTCGTCCGGATTCAAGTATCCTAATTGATATTGATTGAACCTGGGAACATGCGGAAAAAGCTTAGAAATCCCAAACGCATAGTAAAAAGAAGCTGACAGTGTAGGAAAACCTCTTCGGCATGCCTTATCCAAGGAACCATCGGGAAGAATGACCTTGCAGCCGCTCGCTCCGACATCCGGGTGCTCATCCATAAAACGAACCATAATCTCTAATGTATCTGTTTGAACAATCGTGTCTGAATTGAGAAGTAGAATATATCTGCCTGCAGCGATCCTCATTCCTTGGTTGTTGGCTATCGCAAATCCGACATTCTCCTGATTTTCAATCAATTGAACCTGAGGAAATTCCTCCCGGATCTTCTCAACAGAGGAATCCGAAGAGGCATTATCTATTAGGATCACTTCAAATTGATACCCTGTCCTGGAGGCATAAACCGACCTTAACGCTTTCAAGGTCAGCTCACAGGTATTGTAATTTAATATAATAATACTTAAATCCATTAAAAATCACCTAATCCATTATAGCATGAATTGAAGGTGATTTCGGCTTATTGGAAAAAAGAGTAGATTTTTTGTAATTCTTTTTTTCGATTTTTCTGAATTACCCTTCTTTGCTGCTTGATATATGATAATTGACGCAATAAAGCGCCCCATGATTTGATTAATCCCGGTTCCCTCAGGATCAAATATCCTGCACTTAGGATTTCATGCCATACAAAACTTGGGGAGTGCCGCAAGATGTACTTGATGGAGTCATTTTTCAAAATCATCCTGTAACGGTTGATATAAGAATGTCTCCTTACAAATAGAGGCTGTTTTTGGCGGCTTCCTATTTTCCAGCCCCTTTCATGAAGGGCCGAAGCCTCAGGGACGTAGATAGCACTCCATCCGTAAATTTGAGCCCTCCAAGCTACATCAACATCTTCCTTATAAGCGAAGAATTGTTCGTCGAAAAATTCTCCATTAACGCTTATATCTACCGCCATCTTACGTGAATAGAGCGCCGCCGCTCCGGAAACACCAAAGACCTCAGCATAGTTAGCGTATTCTCCCTCCGGCTGCCCCATCCCCCTGTCAAATGCTCTTCGACTTTTATGGATTACTAATCCGGCGCTATCCAACAAATCGGGCGAGGACTTCAACAGCAGCTTGCCGGTGGCACTTCCTACATCAGGACGCTGTTCCATTCTTTCAATCAAACAACGAACGTAATCCGGATGCAGCAGCACATCCGGATTCAAGACCAGAAAATAATCGCTCGTTGTCATTCGTAAGGCCTGATTATGACCAGGGGCGAATCCGGTGTTTACCTTGTTTAATACAACATGAACTCGTTCCGAATACTGTTCTAATATCTCCGGCGTTCGATCCCGAGAAGCATTATCGATCACAACAATCTGGTCAATTGGATAACTTTGTCGGAACACAGCCTGTAAACAATCTTCAATATAGGGTTCACTGTTGTAAGTGACTATGTGGATACTGACGCTTTTTTTGTTCAATAGTCTCATACCTTTATTTGATTTAGAAACTGTCGCAGTGCATCTCTCCAGTGACGAAATTCTTCGAAGCCCTCTGCACGCAGAGACAAATGATCCAACACTGAAAATTTAGGTCTTGGCGCAGGCCGTGGAAATTCCTCTGTTGTACATGGAATAACCTTTGTAGTCGTCCCGCACTCTTCAAAAATGGCTTTAGTAAATTGATACCAGGTACAGGACCCGGAGTTGGAAGCATGGTAAATCCCATATTGCTCTGTTAAAATAAGCTTTTCAATAAAATCCGCCAAGTCCGCCGTATAAGTCGGAGATCCCGTCTGATCGTTAACAACTTGGATCTCGTCCCGCTCTTTTGCCAGTTTAAGCATCGTCTTTACAAAATTATTGCCGTACATCCCATATACCCATGAGGTTCTGACGATAAAAAATTTGGTGGTCAACGTCCGAGTCATTTCTTCCCCGGCCCATTTCGTTTTACCATAAATCCCGATTGGGTTGGGTAAATCAATTTCCCGGTATGGATTCATCGTTTGTCCGTCAAATACATAGTCGGTGCTTATATAACAAAACTTAGCCCCGACTTTCTCCGAAGCGACGGCTACATTACGGGTCCCTGAAACGTTAACCTTATATGCCTCTTCTGCTTGAGTTTCAGCCAGATCCACCGATGTAAAGGCCGCAGCGTGAATTACTACATCAGGGCGAATACGGCCAATGACTTCGTTGCAGTGCTTTGGCTGTGTAATGTCTAATTGCGCCCGGCTCATAGAATAAACATCATAATGATGATTTAACTTGATGGATAGCTCTTTCCCTAATTGGCCGGCTGCTCCTGTAATCAGTATCTTCATACTTTTCCCATCCTAGGAATTTCCATATTGTCGTTCATAATATTTCTGGTAGTCCCCCGAAAGAATCCTCTGCCACCACTCCTCATTGTTCAAATACCATTGGATGGTAGCTTTAAGCCCTGTTTCCAAATGATGCTTAGGCTGCCATCCCAATTGTTCTTGAATTTTCGTCGCATCTATGGCGTACCTGCGATCATGCCCGGGACGATCTTTCACATAATTAATTAAGGACTCCGGTTTCCCCATTTCCTTCAAAATCATCTTAACGATCGATAAGTTCGTCTTCTCATTGTTCCCGCCAATATTATAGACTTCCCCATCCTTACCCTGATGAAGAACAAGATCTATCGCGCTGCAGTGATCCTCTACATAAAGCCAATCACGGACATTTAGACCATCTCCGTACACCGGAAGAGGTTGATCTTGAACAGCTCGAGTGATCATTAGCGGGATCAGTTTTTCTGGAAATTGGTACGGGCCATAATTGTTGGAGCAGCGGGTAATATTTACCGGAAGCCCGAAGGTTTCATGATAAGCCCGAACCAGCAGGTCTCCTCCAGCTTTACTGGCTGAATATGGGCTGTTTGGGGCAAGCGGAGTCTCCTCCGTAAACCATCCCGTTTCACCCAATGTCCCATAAACCTCATCGGTAGATATTTGCACAAACTTCTTTATTTTGTACTTATGGGCAGCCTCCAATAAGAGCTGTGTTCCCATTACATTTGTTCTAACAAATACCCCGGGGTCTTGGATACTGCGATCAACGTGAGATTCCGCAGCGAAATTAACAACGACATCCACACCTTGTTGAAATAAACGTTCTACAACAATAGGGTCGGCAATATCCCCTTTCACGAAGCTGTAATTAGATTCGTTATGAACTAGAGATAAATTCTCCAGGTTGCCTGCGTAGGTCAACAAATCCAAATTAATGATCCGATACTCGGGATATTTGTTCAACATATAGATGACAAAGTTGCTTCCAATAAAACCGGCCCCGCCGGTCACCAGAATATTCATCTTATCCTCCCCTAATCTTAATCTGTAACGAAAGCGGTCAAAAGTTGATTTCAGCATCTTTCAGAACAGGGTGGTCTTTGTCCTTCTCCGATAGAACAGGATTCGTTACAGGCCAGTCAATGGCTAATTCCGGATCATTCCATAATATGCCTCTATCGCATTCCGGGGAATAATATTCGTCCACCTTATATTGAACTTCCGTATTAGGGACCAGGGTGCAGAATCCATGAGCAAACCCTTTAGGGACCAACAACTGCCTATGATTATGAGCGCTTAGAATAACACCGATCCACTGACCAAATGTAGGAGATCCCCTTCTAATATCAACAACAACATCATATACGGCACCCGCTGTCACCCTTACCAGCTTTGTCTGGGCCCTAGGGTTTAATTGATAATGCAGCCCTCTTAACACCCCTACCTCTGTAGAAAGTGAGTGATTATCCTGGACAAACTTTTGATGAATACCTAGCTCTCTCAGCTTTCTTTCATTGTAGCTTTCCATGAAGAATCCGCGGGAGTCCCTGTGAACCTGGGGCTCTATAAAGAACACGCCTTCCAGTTTTAGGGGGGTTATGTTCATACTATTCCTCCTTTCTAGTCGTTCAACCGTCACAATATTATATTAAGCTCATCTTAACCGATTATGGATAAAATAACAAAAATATTGGTGATCGTTAAGACCACCAATACAGCTTAATACTTTTGTTCGTTTAAGGTAAACTAAATGTTTCTCCCAGTATCATATCTTTGGCCAGTTCATTGGCCTTCGCCAAGGACAAATGCGTCCCTGCATCCGTCCACCATCCTTGCAGAATATCATAAGTAAGTTCATTACGGCGAATGTATTCATTATTGACATCCGTAATTTCCAGCTCTCCACGTTGGGACGGCTTTAAACCCTTTATTATTTCAAACACCGTACTATCAAACATATAGATTCCTGTTACAGCATAATTACTTTGGGGATACTGGGGTTTTTCTTCAACAGAGATTATTTTTCCGTTCTCCAATTTCGGGACGCCATATCTATGTGGATCAGGTACTTCCTTAATTAAAATTTTGGCCCCCTGACTCTGCTGCTCAAAGCTCCTAACATAAGAGACAATATTATCCGAAAAAATATTATCCCCAAGAATAACCACCATCTGGTCTTGTCCAACAAATTGTTCAGCGAGTCCTAATGCCTGAGCAATACCACCAGCTTCATCCTGAACCTTATATGTGAAGCTTACTTCGAATTCTCTTCCGCTTCCTAACAGATTAACTACATCCCCCATATGTTCCTTTCCCGTAACAACTAAAATATTCCGAATTCCAGCATTTTTCAATTTATGAACAGCATGAAAAATCATCGGGTACTTCCCAACGGGAAGTAGATGCTTATTTGTTATTTTGGTTAGAGGGTAAAGGCGCGATCCTGTTCCGCCAGCCAGAATGATACCTTTCATGAACTGCCACTCCTAAGCATATAATATTTACTAAACTACTAGTATAATTTCTAACATTCCGCATTTGTTACTACATTATCGGAAAGTGCCTACATTATGCACCACGCGCCTCACAATTCTAATCTCTGAACTAGAGACCACACCACTCTCTGCTGATGGTCTAGAGGGACCAATCAAAGTTTGGGTTGAGCTCGATGAAAATACTGAGCAGTAATGATCCTCTACTTGTGATCAAAAGTTCATGTATTTTCTCGATTATGTTAACATATATAATTTTGTTATTTCGCCCTTGATAATACCTACAAATTTTTGATGGATTCATAAACTCTTTTACAATTATTATGGTCCGTATATGCATAAAACTTTTCAACTCTTTTAACATATATATCTTTCATCTTACAATCATTTTTAATATATTCTATTGCATTCTTTATTATATCTTCATAATCTCTACAAACTTCACCAAACCCCATCGTATCATAGTCAAAATAACCCTCATCTAAATGATTTTCGTCAAATTGGAAGTATAGTACCGGTTTTTTCAAATATGCCACATCAAAAGCAACTGATGAAAAGTCTGTTATTAGCATACTGGATTCATTAAATAACTGTTGGTAACTTGTATGATAATCAACAAACTCCACGTATTCATTTCTATCAAAATCAGAAATCTGCTGTTGAATATTGGGATGAGGAAGAAAAACAATACTATACCCTTTTTGTTTCGCTTGAGTAATAAGTCTCTCATCATTAATTAGAGAGTTATACATTTTAAAATATTCTGATAGTTTAAATGTCTCGCTGTAAGGTCTAAGGCCAGTTCTGTGGTTTATTTTCTCTACTATACTTCTTCTCCATGTCGGCATTATTAAAATTTGCTTCTTATCCTCATTTACTAAATTATCATATCTCGGAAACCCTGTTAACTTAACCACATTTTTATCATAGTAATAATTCCCAGAAAGAATCGATTGATATTCTAAATTTGCTGCGGTTACGAACATCTTGATGTTCTCATTGTATTTATTAAGCCAATTTGATACATCATCCTTAGTTATTCCATGTTGTAAGAATATTAAGTCGAAATCCATAAGATCTCTATAATATATCTCTAACGAATAGAAGGGGTTTCTGACAAAATCACCTACGTGTGAGGAAATAACCTTTTTCGCCTGTAGTTGTAAAAATTTGTGTTTATAAGATCCGTATGGTATTACTGGTAGTCCATCATGCTTTAACCTATTATAATCCTTGGAATCCTTCTGGATAATAAAATACTTTTTAATCCCGTCTATTTGCTTAATAGCATATTTAAATAAGTGCTCTGCGTTGTCATCGGCCTTATCCTGTCTATCTAGAAACAACCAGATCTCCTTGTTTTTATTGATAATTTTATTTATGTGGTTAACGAGTCTTGCTATAACAGCCTTTCTCGCACCTATTCTATTACTGCTAAACAAATATTGTAAAAACCCGAATTCCTTCTTAATTTTTTCAAGAAGCGTCTTCCTTTGGACTTTAATGCTTTTATTATTGGCAGTTAGAATAAAATTATCTTTACAGTAGTAATTTGCTTTTAAATCTGTAGACAATTTTGTGAAGCGCAAAAAACTCATTTTAATTGGGATCTTAGAATCCTCTATCTGGGCAACTAACTTTATTTCCCTAACTTCAACTATATTTTCTAGTGGCAATAAAAGCCTGAAACCGTAAAATTCTTTAATTTTTTTTCCTAAGCAATATAGAGCATGAGCAGAGCGATCAACTGTTTGCGCCTCGTATTTTTGCCCATCCATTTCTGCAAAAATCTTGACATCCTTAAAACTAAATAAAGAACCAAAATGTCCTTCAAGAAGTAATTCATTATTATTTATCTGCAATATTTCAATAACCGCTGTTTGGTTTCCTAAAGAATTAATCTGCCTATTATTAAAATAAAGTCGAACATCGTCTTCAAGGAAAACTTTTTCTAATAATTCTTGATACTTTTCTCCGTATTTTAATTGCAAGGCAAACATCTTATAATGGATATTGAGTTGTTTTTGTTGAAATATAATTTCATCATCAATATAATAAAGCACACGTTTTAATTGTTCGATATATTCTTCTTGTTGTTGCTCAGTCATAACTGAAGTGCCTATATCCTTAATGTTTAATCTCCATTGCAAGTCATACATCACTAAATATTGGATGTATTTTAGGACTTCATTGTACTTTGACAGCGAGTATTGTATTATAGCATGTGAAAAATATATCAAAGTGCTTGTATACCACTCTTTCCTTTTTGTCCCATTTTGTGTACTTGACGTCTTATTGTTACGCTTTCTGCAATAATATTTAGCTCCCCCTACAACACCTAGTGTACATTTTTCTATAACAACCCTACTTATTAAGTCAGCGTCTTCGACATACTGCAAATTTTCGTTAAATTTGATGTTTCGCATAGCAGAATACTTTATAAAAGCGCTGGATGAGGAAAGCTGTATTTGGTTATATTCCAATTTTATATCGATAACTCTTGTCTTATAAAACTTATTATTTAAAATATGAGGTCCGTTTACCCCTTCAAAGAAAAACATTGGAATAGCAACCACATCTACTGCTGCATAATTATCTTCGAAAAAAACAAACACTTCATGCAACGTATTTTCTGACAATTTATCATCAGGATCCAAAAAATTAACATACTTTCCTTGAACGTGTTTCAACCCTTCGTTTCTTGCGCTGCTTACTCCTCCGTTTTCTTTTTTTACATACACAACATTATCCGGATATTTTTGTTGGTATTTCAAACATATTCTCTCGCTGTTATCTGGGCTTCCGTCATTAATTAGTATTAGTTGAACATGCTTTTCAAAACTAAGGGTTTGATTAACGACGCTTTTAATTGCTTCTTCTAAATATTCTTCTACATTATAAATTGCCATCACAATCGAAAATAAATACTTATAACTACTTTCCTGACTTAGTTGCACTGCCTCTTCCTCCAGAACTTAATTTTAAATATATAAAAACGTAGAATAAAAAAAATTATATAAGCCGTTAGGACTGCCTCATTATAATAAACTAAACATTTAGGAAAAAATCAACAATTTTCTAGCGATACATCATTTTTTCAACAAGTTTTTTAACCGTCTTTCGTATGCCATACTTATTTAAGTACGTCTTTAATTTCGTAAATCGTGTCGGTGGACGATAGTTGGACGCTTCCCTGTACTTTCGGTACTTTTCATGAATAACTTTCTCATAATCCTTTAATTGTTTATGTCGTTCATTTAATCTCTGCCTGTCAGCAGGCACATGATACACTGAAGTTACTTCATCTATATAGCAAAATTTGCCTTGCAGACTGTACTTTATCCATAGATCCCAGTCCTCTAGATACTCGAGTTTTTCATCTAGTCCACCGTACTTTTCATATAATTCCCTCTTAAACATCACAGCCTGAATTGGAAATTTGTTCTGGAACAAAATCTCCCCTTCATTTAATGGTTCATTATATTTCTCGCATTCTTCCGCTACATTGATTTTAAGAGGATCCAAAGAAACATATGTAACTTTCCTTTCCAATGAACTTGTGTGAATAGCTGCAGCTTCTGGATAAACTGAAAAACCGTTTATCATTGTTTGAACATGATTAGGGAGGAACAAATCATCATCATCCAGAAAATTTATATATTGACCCTCCGACAATTCCAGTCCGATATTTGCTGCTCGACAGCGCCCCACTTTATTCCCAGAACTATGGTAGGTTATGTTCAAGTCAGGAAATTGGTCTATGACATGTTTTGAAGTTCCGGGTCCATCTTCAACCAAAACCACTTCAAAATCACAAAAAGTCTGCTGCTGAACGCTCCTCAAAGCCTCCCTCAATAAATGAGGTCTATTGTAAGTCCTTATAATAATCGTTACTGTAACAGCCATAATAAACCTCTTCTTAACCCAGATTCTTTATAGCTTTAAAAATTCTATTACAATTATTCCGGTCCCGCAGTTCAAAAAAGTCATCTAATCGCGAAATGTATTTATCATCCAATTTAAAATCATTCTCAAAATAATACTCTACCTTGTTTACTAGATCTTCTTCCTGTTCACATATCGGTCCGAACCCATCACGCTCATAATCAAAATATCCTTTCCTATAATGTTGTTCGAAAAAACTATTTCTATCAAACTGATAAAATATGACCGGCTTTTCCATATAAGCAAAATCAAAAAAAACGCTGGAAAAGTCAGTAATTAGAAGCTGGGATTCTTTCAATAGCCTCTGTACATCATATTCATTTTTATTGGCAATAATGACCCTATCACTTACTGTGCTGAAGTACTTCAAGTATTGCTGAACCTCATAATGAGGATAAAATACTAATTTATAATCATTTTTTTCCAGGGTCTGGATCAAATGTTCATTATTTATGAAAGACTGCAACCTCGCATAGAATTCAGAATTAATAAATACGCTATCGGGAACTGATTTGGGAAGCCATGAAGGCTGAACAACATTTAATCGGTACGTTGGCATAAATAGAATTTGCTGCTTTGACTCAAAGTCATGAAGTGCATCAAACCTCGGAAAGCCGGTATAAGCTACTTCTGTGGGTGCATAGCCAAATGTCTTCACAATATAATCGAATTCCGGTTTGGCTGCAGTTATGAATAGATCGAAAGAAGTATTTTCTCGTCCAAGAATGTCTCTTACGTCATCCTTCGTTATTCCATGCTGAAGAAAAACGTATTTCTTATCTCCGAACTTTCTTCCCGCCAGTTTGAGAAACAACTGGTAATTCCATGGTTCTATTTTTCCTTTATGTGCTGATATCGCAAACTTTGATACCGCAAATAGTAATTTGTGTTGAATACTTCCAAATTGAACGATGTTCCCAAACTTTTTTATTTTTTCATAATCTTGTTTACTATTGAAATCTATCAGATAGTGGGCATTGATTTCAGGATGATTTTCTCGCAAATATTTAAAGAAATGATATCCGTTATCCGCTGCGTCATCTCCTCTTTCGCAAATAAGCCAAACTGCCTGATATTTTCTATTGTTTTTAAGTAAATTTGCAATCAGTAGAATTAAAACTAAGTCCATACCTTTAAACAATTTTTGAAACCGTGTCTTGAGAAAGTTCGGTACTTTTTTCATTTTACTAGTGAACAAATAACTATAGACGGCAAGAACATAACGGGAATACCCGCCCTTTTTAATTTTTCTGACAAGAAACTGGGTAAAATCTTGTTCGAGTCTATTAATGATTTGGTCAGGAACATCAGCTAAAATTTGGGCTCCATGATAATACAATTCCCGCCGTTCCTGTTTTGTAAATGTTTTTTTCCATAACATGTGGTAAATAAAAGGTGTATACCCTCTAGCATTATACCAGTGGATTAAATCTGAGTACTGCGGATAATCATTACATAAATCTTTCATCTTTAAGCTAACTTCCATATGATTATAATAAAGCTCTTTTTTATCGAAGATACCATCCATTCTCGACTGGTTTGTTTGATCTTCTCTTTTCCTATAAAAGTATCTACATTCATTCGTTATAAATATCTTCTGAGCTTCAAATGAAGTCCGCGTCGCGACTAAAGTATCCTCGAAAGCACCCATTCTTTCATTAGGGAAGTCAAGATATTGAAACAGCGTATGTTTAAAAACGCGATTACAGACAAACCCCGAAAAAATAATTTCGGGGGTATCTAGAATATTCGTTACAAGTCTATTATTTTGATATAAAACAGCGGAAGGATTGCGAGTATATTGTTTGTTGGTTTCACTATAGTACTCATATTCATACAAAACTATTTCACAATCGTGTTCCTCGAACTTATTAAGGATACATTCATAGGTATTCTCTGAAATAAAGTCATCTGCATCCAAAAAAGATACATATTCCGTTGTTACATGGTTCAAGCCGATATTCCGTGCAGCGCCCGGCCCTTGATTGACCACTTGATTAACTATTTTAATAGAAGGGTAGACCTTGGCGTAGTTCTCGACTATTTCCATGCTTCCATCCGGAGTACAGTCGTTAACTATAATAACTTCAATATTATCTATTCCCAGTGTTTGATTAACCACGGAATCCAAACATTTGGATATATATTGTTCTACATTGTACACAGGAATGATAACTGATATTTTGTAATCCACTTTCCCTTCACCTTCATCTATCTGACATTTTATTTCTCGTTCTTGAACCTTTCGATGATCGGCTGGGGTTCCCCAATTTCGCGAATCTGTCCTTTTTCCAGCCATGCCACTCTATTGCATAGTTTCTCTACTTGTCCCAGCGAATGAGATACAAAAAGCACTGTGGCTCCTCCATTAATCATTGACATCATTTTGTTTTCACTTTTTTCTTTAAACTTATGATCTCCGACTGATAAGACCTCGTCCACTATAAGAATTTCGGGCTGGACAATTGTTGCGATTGAAAAACCTAGTCTCGCCCTCATCCCTGATGAATAATTTTTTAATGGAGTATGAATAAATTGCTCTAATTCGGAAAACTCAATGATTTCATCGACTTTTTCCTGAATAAACTTTTTGGAATAACCCAGTACAAGTCCATTCAAATATATATTCTCTAGCCCGGAAAGCTCCCCATTAAATCCTGCTCCTAATTCAATAAGAGGGGCTATGGCGCCATTTTTAGTTACTTTTCCGCTTGTTGGCTTTAGGATGCCTGCAATAATCTTCAGCAGGGTGCTCTTTCCCGCGCCATTTAATCCGACAATTCCAAATACCTCACCTTTATAAATTTCAAAGTTAATATTATTTAGCGCGTGAAAATCAACATAAGAGATTTTTTTTCTCATCTTTTGTATAAAGTAATATTTAATTGAAGAGATTTTTTCACTAGCCATTCTATATTTCATAGAAACATTTTCCAACTTTATAGCTATATCATTCATTTCACAAGCCTCCACAAGCCCTTATTTGTTCTCACTTGTGTAACATCAATTCATTATATTAAATATGAAAGATAAATCTATCTTGTTTTTTATAAAAAATAAATAGACCTACAACGAAATATAGAAGGCCATGAATTAAACAAATAAAATGGGATTCAAGTGTAGGGAAATTACCGTACATCAAGACATTTCTAAACATTCCAACAACCTCAAATAAGGGATTTAATTCGATAATGGGCATATATTTCTGAGGTATAATCTCTTTTGGATAGAAAATGGGAGTCATGTACATAACTAACATAAGCACAATTGAATAGAGATGTTTAATATCTCTAAAAAATACAGTTACCGTAGACAAAATCAAGCCTACTCCTAAGGAAATAAGAAAAACATATGCCAACGGAAAAATAATCATCAGGTTTATAAATGAAAAACTCATGCCAGTTACGATCATAACGGCAATTAAAGGAACAATAGATAATATAGTAGTTATAAAAGATGAACATACTCTTGCAAATGGGAAAAAGTACTTGGGAACATAAACCTTCCTTATTAATTGTCCATTGGCATGGATGGAATCCATCGCAAAATTTGTTGCTTCAGCAAAGAAGGAATATATCAGCCTTCCAGTAAGTACATAAACCGGGAAATTTTCTATTGTATTGTTAAAAATAGCTGAAAAAATGATCGTTAATACGATCATTAACAATAGAGGATTTAACATACTCCAGACGATACCCAAAGCAGAATTCCGATATTTCAGTTTAATATCTTTACGTATTAGTTCAACAAGCAGATCTTTATACTTAGTAAAATTTTGTATATGACTTTTCATTCAGCAGCACCTTAGCCTATATTATTTGCTTTTGCGTATGTAACACAGTACATAATATCAAATTACTCCCAACAAAACTACAGTAATAGTATACCATTCGACATAACGAGTTTCACTCCCCCTTCATGTGTGATAAAATATTGTAGAATTACGTCTAAAAAGGGAGTACTCGATAATGAAACATAAAGCAAAAGGAAAATCATCCTCTTCAAGTACATTAGCAACAAATGATTCTCATTCCATTTTATTCTGGTCGTTAATTGCCATTGCAGTTTTATTTTTACTGTGGGCCCCGTTTCAAAGGGGGCTGTTTAATGGCTATAACATGGACTTCGATCGGCCTATCTATTCGTCCTTTGTTTGGTCATCTATTTTATTGCTAATTACTTCTTTTTACTTATTTTTCAACTATAAGTATCGCAATCTACGAGATTTTTTTGTAATTTACATTTGGTTGGTTCCGTTAAGTTTTTTAATCTCTTTAATTGGTGCCGCATCTCACTATTATGGTGCCAACATGCTGTACATGCATATGATGTATGCAACATTTTTTATTTTAGCCATTTATGTTACTAATAACCGGCTTGGAAATAATATTCTGCAATATACTTTATTAATATCCGGATATTTAATAGTTATTTTCGGTATGCTCAATTGGCTTGGCAATCTTAAAATTGCTAATGGAATTGCTGAACTTTTCACGAGCCTAAAAGGATTACCCGCCTATAAACATGCGGTGATGAGTGATTCCAACGGCCTGAGACTTACTTCCGTATTTCAATACGCTAATACTTATTCTGCCTATTTAATAGCTCTACTCTTTGGGTGTATGCTTTTCATTTTCAGATCACGCAAATGGTATTCTGTTGCTTTGCATTCTCTAATGCTGGTTCCAATCCTTGTTTCTTTCATGCTAACTCTCTCCCGCGGAGGATTGGTTATATTGCCTATCGTGCTCCTGGTGCTGCTTTTGTTTTTTTCCGTGGAAAGGCAGATCAAGCTGCTTCTGTACTTGGGGATATCCGCTGTAGCCGTATTACTGACTATTGGAAAGATTACTGAGATCGGTTCAAGCTTACAAAATAGTTTCAACCCGAATTTATCGCTCAAAGGCTGGGGAATTCTTGCGGCGGCCTCAATTATTGTTTCGGTTCTCATAACTTTGTTGAATCATTATCTAACTCCTGTGTTAGAAAAAACAATACAGAAAAAAATCAAATCGCGATATGCTCCTGTTGTTCTGCCGATTGGGGCCGTAATCTTGGGAACCATTGCCGTAATCATTCTATTTACGGATACCGGTATCACCAAGCTTTTGCCTGAAAATATTAGAATAAGGATAGACAATATTAATTTTCAACAGCATAGTGTATTGGAGAGAGGAACTTTCTATGCAGATTCGTTGAAGTTGGTCAAAGACTATCCTGTTTTCGGAGCTGGCGGCGGCGGCTGGGCGGCACTTTATGAGAAATATCAAAACAATCCTTACACGAGCAAACAAGCTCACAACTTCTTCCTGCAATATCTTGTTGAAGTCGGAATTTTCGGGTTTCTCATTTTTGCCGTCTTACTTGGGTTAGTTTTGTATAACTATTGCAGAAACTACTTTAAAAGCGACAAGGATACGAAAGATGCCAGGGTCCTATATCTCATTATTTTGATCTCATTGCTTATTCATAGCGTTATCGATTTCAATCTGAGTTATGCGTACCTTGCTATTGTCGTTTTCATATGCTTAGGTGGACTTGTGTCCAGTTTTGACACGATAGCAGCGCCATTCACAAATCGATTAAGCAAATGGGAAAGTTATCTGCCGAAAATAATTTCCGGGGGAACGCTTGTTACAGCCATAGTCTTTATCACCATGTCAATCAGGCTCCTTTCTGGGAATACCTATTATCATCAGGCTATTGCAGAAGCACAGCAAGCGAAGCCATATACCGAGGTTATTGCTACGGTGGATAAAGCCTTGTCAATGCAGCCCAATCATCCGGATTACGTTGATCTGAAGCAGGATATTTTGATGCAGGTGTTTCGACAAATAAATGATCCTTCTTTGGAACAAGAAGCCGTTCAGCTTATTAAGGATTTTAGAAAAGCAGAGCCGTACCATCGACTGGGGATATTATTCCAATTAAATTTTTTCATGGAACAGAGAAACTTTTTGGAGGCTCACAGCGTCAATATAGAAGGGTTAGAAATTTTCCCTTGGGATATCGAGATGTATGAATCTCAGATGCATATTCTGTACGAACTTGGAAATCAGTCCAGATTGGATAAAAATATTGCGCTCACGGACCAATACTGGAATGAAGCTATCGAATTATATAATACTGTTCTTGCCAAAGTAAACCATCTGGAGTCTTTGCCGGAAGGACAACTTCAGGGAAGAGAATTTAATGTCACTCAAGCTATTGCTTTATACGCAGGACAGATATATTATATCAAGGGTGATTACTCTAATGCGGAATCAGCATTGAGACATGGAATTACCGAGAACTTGAAGGAACCGTTAGCTCAAACTGTTGCCAGATGGTATCTTGCAGCCCTGCATAAACAAGGGAAAACGGAGGACGGGTTGAAAGGGAAGCTCTTCGCGGCAAATCCCCAAGAATCTAAAAATCTTGAAGATCTGTTAAATACAAAATTTGACTAAATTCCAGTATCATCTGTTTCTCAGAAACTACCATTTGCTGTGAAAAGATGCTATACTTTTAAAGGATAATGATACTATTACTTTTAATATTTTGATTACGCTTGAAAGGAGGTGAAACTATACAATGCTTTCTAATAAAAACAATCAATTGCGAGGGAGAGATAGGAACTTGTTTAAAGCTTCTGTTATGAAAAAGATGTCCGGTCTTCTCGCGACCCTTATGATCGTTTCCATTCTTACTCCGCTGCTTGCTTTTGCATCCGGATTCGGAGCGATTACATATAAGGCGAACGGAAACGTAACCGGCAGTGTTTATTTTGACGGAGAGCTTGGTGAAGCTCTTAAAGGGGAATCTTCCGTCATTCTTGCAGTTTATGATGAAAAAGGTAACAAAATTAAAGATATTATCGCCAATAAGGACACATCTAAGAATGTCACTGATGTTGTGTACTTTAACATCGATGGTACAATAACTGATGTGACCTACAAGAAAGTTAAATTCCAGTATAACGATGTAGTATCTGACTGGGTTTACAGAGAAACCTCTGGCGGTAATCCAGGCGGCAGTTACCCTGGCGGCGGCTTTGGCGGACCGATAGGCAGCATCGTTGATTTTAACGGTAAAGCCGACGCTTACAGACTGGCTGACCTGCTGAAAGAAAACAAAAATGCATCTTTGGAAATCCAAGGCGATTTTGTTCTTCTTCCGGCTTCCGCACTGGTTGAAGGGGAAACTCTGACCATCTACAACGAGAATACTTCCTTCACTCTTCCGATCAAAGCTCTCAAGCTTGAAGATCTGGCTAAAGAGATGGGCGTAGAGCTTGAGGATCTGTGGATCCGCGTAGAAATGAAAGAAGTTAAAGATGATGCACTTAAAGCTATTGAAGATGCAGTTAAAGCTCTGAATGCTAAGCTGATCGCTACTCCGTACGACTTCAAAGTAACGGCTGAAGCTGGAGATAAGACGAAGGCTATTACTTCCTTCGGCAACACTTACACTAACAGCTCCATCAACTTTGAAGGCAGTGCAGATGCCAGCAAATCTACTGGTGTTGTGTCCAACTCGAATAAACTGGCTTTCGCACCTTCCGTATTCAGCAAAGATGGAGACAACTCTAAAGTTACCATCAAGCGGAACGGAACCGGCGTTTACGCGGCAATCGAAACGGACATCAGCTTCAACGACGTAGCTTCCCACTGGGCTAAGTCCTATGTTGATCTTCTGTCTCACAAACTGATTGTTGACGGCTATGAAGATGGAAGCTTCGGTCCGGAGCGCAACATTACTCGTGCTGAATTTGCAGCTATTGTTGTACGTTCCTTAGGTCTGAGTGCAAACGCAAGCTCTTCCTCTACCTTCTCTGACGTTCAATCTGGCGATTGGTACGCAGGTGTTGTTAGCGCAGCAGTTCAAAGCGGACTTGTTGATGGTTACGAAGATGGAACCTTCCGTCCGAATGCCCAAATCAACCGCGAAGAACTGGCCGCAATGGTAGTAAGAGCGCTGGCTTATGCCGGTAAAGATGTGAAAGTATCCAGCACGGAGCAAGATGCCCTGTTGGCGAAATTCGCCGATGCGGACAGCATCGTGTGGGGTCAAGCTGAACTGGCTGCTGCTGTTAAAGCAGGAATCGTTGACGGCATGACTGACACTACGATTGCTCCTAGAAACGATGCAACTCGCGCTCAAGCAGCTGCGATGCTGAATCGTCTTCTGAACAACGCAGGCTTCATTAACTAATTCTCTTATCACAAAGCCTCGATACCGAAGTATCGAGGCTTTATCTTGTTATTTACACTTATTGTGCTTCCCCCGCTTACCCCTACTTCCCTTTCCTCATAGAGGACAGCAAGTCGTTAATCACTTCCTGCTCCTTCTCCGATTTAATTCGCTCGTACTCCTCTCTATACTCTTGTACCGCGCTGGTGTCATACCCATTCCTGCTCAATTCGTTAGACAGGCTGTTCATGATCTGATCAAATTCGTTGTCAAAGCCGTTTAGCTTATTCTGACCTTCCGTAATTAGGGAGCTGTCTCTGGTTTGTTTAAATTCGTTAATGATCGCACTTAGTTCAGACTCCGCCTTGCTCTGCAGGCTGCCTATTTGAGCCTCCGCCTCTCCGATTATGCTCTCATAAGAAGGTTTGGTCGCTCCGCCGCCTGTATCGCCGGAGCCATCATTGTTGCCTCCTCCACCGCCTGTACCTCCGGAACCGCCATTGTTGCCTCCGCCGCCGCCGCCGCCGCCATAACTAGGTATTCCGGGACCTCCGGAGCTATTCGGTGGGCTAGGAAAGTCTATTTGTTCTTTGGACGTTTCCCCGGATTGTTCTCCCGATGGTTCCTTCGCTGGTTCTTCCGGTTTCTTCGGCGTTTCCTTCTTCCCGATGGTTACTGTATAGGTGTCTTGATCCCAGCTCACCTCAAGCCCGAGAGATTCCGAGACGAATCGGATAGGGACATACAACGTATCTTCGAAGATCATTCCTGGCAGGCCCTCTTCCGGCCACTTTTGTTTTCCATCAAAGATGTATTGCACTGTCTCGAAATAAACCGAAATCGTGGTCGGACTTACCGACTCGCTTGAAGCAGCTTCGGGGGTTCTGACCACCCGATTAAGCTTATAGTCTTTAATCATGGCCTTTTCCTGCTTGCTGGGCTCCTGAATAGTTACGGTATAGGTTTCTTGATCCCACAGAACGGCTTTGTCCAGAGAGTAGGCGACAAACCGCAGGGGTACATAGGTGCTTCCCAGATAGATAAAGCCCTCTTGCCCTTCTGGAGGCCTCATGTTTTCCCCGTTCATTTTAAATTTGAGGGGAGCATAATATACCTGAATTTCTTCACTGATCTGCTGAGCAGAAGCGCTGGTCATCATTCCCAGGAATAGTACGATGGATAATAGCAACGCAAGGACTCGACGCAGTTTATTCACAAGTCTCACCTTTCCTTACAATAGTTTAGATGCTGCAGCTGTATCGCCAATAGATAGAGTCGGGGAATTACTTGCTGGCTTTAGACGACGATTCTTTCAAGCTGTCTTCATAAGATTTCCCTTGGCTCAGGCCTAGCTTGGCAGCAATCGCTATAAGCTCGTCATATTCTTCTTCGCTCAGCTTTTCCAATATCACCTTCTTCGCTTCCCTCTTCTCTTCCACCGACATTCCGCCGGAAGCCAGGTCCATCAGCGTTTTAATGTCTGAGGCGCCCAATCGTTTGAGAAGAACCGAGGTCACCTTCGTCTTATCCTGCAAAGTAATCTGTTCCTGAGCCTTCGACGCCTTATCCGGAGTTATGTTGGCCTGATATTTTCCTTTGTCAGCGGCAGCCTCTTCCTTAGTCTCCTTAACCCCGGAAGAAGGAGGTTGTCCGGAATCAGAGTCGGAAGCGCCACCAGAATCAGGGCCGCTAGTTGGATCAGGGACCGCCTCGCCTTTGTCTTCAGGAACTGGGGTTCCCGACACCGGAACATTCTTATCCCCTTCCTTGGAATCAGACGTTGCCGAATCAGAGGTTCGGTCGGGAGAGTTATCCTGTCCTCCCGGTTGGGACACAGCTTCCAGCTCCAGTCCCGCCGAGATCGACCTGAGCATCCGGTCGACCGCATAATCCATGGCGAAATAACCGCCTACAACAAGAACGATTAGCAAAGCCGCCGACCATCCTAACCATTTCTTCCATTTCCGCTTCTTGATGTTGTCCACCCCCATGGGCCTTGGTTGTTAAATGCTGCAAATAGCCTTCTTCTAAGCAAATTCCTCCTCTCAGTCTTGGGGGAGAGGAGGAATTATTCGACGGGACCTGTTTACTTATTCAAGAGCCTGTAGATCATCACTGCGGCCTGGGCTCTTGTCGAGTTGTTATTAGGGTTGAACCTCTGATTTTCTTCCCCTATAATAATCCCCTCATAAGCCGCAAGGGATACTCCGGGCATAAGAGTCGAATGAACTTCACCGGCATCTATAAATAGCTCGGCGGCCTTTTCCATGTCAGGCGTCATCTGATAACCTCTGGCTTCCATCAACGCCCGGGAAGCCATGGCGGCCATTTCGGCGCGGGTAATGTACGCGTTAGGCTCGAACTTGTCCTCCGATCGGCCATTAACGACACCGTATTTCACTGCAGCAGCCACGTATGGCTGGAACCAATCCTGATCAGAGACATCGGAGAATGATTCCGTAGCGGTGGAATCCTCCAAGCCCAGCACTTTAACAATCATCTTGGCGAACTCTGCACGTGTTACGAAATCCCGCGGATTAAATTCTCCTTCCGCCCGGCCTTCCACAATCCCTTTAGAACTAATCACTGATACCTGACGGCCAGCCCACTGCTTGACTTCATCCAGATCATGGAAGGAAACATGGTTCTCAATCACTCCATAGACCGAGAAATCCTTATTGCCCACGATCAACGCCTGCTGATCCGGATCATACATTCCTCCTTTTACCAAAGTCTTGCCCTGATCGAATTTAACCAGAGCAAGGAGCTCTTGATCATGGTTACCCGGGGAAGCCGGAAATCTAAGCTCTACAGGTGTACTAAACGTAGTGAGCGGCTTGCCGCCCGCATCAAAACTCAGCTCATAGACATCAGAGACCAAGGTTTGATGAGCCGCTGTGGCTGGGCGATCCAGCTTTTCCACTTTCCAAATGGTGTCCTCTTGCAACTGTTCCATATCGAAAGTCGCAGTAAGGCCGTTAATCCGGACAGCAATCGCATCTATTCCGTATTCCTTGGCCAAATCCATAAGCTCCTTCTTGATAGGCAATTCGGCCCTGGATACCTCTTCCAATTGGCCGAAATCAAGCGTGAATACAACTTTGGCAGGGCCAGCATCCGGATTTGTTTGCTTAAGCTGTTCATTAGCTTCATTTGCGATGGCCTTGACGTCCTCCAGAAGGTCCCTTAAGTCCTCTACATCATAATCCGCTTTGGCCACGCCATTTTCTATCTTTAAGTTTTCGTTCAGTTTCGCCACAGCCACGGCACGAATCGCTTCCTCCACCGCTTTCCTGGCTTTTCCCCTGGCTTCATTGCGGGTGTATGAACCCGGTGCTGATTCGAGTCCGGCTATCACTTTAGAGATTGATTCGATGGCCTTACTCACATCCGGCCTATGGACGGGAGGCGTTGGTGAATACCCTCCCCCACCATTCCCCCCACCTGGCCTGGGAGGATTCGGAGGGTTTGGATGCTTCGGAGGCCCCGGAGGATTTGGGGGCTTGGGAGGATTTGTAGGAGCTACGATCCCCTTCCCCATCTCAATAGTGCCCTTATAGATCAGCATACTCATGTTCTTATATTCCAAGGTGGCGGCAATGTCCGCTTTGGCTGATTCCACATTATCCGGAAGAATAAAACGTCCTTCCTTCCCGTAAATCTCGCTATCGGATACTACCTTCCAGCTCAGATATGGTAATTTATTAATTTCATAGCCGAACAGCCTCAATGTTGGAGTCAAAGTTTTCCCGTTATTCGTTGTTTGCGGCACAAATTCGATTTGAGAACGAACCAGAACTCCCGCCACGGCCAGCTGTACTTTGTTGTCCGGATCAAGAATATCCGAGAATAATTTCCGTGTCTTCCTCAAATCTTCCGAGGTCACATTGAGCTCTCTAAGCAATTTGCTTATTTTCAAACTTTTGTGCTGTACAACGATCTCAATCGCCTGATCCACCAGCTTGTCCGCTTCCTCTTTAAATCTGCCCTCGATCACTGCTACGAACAGCGAAGGAATTTCCTTCCGGACCAAAGCTTCCAGCTCGTCATAGACCTTCTTCCTGAATTGTTGAAAATCTCCCATACCGATGCCGGGTACGCCGGCCACTTTAGACAATTGATTGAACATTTTGCGTGCCTTGGGATCGCGATGCAGCTCTTCCAAATCCTCTATTAATGTTTCATCGTTAATTGCCGCCATTCTCTGAATCAACCAAACCAGGTTGTCCAGAGTCAGGTCCGGGTATTTGACCTTATCGTCTGCCTTCGATTCCAGCCTGGCCCAGATCGGTGCAACCAAGGCTTTGGCTGTGGCTGCGTCCAGAGATGCCAATCTTGATCTTAACTCTTTAATGACCTGTCGTTCTTCCTCTGTAAAATCCTTGGTTAATTCCTTTATCTGGCCTGCTATTTTATCCGCCAGCTCTGGTAGAGGCAGCTCGGAAAAGTCTGAAGCGGCTGCTCTCTGGATTCCCAACTTATTCGGCCATTCGTGTGAGCTGAGCGGCAGCACAGGCAGCGAGCTTAAAACAAAACTCGCGGCTAGCGAAGACACCAGCATCTTCTTCTTCATACCCATCAACTTCAACTCCTTATCCTCCATCTACCATAATCCGAATTACGAACCATATATTAGGAGACTTGTGCAGATTACAACAAATACTAGCACAGTTAATTTTGTGGAACAATATTACTTCAGGACCAGAGCCGGTACCATTTTTTCTTGATCGGAATTGGCTCCGAGCAGATCGAAATCGATTGGTTCTCTATGATCGCTTTCGCATTCTTTTGATAATAAGATGAGTACATGGACCCAATTTCGGTATCGATTTCAGCATAGGCCTCTCTCAGGGAAAATGGTCTTTGGGTTACGTTATGAGCATCTGAAGAAATAAAATGAATCCAGTTTCTTCTGCACATGTCCAAGCTCAGGTTTCGAATAGCAGGGCCGAATAAGCCAGTGATCGAATGGGAGGTCAATTGGCACAGAACCCCTAATTCTATTAGTTCGAAGAGTTGGGCAGGGTTCTCGGCAATTTCCTTATTGCGTTCAGGATGGGCCAGGATCGGTGTAATTTGCATAACCTTCAATTCATGAATAAGCTCTTTAATTGAAGGAGGAATACGGTGGGACGGGAATTCAATCAGTAAATAACGAGAGCCGTTCAATGTGAAAAGGCTGCCGTTATCCATATCCGAGATCAAATCGGAATACACCCTCACTTCCTGGCCCGGACAAACCTGCAGCGGAATGTCCTGCCTTTTCAGCTCTACGGTCAACCTCTTTACATTTTCCTGTGTCCTGCCTGCCGGGTTATCATATTTCCCATTAGCATGATGTGGAGTTGCAATAACTGTCCCGATACCTTCCCGCACCGCCATTCTCGCCATTTGCAATGAATGTTCCAGAGAAGGAGAGCCGTCATCCACGCCGGGAAGAATATGGCAATGAATATCTACCATTCTATTAATTCTCCTATCCTCCATAATTACACCTATTTTATGGATTACCCCATTCTCGTACAACCAACCATGGTATGAAAAAAACTGTTCTAAAAGCCTGCATCGTTGTTCTCATAAATGAGGTTAAATATTAGTGCCATTACCCTACGTCGGGTTAGAGTGTCTTCATTCGTTAATGCCGTCAAAAATAAGCCTGTGCCTTTTGTCCTTACCAACTAATGATGCCAACCCCTGCAAAATAAATAAGGATGCTTCGAATAGGTGAGGTCACCTTCGGAAACATCCGGGAATGGAATAATAAAAAACTGCCCCAGAAGTAATATTTCTACTACACTGTGACAGTTTATATGAAGATTTGTCTTTTATTCTTTATATAATAACTTATCGTTGGCCGAATAAGCTTCGTAAATCAGTTTGCCGGGAACGTTTTCTTCCCTAATAGAATAATATAAATAGGTATTCTGCTCTCGATTGATCGTCCTATTAAAACGATACTCCTCGCCACTTTCATCGAAAGCGATGAAATGATCGATTTCTTTATCCCGACTGAGGATGAGGATGATATCCAGGTTATCTTTTCCTTTTTGTTTTAACGACTTTATTTGGGCAGTAAATGGATCGCCGCTGCTTTCATTTGGAATAGCGATTTCATCATGAATTGACCAGCCCCAATATCCTTTGGATACCAGGTAAATGTGAAAGCCATTCCCGGGATACAATACGGCCAATTTATTGTCTTCATCAACCTCCACCATAGTACCGGGCTGCCCGGATTTCTCTTTCAGAGCGTCCCACTCCGTTGGATTGACGATATATTTGTCCCAGACAAATTCCTTGAGAAGAAACAGCAAAATGAATACAGAAATAACGATAAGAGCATTTCTTTTAGATTTTGTTGTCATAGAGAGATTTTGGCCCTTTCTATAATTGTTTTCTACATGTTAATTTTATAAATCCCTCCGGCTATATAACGGTATCCTTATCTGGATAATCTGGTACGCCTGAATAGAACGATTCCGAACCCGCCCACTATAGGAGTCGCGACAAGTAAAGCCATCATGAACGTCCGGGCTTTATCCATTGGAAATCTAGTTGACATATGAATCTGCCCTAATCCTCCACCCTCACAGGACATGCGATCAAACACTGTATAATCGCCATCAAATAACAAAACAGTTTCTGTTCCTTTGATATCAGCAGTTGTTCTTTCTTTCTCTAATTTAATCTGTTCATCTTCTAATTTACATTGTACTCCTTGAATATCCAGATTAGCCGGAGTCCCCCACACTGCTACGGTTTTCGATGGTCTAGTTGAGGAAAAGGGTTCACCAGGATTAATGACTTGATTGGAAAACTGGCCCGGGGGTTGTGCTTGTTTATATACCATCCAAGCACCAAAAGGTCCTACGATGATAAACAGCATACATGATAAAGCAAATAGGGATACCGTTTTCTTTGTCATTTATCTCACACCTTCACTGGGGAAACATATCATTTATTCCCTCTTAGAAAATACGTAAATCCCTGTACTTCGTTTCAACGTCTTCCAATCTTTCTATAGCTAGTTAGAAGGAAACCGAGTTTCTATTTATCATAACATAGCTTACTAAAATAATTACCGATGTAAGTTTCAACTATGCTTTCATCAAAATGAGACGGATAAAAAATGGCTTGAAGGGTTAATCCGTCTATAAAAGTATATAAGCCGACCGATTCTTCGTCTATGTTCAGATGGTCTTTTAAAAGATTATTCTTAGCAAGAACCTCAATCATATATCTCATAAATTCTTTTGTTGATTGACGTATTTGTTCGTTATATTCACTTAATTTTTCATCTTTCATTGCCATTACAGCAAAATTGAACCACGCTTCAATTTCCATCCTTTGTTCAGGGTCCTTTAACGGGATCAATTGCTTGAGCATTTTAATAACCCCTTTAAATACGTCATCACCCTCTTGGATAGAACGGGATCCTCTCCTCACCCCTTTTTAACAATAACTCCATAGCATACACATATACACATATACACATATAGCTCCTGTTGATTGGAAAAATAGTATTGTACGCCCCCTATAGTTAAACCTGCTTCCTCTGCTATTTTTCTTACTGTCAACCTTTCCAATCCATATTTCATCAATACCTTAAAAGTTGCTTCCCCAATTCCGCATTAATCGACTATGATTTGTATCACAGAAAGTAGTTTACTTAGCTAAGTGGAATGAAGAAATGTGGGATAACCTTTTTTAGAAATCAAAGTGACACAATCGGTTCTTTAGACATACAAACACCCCTTCGGGTAATTTTCCTAAAGGGGTGAACCGGATTAATTTCAAACCAACCGTAGTAGAATTGGATGGGATTCTATTATGTTGTCTTAGCAACTTAAATCAAGGTAGTGTTATTATAGTTCCTCAAGGGGCACATCCTTTATATGTGTTGCGATCCACCATATGTGTCCAAAAGGATCCATTACTCCTCCACGTCGATCCCCTTCAACATGATTTTCTACAGGCTCCAGTTCCTTTGCACCCGCATCAATAGCTTGTGCAAAAAGTGCATCTACGTCATCAACATAAAGAAAAATATGCATCGTAGCCCCTCCAAGAGACTTCGGACTCTGCATTATCGGATATTCCGGAAACTCGTCAACGATCATGATTGGCGAATCACCGATCTTGATCTCCGCATGCCGAACCTTTCCATTGGCGTCTGTTATACGCATCAATTCAGTGGCCCCAAATGCCTTTTTGTAAAACGTTATGGCTTCGGCTGCATCCTTGATAATCATGTAAGGTGTCACAGCGTGATGACCCTCTGGTATGGCTTTTGTTTTAGGTGTCATCAAACATTCCTCCATTTCTTAAAAATTGAATGCGTTCGTCCCAAAAGACCAGGTCACATATTGGGAACTATGCATCAAAATTATTCTAAGTCATATTGGAATGAGTTGTATTGTAAAAAAATGACCCTATTGATCAAGCGGAACATGGTTTTTTTGTTTACCTTGAAGTGATTGATAGGTTGTTGGGCAAATGCCGGAAAAAGACCGAAAATCGTGGATAAAATGTGCCTGGTCATAATAACCGCAAGACAAAGCGATATCTATCCAATTCACTTGCTCTCCACCTTCGATGAGACGGAGCACATTCTGAAAGCGCTGAATACGGCTAAATTGTTTAGGTGTCAATCCGACTTCTTCCTTGAATACTTGAATAAATCTACGTGAGCTCAGGCCTATACGTGCAGTAACATCAGCAATTTTCCACTGACTAGGGTAGTCCTGGAATTTACTTATTGCGAATATAACAGCAGGATGGTGTTCAGATACTCCGGTCATCATCCTGATTAAATATTGTTCGAGAATTTGAAATTTAGCAAGCGGCGTTTTAGCTTCAATGAGCTGTTCCCGCATTTGGTCCGCTTTTATTCCCCAAAGTGTTTCCAAAGAGACGTGCTCATTGCACAATTCATTGGCTGGCAACTTCAGAAATGGGAAAGCACCGCCAGGCTTAAAATGGACACCCATCGTTGACGCTTGGCAGGCTGTGTCGATTACGGCGAATTCTGATCTCGGACCAGAGATCAGGCTTCCACGGAAGCTTTTGAACCGATTATGATTCTTTTGATCGTATACTTTAATCAAATTTTCTTCTAAGTTGATAATCATTTCAATGGAGCCGTCTGGAAATACACGCTCCATTTCATGAGGCGGGTTGTAACCTTTATATAACCAAAAAATATTAATAAAACCCGACAAAGGCGGCTGTGGGTGGTATGTACGGAATAAGGCCACTACAATCACTACCTTTTATATTGTCCCAAAGACATTTTCCTAATAATACCATAGAATAAGGTGGACAAATAATAAAGAGCTGCAAAAAAAATCCCCCCTCATTAATTAGAGGGGGGTTCGCAATCATAATTCCGCTCACATTCTAAGTGACAATCCTTGGTGTATCAAGGTTTTTACGGAACGACTTACATCATACCGCCCATGCCACCCATTCCGCCCATGTCAGGCATAGCCGGCTTATCTTTCTCAGGCTTGTCGGCAATGACAGCTTCGGTGGTCAGGAACATAGCGGCTACGGAAGCTGCATTTTGCAGTGCGGAGCGGGTAACCTTCGCAGGGTCTACGATTCCTGCTTCGATCATGTTCACCCATTCGCCGGTTGCTGCGTTGAAGCCTACGCCGATTTTCTCGCCTTTCAGGCGCTCAACGATAACGGAGCCTTCCAGACCAGCATTGCTGGAGATGGTGCGTACCGGCTCTTCCAGTGCGCGAAGAACGATGTTTACACCAGTCTTCTCGTCGCCGGAAGCATCTACAGCTGCTACAGCATTGTATACGTTAACCAGCGCAGTACCTCCACCGGATACGATACCTTCTTCTACTGCAGCACGAGTAGAGTTCAGGGCGTCCTCGATGCGCAGCTTGCGCTCTTTCAGTTCGGTTTCGGTAGCTGCTCCAACTTTGATGACAGCTACGCCGCCGGACAATTTAGCCAGACGCTCTTGCAGCTTTTCTTTATCGAATTCGGAAGTAGTTTCTTCCAATTGGGTTCTGATTTGCTGGATACGAACTCCGATATCCTTCTTGTCGCCGGAACCGTCCACGATGATCGTGTTTTCCTTAGTAACACGAACTTGACGGGAACGTCCAAGCTGCTCGATGCCGGTCGATTTCAGCTCAAGGCCGAGCTCTTCCGTGATCACTTGACCGCCGGTCAATGCAGCGATGTCGCCGAGCATAGCTTTGCGGCGATCTCCGAAGCCAGGAGCTTTAACAGCTACGCAAGTGAATGTACCGCGCAGTCTGTTGACTACGAGGGTAGCCAGAGCTTCGCCTTCAACGTCTTCTGCGATGATCAGCAACGGACGTCCTTGCTGAACTACTTTCTCCAATACAGGAAGAACTTCCTGGATGTTGGAGATTTTCTTGTCAGTGATCAGGATGTACGGATCTTCCAGAACAGCTTCCATCTTGTCCGTATCCGTGATCATGTAAGGAGAAATATAACCGCGGTCGAATTGCATTCCTTCCACGACTTCCAATTCGGTAGCGAAGCCTTTGGATTCTTCAACGGTAATAACTCCGTCGTTGCCGACCTTTTCCATTGCTTCTGCAATCAGTTGGCCAACTTCTTCGTCGCCGGAAGAAATAGCGGCAACTTGAGCGATAGAGTTCTTGCCTTCGATCGGCTTGGCGATCTTCTTCAGCTCTTCTACAGCTGCTTTAACCGCATTCTCGATTCCTTTGCGGATAACCATCGGGTTAGCGCCGGAAGTAACGTTCTTCAGCCCTTCGCGGATCATCGCTTGAGCCAATACGGTAGCGGTAGTCGTTCCGTCACCGGCTACATCGTTAGTTTTGGTTGCTACTTCTTTAACCAATTGAGCTCCCATGTTTTCGAAAGCGTCTTCCAGCTCGATTTCTTTCGCAATGGTCACGCCGTCGTTAGTGATCAACGGGCTTCCGAATTTTTTCTCAAGAACGACGTTGCGCCCTTTAGGACCCAAAGTCACTTTTACAGCATTTGCTAAAGCATCTACACCACGGAGCATCGCACGACGTGCGTCTTCGCTAAACATAATGTCTTTGGCCATGTTATAAACCCTCCTATTTCAATAGGTACTCAAAAAATTTACTTTCTCTAACGTCGAAACGAATCGATATCTATCAGGTTTAAGCTAATACAGCGAGAATGTCGCTTTCACGCATGATCAGTAGCTCGCGGCCTTCGAATTTCACTTCGGTACCAGCGTATTTGGAGAAGAGTACACGGTCTCCTTCTTTAACTTCCAAAGGAATGCGTTCCCCGTCTTTCACCGCACCGCTGCCTACTGCAATTACTTTGCCTTCTTGCGGCTTTTCCTTAGCCGTGTCGGGCAGAACAATACCGCTAGCAGTAGTTTCCTCCTTAGCAATGGCTTCGATAACAACGCGATCGCCTAACGGTTTGATCATGGATAAATAGCCTCCTTTAATTTTTGCTTTAGCGGCCTATGTAGCCGAATTAGCACTCGTTCGATTCAAGTGCTAATAACACTTTTTATCATAAACATTTTCCAATGCTTTTGCAAGTAGTTTTGAGGGAAATTTCATATTTTTTTGCCGCTCTGAGTAAAAAGAACACGTTCCGCGGCCTCAGCCCTTCAGCCGAGGAAATTTGAAGCGTTTTCCATTGCTCCACCTCATTTTTCAAACGATGCCGCACCCGGTTTATTTCCCTCTTTAGGTTCGCTACAATACGATTGAGGCCGAAGATTTTATCTTGAAAATGAGGAGGCTTTTTTCATGGATTCTTTAAACGGCAAGTTCACATCGGTTACGCCTATTCTGCGAATCTTTGAAGATAATAAGGCTAAAGAGTTCTATCTCTCTTTCCTGGAATTCCAATTGGATTGGGAGCACCGGTTTGAGGAAGGAGCCCCGCTGTACATGCAGGTCTCCCGTGACCAAACCGTCCTTCACCTTTCGGAACATCATGGGGATTGTTGTCCGGGCTCTGCTATTCGTATTCAAACTGAGAACATTGCCGCCTTTCATGAAAGATTGCTGTCCAAAAATTACGCATATGCCAAACCCGGGCTGGAAACAACTCCGTGGGGTACTTTAGAGGTTAGCGTTACGGACCCTTTCGGCAATCGGCTAATCTTCTACGGCCATCCCGAATGACCTCATTCCTATAATCCAAGCAAAAGAAAGCCAGGGCACCTTCCCTGGCTTCCATACCATTCAATTATGTGAATCAATCTCCGAATTCTTCTTCCCACTGCCTGTCCCTCTCCAACTGCTTGCGATAGATCATGCCCGACAGGAAAACACTGAATTCGTATAACAGAATCAGCGGAATGATAACGAGGATATCGGAAATCAAATCCGGCGGAGTAATTACCGTACCGACAATCACAAGTATCATATAGGCGTATCTGCGCATTTTCCGAAGACGCGGGGGGGTGAGAATTCGCAGTTTGGTCAGAAACATGACGACGATGGGAAGCTCGAACAGCAATGAAATCGGCAGCAAAATGTTAAACATGAAAGAAAAATATTGTATGATCCCGTAGGTTTCCGTCAACCCGATGCTCCGGTTAACAGAAGATGTAAACATGAAGGCCATCTTGAACACAATAAAATAAGCAAAAGCAAGCCCAAGAAGGAACATCACAACCGTAAACGGGATGTACCTCAGGGTAGCCCTTCTTTCCACTTCCCGCAGGCCGGGTCTGACGAAAGCCCAAATCTGATACAAAGTAAAGGGCAGGACCACAATAAGAGCAATAATAAAAGCAAACTGCATATAAACCTGGATACCATCCCACAGGGAGAAAGCATTCCATTCAATCTCCGAAGCGGGCGGCACCGATTTAAAATATTCCAAAAGATGAATCGCCGCAAAGAAGCCGCCGATCATCGCGATGACCAAAACAACAATTACCCAGATCAAGCGTCTGCGCAGCTCAGACAAATGCTCGACCAGGGTCATCGATTCTTCCTGCATAGCTTCACCAACCGATCTTTCTCTCTGTGAAGGCTGTCCAACCCGCCTTCATGACCTGCAGCAGAATCAGTGCCGGGCCGATTGAACTTAAACCTTATGCGTCAGCACGAAAAACCGCAGCCCGGATCAGTCCGGGAGTCTTTTCGTATCGCGAGTGCGATCGGAGTCTTCAGACATGGAAGCGCGAGATTGGGTATCTTCCTGATACACCTCTTTACGCTTGGGCTGATCATCGTCCGGCATAATATCCTTCGCTCCGTTCTTGAATTCCTTAAGCGTTCTGCCGAAGGCCCGTCCCAGCTCGGGAAGCTTGTTCGGTCCGAACAACAGGAGCGCGACCAGAATAATCAATATAATTCCAGTAGTTCCGATTCCTGACATCCTCTGCAACTCCTCTCTGCTTTATATCTTGCACCGGGGATGCCGGTTAAAGCATCCGCAGTTCTTTCAATCATATCTGCAGACAAACCATTCCTGGGCGTCTGCCGCAATAATTGATTCTATTATACCCCCAACCCTGTTGGATGTACAATCAACAAAATATGAACGTCCATTGAACAAATCATGACCAGAATATGCTAAAGCTACATTATTTCTTTATTCTTCCTGCCGAGAGCATTCAGTGCTGCCGGAAGCTGTTCGATAATGGCTCTCATTCCCTCATGAACACCTTCCGGATGTCCCGGCAAATTGATAATTAGAGTCGATCCGCGGATCCCGCACACACCTCTCATCAGCATGGCTTCCGGAAACTTCTGCATCGACTTCATTCTTATGGTCTCCGCCAAGCCGGGAACCTGCTTGTCTACGACCTGCAGCGTCGCTTCGGGAGTGACATCCCGCGGACCCAGTCCCGTGCCGCCTGCCGTAAAGATAAGATCCGCTTGATAATAGTCGGTCATCTCGATCAATGACGCCATAATCTCCTTCAATTCATCGGGAACAATTCGGTACTCCACAATTTCTCCGTTCATCTCTTCCTCAACCAATTCACGGATAACCTGGGCGCTGGTATCTTCCCTCTCGCCTCTGGATCCTTTATCACTGGCGGTAAGAATAGCCACTTTCCAGCGCATGAGAGCTCCTCCTCTTCCATAACTGTTTGATGATTTTCGCTTCGGAACTTCCTGTCCGGCCGTTGCCTAGAGGCAAGACCGGTTTCTTCCATCATATAAATAACGGGCGCCGCAATCAACACCTGTACTGTCGGTTAGCGGATAACGGCGCTTTCCGTAATCAGAACGTCCACCCTGTAGTCGTGCTCTTCTTCCGGCACTTCCGGAATGATCTGCACATCGAAGGCCAGAGCCAGCCTGACGGGAATCATCAATCCTTGCCGCCCGTACCGGGAGAGAAAACGATCATAGAATCCGCCGCCGTACCCCAACCGTCTCCTGCAGGCATCGAAGGCCAGGCCGGGCATAAGAATACATCCGATCCGGTCGAGCTTCGTCCATACCGGGCAATCCGGCTTGGGCTCCCGGATCCCCCAAGGGCCGTTCTCCTCTACTTCCTCCATGGAAGAGATCATGACCGGCTCCATCTCCTTGCTAACCGGGTTAGATCGCGGAGCGGTTACGGGAATATGCCGGCCCCAGGCCCATTCTATAATCGGCGTAACATCAAGCTCCGTTCGGAAGGGGAGGTAAGTAAATAATGCCCGTCCCTCCGACAACAAAGAAGACTCCTCCGTTAAATACCGGATAGCCTCTTGGCAGATCCTTTCGGATTTCAAACGGCGCTCGGATTCGGCGAGGCCGGATCGCCGCGCCTCGGCTTCCCGGCGAAGCCGCCGTTTCCGGTCCATATCGGTCATGATATATGCATGCCCCTCTTGTCCTCGATTGATCTTGTAGACTAATTGTAGCATAACGGCCATATGGAAGAATAGCTACTTTGGAGCCGTTTCCGAAAGAGCGCTATCCAGTCAATATCAACTGTCAAATAACATACAGGCCGTGGCGGCAGCCAAGCACTTTTGGTTGGAAGACCCTCCCCTCTTTCGATTATCCGGCACTCCTCCCGCTTTCTGAACCGACGATTTCCGGTACTGGTCCGAAGCCCATCCATCAGTTAAACTAGATAGTAGTTATCCCGATGCAAGTATCTATTCCGGAGGTTAATATAAATGCTGCTTCAAGCTTCAAATTTATGTAAAAATTACGGTGTTCGCCCTGTGCTCACCAACATCTCCCTGCAAATTTCGGAAAGGGAACGAATCGGCCTGGTCGGTGTGAACGGAGCGGGCAAATCAACGCTTCTGCAAATTCTGGCCGGCGAGCTTTCCTATGACAGCGGGGAACTGTTCAAATCCAAAGAGGCACGGATCGGTTATTTGGCCCAGAACAGCGGATTGAACTCGGAACGGACCCTCTATGAAGAGCTGAGAACGGTATTCTCTCATCTGCTGGAGCTGGAGCAAGAGCTTCGCGAACTGGAAGTCCGCATGGCTGATCCCGAGCTTCTGAACAATGAGAAGCTTTATGAAGAAACCATGAATCGTTATGCGGCCCGTTCGGAGACTTTCCGCGAGCAGGGCGGCTATGAAATGGAAGCGAAAATTCGCGGGGTTCTACATGGGATGGGCTTCGGAGACTTCCCTCCGGACACCGTGGTGAGCACCTTAAGCGGAGGGCAGCGGACAAGACTTGCCTTGGCCAAGCTTCTGCTGCAGGAGCCCGACTTGCTGATGCTCGATGAGCCCACCAACCATTTGGATATCGCTACACTAACCTGGCTTGAGGATTACCTGCGGGGCTACCCGGGCTCGATTCTGGTCGTCTCTCACGACCGGTATTTCCTCGATGCCCTTGTCCAGACGATCTATGAAATCGAGAGGCACTCTTCCCGCCGGTATACGGGGAACTACTCCCGTTATATCGAGATCAAGGCAGCCGACTATGCCGTTCAGCTTAAGCACTATGAGAAACAGCAGGAAGAAATCGCCCGAATGGAAGACTTCGTCCGGCGCAATCTTGCCCGTGCCTCCACGACCAAACGTGCCCAGAGCCGCAGGAAGGCATTGGAACGAATGGAACGGATGGACAAGCCTCTCGGCGATTTAAAGAAAGCCTCCTTCTCCTTCGAAATCGATCGAACGTCCGGCAAGGAAGTGCTGCGCGCCGACCAAATAGCCGTTGCTTACGATGGGCATGAGCTGTTCACGAATGTCTCCCTGCACCTGAATCGGGGAGAGACCGTGGCTCTGATTGGCCCTAACGGGGTCGGCAAATCATCTCTGCTGAAAGTCATTACCGGCCGACTGAAGCAGGAGCGGGGAACCTATGAATGGGGGAGCAACGTCACTATCGGCTTCTACGATCAGGACCAGTCAGGACTTAATCCCAATCATACCGTCCTTGAGGAAGTGTGGAATGCCTTCCCCCATTTGGAAGAGGCCCGTATCCGCACGGTGCTTGGTAACTTTTTGTTTAGCGGGGAAGATGTGTTCAAGAAAATTTCCGCCTTAAGCGGAGGGGAAAAAGCACGGGTTTCCCTGGCCAAGCTGATGCTGCTGAACGCCAACGTCCTAATCCTGGACGAGCCCACGAACCATCTCGATCTGTTCAGCAAGGAAGTGCTGGAGGCCTCTTTGATCGATTATGAGGGAACCTTGCTGTTTATTTCCCATGACCGGTACTTTCTGAATAAAATGGCCGAGCGCGTTCTCGAGCTGTCCCGCGACGGGATTACCGGTTATTTGGGGAATTATGACGACTATATGGAGAAAAAGCAGGAGCTTGCCGAGCTGCAGGCCGAAAGCGAACAAGAGAAGCCCACGAACGGCGGCCGACAGCAGCCTGTTGAACCACAGAACGATTATGAAGCGGATAAAATAGCCAAACGGGAGGAACGCACCCGCAGGCGCAAGCTGGAACAACTGGAGCAGGAGATCGCCAAGGTCGAGCAGGAGATAAGCGATCTTGAGGCGGAACTCGCTCAGCCGGAAATCTTTAACGATTACGTCCTCGTACAGCAGAAGAACAACGACCTGGAACAGAAAAAAGTGCACCTCGAGCAGCTGTACGAGCAATGGGCAGAATGGATGGAATAGGCTTGACGTGCCGAGATTCGTTCGTCTGCGGCGCACCTTGTCGGGGGATGGTCCAAAAGGGACTATCCCCTTTTTCGAGGCTTTTGGATCAATAGCTGATGGGGGCCCCAATAGCGAAAAGCTTGCCTTCCTTTATCATCCAGCAGGCATCGCTATGCCGGTCACTGATTCGTTAAGTAATTGATTAAAATGACGCTTGTCTTAGTCAAAATTGAATAAATGTGCGGAAGCATTTTCATCCGTCGGACGACTCCTCCACCTGCTCTTCCAAGGAAAGAAGCAGCAGGGGAACGGCCGCATAGGTCATCATCGTCCCCGCGGCGACAATGCCCGAATCATTGAAGAGGAATGCCGTAACCGTTCCGATGGTTATGGCCGCCCAGCCGTTGAGGAAAGCGGGATAAAGCCTTCTCCACCTGCGGAATCTCCGCGGCGGCTTCACCAAGATTGCCAGCATGACCAGAACGCAGGTCAGAACCACTTTGCTCCAGATGGACGCCCCGAGCAGGTGCACGTTCATCTTCAGCTTCCTCACGAGAATGTCCTTGATCTCCGCCAGATCTCCCGCCGCCAAATACCGAAAAGCCTCCCCGATATGACTATGCTGCCCTCCCTTAAACCATACATTGGCCACCCATAGAACCAGAATGCCACCCACCAGCAGAAGTCCCAGAAGAACCGCTGTCCGCAGCTTCATCCCACGCGCCTGGAACTCATGTCCCGGCTGTTTTGGCACCGGCTTTCCGGACCGGGACGTCGTCCGCCCGAACTCTTCCCCTCCAGAAACCGTTAGTACGTATTGTCCCAGCCCGGGTTGACGCCCAATAGATGCCCGGTCAGTGTGAGCTAACTCCGGCTGCCCGGATCGGGGCGTTTCTCTAAGTACGGGCAGATTTCGCAAGGGAATGGGAGGGCCCAGATAACGGACAGCGCCTGCGCCTGTCTTCGGCATCCGCCCTCCACCCCGCAGCGATGGCTTTTCCGGCCAAGCAGAAAGCGGCGAGGACCATCGCTCCCCTCTGCGCAGGCCGAACCAGGCCGCCCCGCAGGTCACTGCGGCCGTTATGGCACCACCTGCATTAGCCCCGCCGACCGGAGAAGCCAGATAGATCAGCAGTGCGACATACAAAGCCGCCAGTCCCCAACGGAACAACCGATCGGCTGCAGGAGCTGTTGGGCCGATCGCGCGGCCAGACCGGGCGGCTGCGGGAGACGCCGGGCGCTTCGGCCGGCCAGACCGTCCGGCCGCAACTGAAGCGGACCCGGGCATAGAACCCGCGGGCAGGCTTTGCCGCTGTTGGGCCCATGCCATCGTTCCCAACACAGCCGCCCCTACCAGCACCCCCATTAGTTCATTGCCGATTCCATAGAACCGGGCTCCGATAATCGGATCGTAACCAAGCACCGAGCGTTTCATGACGTTCGCTCCGGTCCAGCCGTCCAGCATGAGCACGGCTGCCGTGGCGAGGCCGATCCAGGTGCAGCCGGCCCAGAGGCTCCTCCGGACCAGCCACAGACTGATGGCTGCCAAAACAACCGGCAGCAGCGCTATTTGCGCGGCATTCCATAACGCCGTACCCTCTGCGCTGGCCAGGGATAAGCCTCCGACGCCCGGCTTCGGGCCATGGATAGACAAGGTCCCATTCAACCCGGGGCCCAAGGCAAACAGTAGCAAGGGGGCCGCCGGAATCGACCACAACAGGCCGCGCACCAAGGGCCGCCCCTCTTTTTTACGGGACAACGCATAATAAAGCCCGATTAATAACACCCCAATTTCATATACCGTAAAAACGGATAACAAAGGGAGCCTGACGCGATAAACCGCCTCCATCCGCCCTATTTCCCCCAGCAGGTATGCGAGCGGGTCGGCATGCGGCTTGATCTGAACGGCTTTTCCCGTCCATTCCGCAGCTCCGGCCAAACCTAACCGCTCGGTAACGGACGGGGTCAGATCCCACATGACGGCAACTCCATCCCGGCGGGTGGACTCCGTATAAATCAACCCCCTTCCGCCATCGTTGCGATGCATAATCCATGGAGCCATCGTCAGCTTCCTCTTGGCAGCATCCGAATGAACTACTGGGGATAAGATCCACAGATCTTCCTTATCCGCAATCTCCCGGCGAACATTTCCTATGAACGAATCCATTTCCTTAAGTACATCCTGCATTTGGGCCGCGAAGCTTTCCTCCGAATAAAAGGATCTAACAGCATATAACCGCTGCAAGTCCCCCAATTCAATAAGCGTGACAGAACGATTGTCCCTCTGTTTCCACTGATCCAGGATGGCCGAATAGTCCGTGCTTACCCCTCCGGCACGCCAGGGCGATGATCTCAACAGAGACCGGCTGACATCCCCCTGGGCCACGGTTCCCTCCAGATTCATTAGCGCCAATGGCGCGTACCGTTGAAGACCTTTCGCCGGATCGGCTTCCGAGACTATATCCGCATTGCCCCAGACATTGGTCTGAACCTGATTCCTTCCTAAAATGTCTCCCAACGAACCCGGCCTTCCTCCATAAGAAGTGGCCCGGTTCGTACTCGCCAGCCCTTCAATAGCGGGAACGAAAATCGCTTCCTTCCCGGAAGGGCGTCCGGTGTATCGCTGATATAGCACATCAGCCGGAACCTCCTCTACCGTTTCCCAACGGTTATACCCCTGAGCACCGCCGCTCACACTCCGTCTTCCCGCTCCGATGGAAGCGTAGCTGTCTTTGCCCCCTTGCCCCGCAAGCCTTGCATTGACCGCCCCCAGCACTCCTTCCTGCAATAGCCGGCTCAACTCCGGCATCACCCTTAAGCTGGGCTCCCGAAGCTCCAGGAAAGACAAACCGGGGATAGAGATAATCGTCAAGCGCTCCGCTGACTCCCTCTCTTCGGACGAGTTCACACGATGAACCGGCTGCCCGGAGACAGGGCTTCGCCGCGCTATGTTGTCCTTCAGATAAACCTGTCCCAGATGCCCCAGAACAGCGAAAAACAATATGTACCCGGCCGATACCAACAGCCCTGTAAGTAACAGCAAGAAAGAACGAACACTGGATTGGGACCCCATTTTCTTCCTCCCGGTCTTGTGAAAGTACGCCAGAGGTTACTTGAAAATAAAGATGACTTCCAATCATCGCCCCATGACTTCGGCCAATAGACGTTTACCTTAATCTGGAGCTTTGAATAGATCCGCCAATTCCTAGTCTCGTCTTGAATCCCTGCAGACATACTCCGTACAAATACCTTCCAAGAATAGCCCCGGCAATAACCCGATTCTCGCGCCAAATCTAAACAACGGACGCACTTGAATTCCAATTAGACGCGTCATTCCGGGTACGGCACCGGCAAAAATGAAAATAGATGGATTTCTCAAGGTAGTCCCCATGCCGCTGACGCGAAGCCTTCCGATGGAGAAATCGACACGAGGTGAGTGGTTGGCTAATTTCAGGTATTCGTTTAATCCCTTTGTGCATTTTTTCATCCTTCCCGGAGCTATCCACCCGCTAAAAAAAAGCCCTAACCGTGTATCTGCTGCGAGCTTTCGCCTGGTTTCTTTTACTACCCGAATATGAACAAAAATGTCCACATCGTTATCCACAAGTGGATAATCGAAAAATCAAAGGAAAATTAGAAAAAAAACATGACTATCAACAACTTTATCCACATTATCCACAGTTTTTGTTGAAAAAACTATCCCGAAGCGGGGATAATTGTCGCCCTTACTCTCCCATAGACTTTTTGATTCTATTCACATTGTCCACATAGGTTGTGGATAACTATGTCCACAGAGTCCTTACCTCGTCATTTTTCTACATGAAGCTGCAAAAAAACCGTCTGCCCCCCATACGGGTGAGGCAAACGGTAGATTTCTTACATTATTAAGTTGTGGATAAACGATTGTGCGTCCCAATTAGTCTTCTTGCCATCGACGATGGCCGGAGCTGCCGTGCAAATACCTTGGTCTAAACCGACCATTCTTCTAATGAAAGTAACGGCTCGGCCTTCATATCAAAGGATGAAAACTGCCCGCGCGTATATTTCAAATACGCAGCCGCACCGATCATCGCCGCATTATCCGTGCAATATTCGAACGGGGGAATGACCAGAGGAATTCCCTCCTCGGCGCAGCGTCCCGCCAATTCGGTCCGCAGCCCGCGATTCGCGGCCACTCCGCCCGCCAGAAGAAGCTGCCGTGCGCCTGTCTCCCGAACGGCGCGCACCGCTTTCTCCACGAGCACGTCGATGACCGACTCCTGAAAGCCTCTGGCCACATGTGCGGGGTCCAAAGCCTCCCCTTTCATCTTCGCCTGGTTCAGGACGGCCAGAACGGCCGATTTCAAGCCGCTGAAGCTGAAATCGTATGAGCCCGGCTCCAGCCAAGCTCTTGGCAGCGTAATGCTCTCCTTCGCTTCATGAGCGAGCCGGTCGATATGCGGTCCGCCAGGATAGGGGAGCTGCAGGGCCCGTGCCACCTTGTCGAAGGCCTCTCCCACCGCATCATCCCGGGTCAGTCCGAGAATGCGGAAGCGCCCTTCCTCCTGCACATGAACAATTTCCGTATGGCCTCCCGATACGACCAGCGCGACCAACGGGTACTCCAGCTCTCCTACCAGACGGTTCGCATAGATATGGCCGGCGATATGATGCACTCCGATTAGCGGAAGCTCAAGCGCCGTGGCCAATGCTTTGGCCGCCACCATCCCTACAAGCAGCGAACCGACAAGCCCCGGACCGTGAGTAACCGCCACTGCCGACAGCTCGGCCGGGCTCACGCGGGCTTCCCTAAGGGCCTCTTCAATAATCCATGTAATGGTCTCCACATGCTTCCTGGAGGCCACCTCCGGAACGACCCCTCCGAATTTGCGATGGGTCTCTATTTGACTGGAGACGATATTCGATCTGACCTTCGTTCCATCCTCTACGACAGCCACCGAGGTTTCATCACAGCTTGTCTCAATGGCAACTATATAACAAGGCTGCTTTCGCAGCTCTTCCGCCGGCTTCATTCGCCTCCACCTGCTCCTTTCTTGGATGCCTGAGGGGACTTATTCAATTCCGCCCACATAATAATAGCGTCCTCATTGTTGTCGGTATAGTATCCTTTGCGGACCCCGCTGTCCTCGAAGCCCATTTTCCGGTACAGATTCCGGGCGATGGCATTCGATTCCCTGACCTCCAGGGTCATTCGCGAAGCGCCCATATAGGCTGCGGTCTTCTGCAGCTCGCCGACCAGCTTCCGACCGAGCTTGATGCCCCGGTATTTCTCCCTGATCGCTATGTTGGTAATATGAGCTTCATCCATAATCAGCCACATCCCGGCATAGCCGGCCACTTCCCCATCGTATTCCATCACCATATAACGGGCGAAGTGATTATTGACCAACTCGTTATAAAAAGCGGCTGCCGTCCAGGGAGTAGGGAAAGCCTCCTCCTCGATTTGGCAGATTTGCTCAATATCGTCCACCTGCATCAAGCGAAAAACAAGCTTGGGCGAGGTGTCGTTATGGACGCTTTTCTCCATCCCTTTTTCCTCCCGAGGACGTTTTGGCCAACAGCTTCGCTTCTGCCTCGGCCAGCTGCGTGTAATTGGGCACCAGCCGGTGCACGTCATCGTGAATTCCGGCCGCATGAAGCCGTAGAGCAAGCCTACCGACATCATATGCATGGATATCATGAGGGTATGCCCCTGATTCTCCGCTCCATTGCTCCGCCAGGCGTCCTATAGCATCGGCGAAGGCCCCAACTTCTCCGACAAACCGGATTTGCCGCGGTCTGGATTCCTCCGGCTCGTTCCGGGCCGCCTCCGCCAGCTCCTCTACCCAAACCTCCAGCAGTCGGATTCCATCCTCGCGAATTCTACTCCACCGTCCGGACCCGGAAGCAAATAAAGCCGTATAGACTTGTCCCCGGCGAGCATCCATCAGAGGAACGATCCAGGATGGACCCGGCTGGCTGTCTTCACGGACTTGCGCTTCCCTTTCCGTCCCGGCCATCGATTCGGCAGCGCCCAAGGCCATCGCTTCCAGGCTGGACACTCCGATGACCGGCTGCTTCAGCGCCCACGCCATCGTCTTCGCCACGGTGATGCCGATTCGAACGCCCGTATAGGAGCCGGGCCCCCGTCCGACAGCGAAGCCGTCCAGATCAGCCGGACGAAGCTGGAGCTCAGCCAACAATTCGTGAATGGTGGGCAGCAAATACATCGAATGGTTACGCTCCGCCCGCGAATTCCGTTCGCCCAATAACCGTTCTCCCTCCAGCACCGCGACGGTCATCGCAGAGGTGGAGGTATCCAGGGCAAGCCATCTTCCGCTTGTATTCTGTATCTTGGTTTCTTCTGTCATATGAAAACTCCGTTCTGTTTCAACGTCTCGCACCAATGCCTGTAGACCGGCCCTTCCGGAGTCAACAGGAACCTTCGCTCCTGCAAGCCGGTCGTTTCGATATAGATCGTCAGACGCTCCTCCGGAAGCAAATCCGGGATCCGGCTGGCCCATTCCACGACCGTTACCCCGTCGCCATAAAAATACTCGTCCAGCCCGAGCTCATCCGCCTCTTCCTCGGTTATCCGGTACACATCCATATGATAAAAAGGAAGCGATTCTCCCGAATATTCTTTAATGATGGTAAAGGTCGGGCTGTTGACCACATCCGCCACCCCCAGAGCCCTGGCCAACGCCTGGGAGAAGGTTGTTTTCCCGGCACCGAGATCGCCGTCCAATGCCAGCACGGTACCGGGCGTCATCATCGGGGCCAGCGCTTCGGCCAAGCGTGACGTGTCCTGCTCGTTAGCAGACCCATAAGTATACTGCGGCTGCGTAGTCATCATCCCCTAATTGTCAAAATGATTATAGCCCCGCTTGTCCACAGGCTCTATAGCTCCGCTGCGGCGAAGCAGCCGGACGCCCGTGAACCGCTCGCTCACCTCGCCGACGATCGCCAGCGGAATGCCGTGTCGGCTGAACAACGCGGCCAACTCGTTCACTCCCTCGGGCCTCACCGTTCCGAGCAGCTGATAATCCTCGCCGCCGCCCAAGATCCAATCGAGCGGTTCCCGGGAGGCCAGCCGCGCATATTCCGCCAAGTCCGGATGCACCGGCAGCCGCCCTTCCTCCAGCAGCAGACCGACGCCGGACGCTTCGGCAATCTCCGCGGCTTCGCTGGCCACGCCGTCGCTAACATCGTTCAGCGCCCCGGCGAAGCCGGATTGCAGCAGCATTCGGGCGGCTTTCACCTGCGGCTGCGGCCTCTGATGCGCCTGCACAAGAAAGCGGTAAGGCTGCGTAAGCTCGCCGATGGAATCGGCAGCCTGCTGCCTACCGAGCAGATAGTGCAGGCCGGCGGCGGAGCAGCCCGGATAGCCGGTGACGAAGACCGCGTCACCCGGACGGGCAGAAGAGCGGACTAACGCCCGCCCTTGCTCGATCTCTCCTATAATGGTAACGGCAAGCACTATTTCACCCGGGGTTGAAGTCGTATCCCCGCCCGCCACCGTAACTCCGAATTGTTCGGCGCATTCGTACAGCCCTTCGTACAGATTGTCCAACCGGGATACAGGTACGTTCTTGGGTGCGCTCAGCGACAATAAAGCATATCGCGGAATGGCGCCCATGGCGGCGATATCGCTAATGTTAGAGGCCATGGCCTTGTATCCGACGTCACTGTCTTTCATAGTCACTCGCTTGAAATGAACTTCCTGCACCATCGTATCGCAGGACATGACGATTTGCGATCCGGACGGCCAATCCGCCACAGCCGCATCGTCTCCGATTCCGACCGCCAGAGGCGGAAGAGCCGCCCCGGTTCGTGTCCTGCGTTCGGTCAGGCGACGGATAAGAGCAAATTCGTCCATACTTTCAAGGCCACCCTCATTCAGTATTGAACATATTATAGCCCTCTGTTAAAGATGCCGCAAGAAGCGCTGTCGAATTACCGAATCAGACCGCCGTCCGCCGCCAAACCGATAAGTGGGGCTAAATCTGAGGCTGTCTTTCATTTGTAGGAAAGGTGTACAACAGGATGTATAGTGAAAAGCCCAATTGGTATAGTACCAATGAAACTGGTTATGGTTAAACGCGAAAATGTAACGGAACTGGGAGACCCTAATTCGTCAAATTAGGCCGTTTTTTTAAACTAACGGAACCAGGCGCGCTTATTGCTTGGAATTCTCCTACTTTCGCGAGCATTTCTAGGGAATAAGGTCATCTGGTTCCGTTAAAATGACCGAAAGGCCCTTTTGGAGAGATTAAGGTCATCTGGTTCCGTTAAAACCAAAACCATGCAGGATTTTAGCATGATCTTTGGTTGCATACCATTAATCGACAGTCTCCTGGGGTCCGTTAAAACCAAAAACCATGCAGGATTTTAGCATGATCTTTGGTTGTACACCATTAATCGACAGCCTCAATCTCCCCCTTATTATTTCCAACCATTGAACAACTACGGATTACGGCTGTTTAGCATCAAGAAGCTGTTGAATTCGGCGGCTCGCTTCCTCGTTCCCCGCAGCTTCGTAGGCATGCAGCATCAGCTCATAATCATTAACCGTCGGGTTTTCCAATCGTTCGAGATAAGTAAGCGCCTTGGCTTTATCCCCTTCCTCCCCGTAGCGGAAGCCGGTAAACCACAGCCGGGCGAGCGCCCGCAGGGCATAAGGATGGTCCAGCTGCTTTTCATAAGCCTGGACAGCCTCCTCATACCGGTGTTCCATGACGTAGCGGTCCCCTTCCAACTGCTCCCGGTCATCGATCGTGAAGTAAGGAACCTGATTGTCATTTAACAAATAATAACCGCTGGAGCTGCTGATCTTACGCCCTACGGCATCGAATGCATCCACGTACCAGGTAAACTCCCCTCCCGGGAAGATTGCTCCCAGAACTCCCTGTGTAGACAGCCACATCTCATCCTGGCTGTAAGACACGGGAATTCCCCGCCGATAATTCCGGAGTGTATCCAAATCATATTCGGCGGTGGTTTCCGTCCATTTTTCATTCAGCAATACTGTAGAGCTCCCGGCCACTTTGCCCTGCTTATCACGGTCTATGGAAGTGATGCCCAGTTGATAATAAGAAGCCGCAGGATAAGGCTCCCACTCAAAACGGATAGCATCCCCGTCTATTAATTCCCGGTTAACCGGCGAGATCGTCTCCACCTTCGGCAGAAAGACGATATCGTAGCCGGCTGTCGAATGTTCACTTATCTCTGCCACCGGCTCCTCTTGTCCGGTCCGGTAAAACCCGCTGACGGCATCCGCTCCGATACCGACTCCCACTTCGTAATGACCAGACTCCACATCATAAAATCGGTAAGTTCCATCCGAATCCGTTATCGCTACCGGATAATACCCGAAAGGATTGGAATACCACGTATTATTTTCTGTTTTTTTCCTCAATATGACAAAAACATCCTCGACTCCCTTACCTCCTACAATTACCCGGCCGGTTATTGACGGTTCTTCTCCGGGACGGGGCTGCCTGGATCTGATTGCCTCCAAATACCCCTGCGCCTCTTTTCCGACCCACTGGTTCTCGGAGGAAGCCAGTTGCTCGTAGACACGTTCGGCCTGCGGCCAGTTATTTTGGGCAAAATAAGCTTCCGCCAATCTGCGTCTCGCCTGCTCCGCATCACGGTAATCCGGATATTCAGCGAGCAGCCTTTCCCATCGGTCTATCGCCAAGCCTAACTGGGCAGCCGTCTCTGAACGAGAGTAAGAGGAGCTATTAGGAAAAATATAAATCCGGTCCACCTTGTTGGTTTGAGCTCCTCTCATCGCCTTATCAGCCGACCAAAACAAGGCTTCGGGAGCTTCGGGACTCTTGGGAAACCAAGTCAGAAGCGCGTCATATTTCTCCATCTTCAACAGCCAGCCGGGAAGTGACACAACCAATCCTATAGCCATAAGGAGAAGGATAGATCCAGCTATGGCTATCGTTCTTATTTTTACCCTCATGGCCGATCTCCCCCTTCCTGCAACTGTTCCTCATAGAAAACCCCGCTGTTCAGCACGACAAGCTTGGGGCCGGCAGGCGCCTCCGGCTGTTGATCCCGGGATACCGGGTTAAACATAAGAACCGCCGCAAGAACCATCAATCCGACCACAGCCGCTACAAACGGATGCGGAATATATACCTCCTTCTCCAAGAAGGTTCGTTTCGCTTGCCGGAGGACGCTTGCTTTCATCGAGTCCGTAAATTGAACGGCGGACAATTCCTTGTCCAGTTGTTCCTTAATCTTTGCCGCTTCCTCTTTCGTCCAATTATTCATTTTCCCACCCTCCCCGGATTAATTCCTTCTTCAGCATGGCCCTGCCTCGGGACAGCTTGCTTTTGACCGTTCCTTCTTTATCTCCGGTGATCTCCCCTATTTCCCGAATCGATAGATCCTGATAATAATGCAGAACAATAACCTCTCTATACGAATAAGGAATTCTCTGCAGGTGGTTCCACAGAGTTTGTTCTTCCACCATTTGTTCTATGTTGGAATCCGTTCCGACGATCTCTTGTTCTATCGGATCCCGGATAAACAGCCTCTTCCAGGAAGCCAGCCTCATCCTGCTCCGGCATAGATGAACGGCGATCCGGGTCAGCCAGCTTTGCAAGCTGCCCTGCCCTTTGTATTGGCTTATTTTTTGATAGGCCTTGAGAAAGACCTCCTGACTGATGTCCTCGGCCAGGTGCCGATCCTTCAAGAGCAGCGCGGCAGTCCGGTATATGCTGGTCCCGTAACGGTCCATAAGCCAAGCTAATGCGGAACCGTCCCCCTTCTGAAGTCTGTCTATCCATTCCTGTTCCGAGTTCATCCTTTACCCTCCCACCCCTTCTCTATATTAGACGGGGTAAGCCTCTGTTTCGGTTGCAATTTAATTTAGTCGTAACAAGGATAAACGACTCGCCGTCCTTTTGGAAAGGCGCGTTTACCGATGACATATAAAAAAGCTTCTAACGGAGCCTCTTCGAAGACGAATAACCCGGTATTAGAGGAAGCTTTTTATGCCAATTAGAAAGTTTGTTCCACTTTAATGCTTTATGAACTTAAATTTTCTAATGTGGTAAGAACAGGAATTGATACTTCTATATTTCAAAAAAAGAAAGACCCCGGCCAATTAAGGCGCGGGATCTTCTCCCTAAACTTCATGAAGCTCTTCCAGCGGAACAAACCTCATCTCTTCCGGCTTATGCTCCACATGAACTTTGGCCGTCCGGCTCTCCGTATCCACACTGTCGATCCAGACCCGTTGGCCGTTTACTTCTACATTAATTTTGTTCTCGGAATCGAGAATTTCCTTGGCTCTTAGCAAATCCATGATATCCCCTCCTTTCTCTCGATATGTCCGGATCGTTGAGTTGACTGCGAAAAGAACCTCAGTCTTCGTCTTCCTCCAGGTTCAAGAACGATTCCTCTTCGTCCATAGTATCCGTGGTCGACTCGTCAATCCATCCGTTGTCCACCGTTACATTTCCCCCGCCTAACCCTTCGTTAACCATCCGGTCAATATCCATGAAGCGTTCGTCTCTTCCTTCGTTTAACTCATCCTGCTTTCTTTTATCCTCTTTATTTTCCGCCATACTCTAAGCCCGCCTTTCATTAACATTTAGTTGAAATTTTCTGTGCCAATATAGCTTACTTTATCCCCGATCCACCCGAACCATTCATAATCCTGACAGCCGGATACATACTAACATCGGAGCCTCTTTCGTGACGGACAGACCAGGGGCAGGAATTCCGGTCTTACCGCTTTTAGAAGCCGTTCTATTTGGAAATAATAATAAATACCCCACAAAGTGAAGTATGCCTTCGTAGCTTATTCCGGGTACTTTGCGGGGAGCCCTGTAAATACCCCACAAAGTGAAGTATGCCTTCGTAGCTTATTCCGGGTACTTTGCGGGGAGCCCTGTAAATACCCCACAAAGTGAAGTATGCCTTCGAAGCTTATTCCGGGTACTTTGCGGGGAGCCCCGGAACTTATGTCGAGTCCTTATTCTTTTTCGCTTCACTTCAATTTAGTTTTAAAGGAGGGTACCAGGGATGCATACGCTTTGGAAAGGAGCCATCAGCTTCGGTCTTGTCCATGTTCCCGTAAAAATGTTCGCCGCCACGGAAGACAAAGATATCAGCATGCGGTATATCCACAAGGAATGCGGTACGCCTATTTCCTACGTCCGCAAGTGTAAGTCCTGCGACCGGGAGATTGATTGGGAGGAAATTACTAAAGGCTATGAGTATGAGCCGGGGCATTTTGTTCTGTTTGAGAAGGATGAGCTGGAGAGTCTCTCCTCAGAGATTAACAAAGAAATCAAAATCATGGATTTTGTCGATTTGGAGGACATCGATCCGATCTATTTTCAAAAAACTTATTACCTGTCGCCGGGGGATACCGGTTCGAACGCTTATAACCTGCTGCTCGAATCGATCAAGCAAACGGGCAAAATCGGTATAGCGACCGTCTCCATCCGTTCCAAGAGCAGTCTTGCCGCCATCCGCATTATTAACAATTGCATTGCCATGGAGACCATTTTCTACCCGGACGAGATCCGCTCTACTTCCCAAGTGCCGAACCTTCCCGAGAATGCGTCCATTAATGAAAAAGAGCTGGATATGGCAAAAATGCTCATCGAGCAATTGTCCGGTCCTTTCGAGCCGGATAAGTACAGCGATAATTACCGAAGCGCCCTGATGGATGCCATTCAGCAAAAAATCGCCGGCCAGGAGGTCAGGGTCGCTCCGGAGCAGCCTAAAACCAATGTTATCGATCTGATGGCCGCCCTGCAGGCCAGTTTGGATGCCGTCAAGCCTAAGGAAACGAAGCCGAAGGCTCCCAAAGGGCGGGGCAAAAAAGCGAAGGAGACCGTTTCCTGACATGCACCCTCCGTTTGATCCCATGTCCCCCATTCTTCGCGAACAGCTTCCCGAAGGAACCGATTGGGGGTATCAGCTGAAATGGGACGGGGTCCGGCTGATTGCCCATATCGACGCGGGACGGGTCGAGCTGTATTCGCGCAAAATGCTCTCCAAAAACTCGGTATACCCGGAGCTTGCCGCTTCTTTGTCCGCGGTAGGCGGCAGGTGTGTGCTCGACGGGGAAGCGATAGTATTCGACCCGGTCAAGCAGCGTCCCGTGTTTCAGAAAGTTCTTCAGAGGGAAAGAATGCGGAGCCCCGGGACGATTTCCCAGGCCGGTTCCAGGCAGCCGGTGCAATACGTGCTGTTCGATCTTCTTCAGGACGGATCGGAGGACCTGTCCGGACTTCCCTATCAGGAGAGACATCAGCGTCTGCTTAACAAATTTCCGGACAAGAACGGCTTGTTCTTCGTTACCGACCTGTATGAAGATGGCGAGTCTTTATGGAAGTGGGTTGAAGAGCATCAATGGGAGGGCGTTGTCAGCAAGCGCTTGACCAGCACTTACCGGGAAGGAAAGAAGCACGGAGATTGGTACAAGAAAAAAACAGCACTGCAGCTGGAAGTGATGATCGTCGGCGTAACGATAAGAGAAGGACGTCTGGCCAGCCTCGTTATGGTGATGGACGGAGTTTATTTAGGCAAGGTATCACTGGGACTAAATGAGCAGATGAAGCGTCAGCTTCTAGATTTCGCTCTTGCGGACAGCGCACGGCAGTCCCCCTTCGCCTCCTTGCCCTCCGATTTGAGGCGGGATCGGCTCATTTGGCTGCAGACTCCTTTTGCCATTGTAGTCACCGGCCTGGAAATTACCGATGCCGGACTGCTGCGCCATCCCAAAATCGTTACCTTCGGTCCGATGACCCGGCAGTGAAAGGCTGCAGACTTGAACCGGCAGTATAGAAAGCTATGAGAGGAGGGGGGCGCCTGCCAGCGCATCGCGCACGGCGATACGGCGCCATGCCTATGAAGAGCGCCACCAAAGGAGTGGTTCAAATTGAAGGGCATGACTTGACGATTACCAACCCGGACAAAATTTTATGGCCCGAGCAGAACATCTCCAAGCTGACTTATTTGCAGAAGCTCATTGTCCTTTCTCCCTATTTGCTGAAATATTGCCGGGATCGCTATTTGACTACGATCCGGTATCCCCATGGAATTCATGACAAATCGTTCTATCAGAAAAATTGCCCGGAGCCGACTCCCGCTTTCGTCAAGACGGCCATGCTCCAAGGCATCCGCTATGTCAATATGGATTCCGTCCCCACCTTGCTGTGGCTCGGAAATTTAGCCTGTCTGGAATTCCATTCTTCCTTCCATCATATAGGAAGCGAACGGCCGTCCGAGTGGATTCTGGATATCGATCCGTCTTTGGATCACGAGCCCCGCATTATGTACGCCGTCAGCCTGATCGGTGACGTGCTGGATTCGATGAACATCCGATCTGTTCCCAAAACTTCAGGAGCGTCCGGCGTGCAAATTTTCATCCCGATTCTTCCCAAGTACACCTTCGAACAGCTTCGTGCCATCGGAGAATTTATCGGCAAATATTTGGTGCAGAAGTATCCCGCTTTATTTACCATTGAACGGCTCAAAAAAAATCGCGGCGATCTCATTTATGTCGACTACCTGCAGCATTGGTACGGCAAGACTCTGTCGGCCCCGTACACTCCCAGAGCTCGGGAACACGCCACCGTCTCTACTCCTTTACTCTGGGAGGAGGTCCGCCGGGATTGCGATATCCGTCAATTCAATCTGTTGACCATTGAGGAACGGCTGAAGCAGTACGGGGATTTAATCGAGCGAGTTGAACCGCAGTCATTGGATCATGTTCTGAAAATTATTACCTAACTCCTGCGAGGTTAAGGGTTGATCACCGGATAAAGCTGCCCTTTATAGGCAAAGGAGGATCGCCCGGTTTCTTCGGAGACGACCAGAACGATTGCATCGCTTTTCTCCGATAGGCCGATTGCGGCGCGATGCCGGGTTCCCAGCTTCCTCTGTCCGAACATGGTATTGGTGAGCGGGAGAACGTTGGCAGCGGAAATAATTTGATTCGCCCGTACCAGCACCGCCCCGTCATGAAGCGGGTTGCCCGGGTAGAAAATCGATTCCAGAAGCGTATAAGTTATCGCCGCACCGATCGGTGTACCGGGCTGCACTAACCATTCCAGCGGCTCGCTGCGTTCAACCGCTATCAAGGCCCCGTGCCTACGCTCAGACAAATGTCTAATGCTTATTGACAAATCGACGTATTTATCGGTAAATGGAGCCAAATAACAGTTCAGATAAAAGGTCGCGGCCCTGGATTCCAGCTGGATCAACCGTTCCTTGAAAGTTTCAATTTGCCCCAGAACACATCGATCTTCGTTGTTGAAAACTTCCAGACTTGCTTCTATATCTTCCTTCATTTGCTGTAAATCAAGCTTCAACTGCTCTTTTAAGGGAGAAAAATCACAGTCCGCCTTCGGAGTTTTTACTTCATTGGTCATATCATCACATCCCTATTTTTGCCCTTTATGACAGTATGACCGTTTACCATCACTCACATTCAGCAGGAATGTTGGTTTCAGACCCATTTTCTCAGCAGACCGGCAGGTTTGTCATAGTCCTATGGCCCACCTGATCATGACCTTCTTGTAATGGTTAAACAGCGAAAATGTAACGGAACTGGGAGAACCTATTTCGTCAAAATAGGCGGTTTTTTTAGACTAACGGAAACAGTTGCGCTTATTGCTTAGAATTCTCCTACTTTCGTGAGTATTTTTTGGGAATAAGGTCATCAGGTTCCGTTAAAATTACCGAAAGGCTCTTCTGGGGTAATTAAGGTCTCTGAGATCCGTTAAAACCAAACCGTGTAGGTTTTCGCATGATATTTGGTTGTACACCAATGCATTTTTGTCGGAATAACGATTGCAGCAACCGTTACACCTTTTCATCAGCATTTTCTATTATGGCAATTGGCTATGACCAAGCTTATATTTGCCAATCACACTAAAATCATGGAGTCATCATTAAATTTCCGTCGGAAGGTGATGGAGATACATATCTAGAGCATTCGAATGATTCATGAGAGCTTCCATAGTTCTATGATTTGGATGGACGTAGATGGTCGGATAATCGGCTTCCCCATAGTGGGCTCGCACCGGAAATGCCAACTTTTCCTCTTCAATGGAAAATTGGGCGTTAACTCCTTCCTTATTTCCCCGGGAATCCAGTCTGACCCATTTCTTATGGCTCGACAAGTACACCGCATTCAAGGCGTGAATGCAATATCCGGACTCCGGCTCGTCCCCGATGGTCAGTCTTTGGTAGCAAAACCCTGCGGGAATGCCTAACGCGCGAAGAAAGGCGGCAAATAAATTCGATTTGGCATAACAAATTCCTTCTTTAAATATGAGAACCTCCGAAGCCTTCCGTGTAACCCGGGTGCTCTGAATATCCCAGGAATGCGCTATTTCGTCACGCACATATTCAAACACCTCTTTCACCAGCTCCGGCTCATTCAGCGCCATTCTGCCCCACTTCCGGACCTGCTCTCTTATGACCAAGTGACCGAAATCGACTTCCTCCGTTTCCTGCAGATAATCCTCCTTGTTGGCCGATTCACATATTAATTCCACACCTTTTCCTCCTTCCGGGGGCGGCATCCCTAACCCATCTCCCAGGCTTATACCAATTCATTCACAAACTAACCCGGAACTCGTTCACCTTCACGACCGTTCCGGATATGTGTACATCCATTTGCCCCGGACCAGCCCTGCGCACTTCCACCTTCACTCTCCCATCCCTATTCATTTCCAGACCTTGTTCAACGGTGAAGGCGGCCTCCTGAAGCTCCGGCTCCATATAAGTTAAATAGTAGGCCCCCATAACTCCGGAGGCGGTCCCCGTAACGGGGTCTTCCACGGTTCCCGAATAGGGGGAAGAAAAATGTCTGGCATGCATCTTTGCATTCTGATCTATGGTCTCGAGGCAGAAGGGATGAAGCGAACATCGCGGATTCCCGGTGAGTATATCCGGAAATAATTCGTTCTTCGGGAGCATCCGCCTAAAGCTGCTCAAGCTTTTCACAGGGATTAACAACGTCCAGATGCCGGTGCTGCCATATACGATGGGGTTCCTGTCGTCCAGTTCTTCAACGGATAAACCGATGGAGTGGGCCAGCCGCTCGATATCTCCGTTAAAGGAGCCGAATTGCGGGTTTGCCTGCTTCATTTTTATAGTGGTTACATTAATATCATTAATGATTTCAATAGGTAAAATGCCGGCATTGGTCTCAATATTGATATTATTCGCCGAGTCAATCATTCCTCTTTCTTGCAGGCAGAACAGAGAGGCTATGGTAGCATGGCCGCATAGATTCATCTCGTGACCCGGAGTGAAAAATCTCAACCGGACATCTGCTTTATCAGATTTGAGAACAAAAGTCGTTTCATTAAAGCCGACCTTACGGGCAATATGCTGCATTTCATCCTCGCTTAATCCATTCGCATCCAGAACCACTCCCGCCGGATTGCCTTTGTTGGGGATCGAAGAAAAAGCATCGTAATGATAAACATTTACTTCCTTCATGACAGGTCCTCCTCTTGTATTAAACATTATATATGGCAAAAAAGCCGGCGGAGCAACTGACCTTCCCCGGACCCTCCCGGATCGATGCTTCATCGATAGTCAATTTTCTCACGCCGGCATCTTGGTAATATGTTATCGGACGATCAGCACGATCTGGGAATTCTGATCCCAGAATACCTGCGCCCCCAATGCTTCACTGATAAACCTTACAGGGACCATAGTATGATTATTAATGATTTGGGGTGGAACGGCAAGGGTGATTTCTTGTCCATCTACATAAGCTATATCCGACCCGTTCTGCAGCTTAATCACTCTGCTCCCGCGGGTAACCGTCACCGACCGGGTTTCCTGCTCCCATTCCAGACCCGCCCCCATAGCCTCAGTAATGGCCCTTATCGGGACAACGACATTCCCCTCCAAATTGACGGGTGACTGCTCCATAGCCACCCCCTTACCGTTTACGGTGACCAGCGTCCCTCTCTTTTCAATTTCCTGTTTGCCCGTCTCATCGTAATATTTCGCAGCCACCCTGGTGGCGTTAGAATCTTTAATCGTCATGCGATGATTAAATAAACGGTTAGCTTCAATAAAGTCCGCAGCGGTCTGGATGGATAACTCCCTGCCATCGGCCGAATAGGGAGTTGCCCTGGCCGTAAGCTTCTGCGGCTGATCCCCGTTCTTGACTACGGAAGTAAAAACAAGCTGTCCGTCCTTCATGTAGGTCCCGGAATCAACCAAATAGGTTCGATCATCGGTCAGCACCGTAAATTTAACCTCGTCGATTTCGTGCACTGAATCCAGATGGATCTTAAAAATGGATACCCGATTCTCTACTACGTAATTTGAGGTCCCCCGCACTTCCACTACCTTACCGTTTGCATTGTAGGCCGTAGCCACCACATTAATCAGTTGGGGCTTGCCTCCATTCTTGATAGCTGCGACGGCCTCCATCTGATCCCTCTTGGCCACCGTCGTTTCCTCCAGCACTTTATACGGCTCTGTAATGGAACCCAGTGCCCGGACATCCACTTTCTGAAGCTCCTCCCCATGCTCCATGGGCAGTTGAATGGCCTTGGTCTGGCCGCCCGCTATAAAGTGGTCTTCCTTCTTTATTTCTATGATCTCCCCCTCTGCGTCGTACCCAACCACCAAGAGAGAGACATTCTCCTCGTACTTCACACGTACGTCGGCAGTCACCATCATTTTACCGTCCACTAGTTCATGCCCGGACTGCAGCAGTTCGACATTATTCGAGTTTGCGAAGGTTGCGGATGGAACCAGCAGGACCCAAACCGCCAACGCAAGCCATCCCCCGATTATAGAAAGCATACTTTTCGATACCCGCATTTTCCCATGTGTCCTCCTTGTTCCCATTCAATCGCTCATAGGGCATATGAGATTAAGTTATCGCAATTCATACAGGAAAGTAAATAGAAAGGAAATCCAATAAGAGCCATGAAAAAAGAGCCGGTTCCTTATCTTTCGACGGAAACGGCTCCAATCCCTTTATTTGCATTATTCAAAGGCTAGATGAAATAGCTTATCCTTTTTCCGAACCAAGCATATTTATCCCTTAGTCGATGCTTTGGCTGCCCAGCTGCAGGCCCAGCTTTTTTAACAGATGAATCATCTGCTCCTGTTCCTCTCTGTTCAGGCTGCTGAACATGTCGTGAATGACGTTCCGATGTTTAGGGAAAATATCCTCCATTAAGAGCCGTCCCTCTTCCGTAATAGAAGCATAGGTGATGCGGCGGTCTTCCTTGCACTGCTTTCGCGTCAGCAGTCCCTTCTTCTCCAATTGGTCAATGACGTAAGTCATGCTTCCGCTGGTCAGCAATATTTTCTTGCCGATATTTTGAATGGGCTGGTCTCCTTTATGAAATAGCAGCTCCAGAACAGCGAATTCCGTCGGGTTGAGGCCATAATTTTTGATATCCTCCTTAATCCGGTCCACCACCGCCCGGTTGGCCCGGGAAAAGACAACAAACAATTTTAAAGACAATTCATATTCTTGCTGAATGGGATCCATAATCAATACCTTCCTGTCCGTTATCTTGAATTAAGGGTAATCTTAAGTCTACTCCTTGGCTCTTGTCAAGCTGTCCCGGGGATCCGGCCGCTCTTCAAAATAATGGGGACAGCAGTCGTGCCAAGATTTCCTTGAATGAATGAAGACCAAACCGGCGGGCATAATGCTCGGGCCTCAGCTCCTTGCTATCCTTCAGATCTTGCAGGAAATCCCGCTCGAGCCTGTGAACCGTCGATCGATCGAATATGATCGCGTTTAGTTCAAAGTTTTTGTAGAAGCTGCGCAAATCCATATTGGCCGTTCCGACCGAGGCCAGCCGATCATCGACGAGGATGACTTTCGCATGCATAAACCCTTTCTGATATTGATAGAACTTCACCCCTGCCCCAAGCAATTCTTTGGCATAGGATAAAGACGCCCAATAGACGATCCGGGTATCCGGAATTCCGGGAAGGATGATTCTGACATCGACTCCGCTTAGAGCAGCGACCTTAAGCGCCTGAATGATACCGGCATTCGGAATAAAGTAAGGAGTGGCAATATAAATCCGTTCCTTGGCCCCCCCGATAGCTGCGAAAGTGACCGCCAGAATAGAATCTTCCTCCGCGTCCGGCCCGCCGCTGACAATTTGCACCCGCTGGCTCGATTCTGAGCTTTGCGGAGGAAAATACCGCTCGTCCTTAATCCGAATGCCGCTTACGTATTCCCAGTCCTTTAGAAATGTCCCCTGTAAAGAAAGGACTGCCTCTCCACTGATACGAAGATGCGTATCCCGCCAGAATCCAAGCTTCGGATTGCCGCCCAAATATTCATCTCCGATATTAATGCCCCCCAGGAAACCAACCTTGCCGTCCACTACAACAATCTTGCGATGATTCCGGTAGTTAATTCTTTTGTCAAGGAAAGCAATGAGTGCGGGAAGAAAGCATTTCGTCTCTACTCCGGCCGCCCGCAACTCCCCGAGGTAAGCCTCATCCAGTTCGTAGCTGCCGATTCCATCATAGATGACCCGCACCTCAATCCCCTGCCTCGCTTTCGCGATCAAGGCTTCCTTGAACCTTCGGCCAATCCCGTCGTTGCGAATGGTGTAATAGTCCAGATGGATATGATCTTCCGCCATTCCGATAGCTTCCAATATCGCTTTATAAGCTTCTTCAGCATTAGTTAATACGGTGACTTCATTATGACAAGTCATTCCGGGCCCGGGAACCGACCACAGCAGCCTGTCCAATTGCTGATCCCCTGCGGCGGCCGGTTTGCGGTTTGCAGTACCGCCATGCTCGAGGTAACAACCGTCCTTATCCTTTATGTTCCCTTCCAAGTTCCCCGCTGCCCCGGAGGCAGGCTCCTCGGTTCCTGTAATTCCTTCATAAGCTGCCGCCTCCAAGTGGCTGGTACCCCGGACGGGCAAATGGCGCCGGTGAGAGAATCGTCTGGAGATAAAATAATACATAATAAAGCCAACAATGGGGAAAATAAACAGAACCAGCAGCCATGCCACGGCTTTGGCCGGATGGCGGTACTCCAGACTCGCCATGACGATGGCCTGGAGATAAATGACAAGCAGCAGAACGCCTAACCAAATCACAGCTTCACCTCGACAACTAAGAAGTTTAATGCTAGGTGGTTATCCAGTGTACCCAAAAAACCGTCAAAATAAAAAATCGCCCATAGAAGACATTCTCGATTATCATTTCCTCAACGACCTGAAAAAGAAGAGCATTCTCCCCTCTTTGGAAGAGAATAAAAGGTTAATGAAGGAGCTGTTCGTCGATTGCTCGGATGTGGTCATCCGTCCTTTTGTCATCGAGAAAAACATTCAAGCCCTTGCCGTCTTTGTCGACGGTCTGGTCATCTCCGATGTACTGGATGACGCTCTCCGGTCTCTAATGGTTATGGAGGGCAATGAGTCGGAAATCGAACGAATCGTCGCTACGACGCTTCCGGTTTCACAGATTTCGACGGAAGACAATTACGGCGAGTTTCTGATCGCCGTTCTGGGCGGGGATACCGGAATCTTCGTAGAAGACAATGATCAAGCGATTCTGCTTGGTATCCGGGGGCCGGACACCCGGTCTGTCTCGGAACCAAACACCGAAATCACCATTCGCGGGCCGCGCGAAGGCTTCATCGAAAACCTGCGGACGAATACGGCTCTCGTGCGGCGCAAGATCAAATCACCGCGGTTAAAAATGAAGCCCCTGGTGTTAGGACAGCATACCAATACGAACGTAATTGTCTCCTATATCGACGGATTAACGGACCCGGCATTGATCGATGAAGTCATGCAAAGGATGGAAAAAATCGATTTAGACGGCATACTGGAGTCCGGCTACATCGAAGAAATGATCCAGGACAGCGCCTATTCTCCATTCCCGCAGATGCAGTATACGGAAAGGCCCGATGTGCTGGCCAGCGCCCTGCTGCAGGGAAGGATAGCAATCATGGTGGACGGTACCCCCTTCGCCCTGATTCTTCCGACCATATTCATGCAGTTGATGCAGACGGCGGAGGATTATTACGAACGGTTCCAGATTTCAACCTTAATTCGCTGGCTCCGCTATTTATTTCTTTTTGCGTCGATGTTTACACCGGCACTATATGTTGCGATTACGACTTTTCATCCGGATATGATCCCGACCTCCCTGCTGCTCAGTATAGCCGCATCCCGAGAAGCCATTCCGTTTCCCGCGGTTGTCGAGGCCTTCATTATGGAGGTCATCTTCGAGGCCTTGAGGGAAGCCGGTGTCCGCCTGCCCAAATCGGTCGGTTCCGCCGTCGGTATCCTTGGGGCTATCGTGATCGGGCAGGCGGCGGTCGAAGCCGGAATCGTCTCCGCCCCTATGGTTATCGTAGTGTCGATTACGGGAATTGCATCGTTCACGATTCCTCAATTCAACGGGGCTATCGCTATCCGCATGCTGCGCTTTCCGATGCTGATTCTGGCCTCCATCTTCGGAATCTTCGGCATCCTGTTCGGCATAATGATCGTCCTCGGACATATGGCCAATTTGCGTTCCTTCGGCGTCCCCTACTTATCTCCTTTAGGCCCGACCAAGTGGTCTGATCTCAAGGACGTTCTGATCCGTGCGCCGCAATGGGAGCTTACCACCCGTCCCAGCTTCGTAGGGGCTCAGGATCAAATCCGAATCGGCCAAGAATTGCCCGAGACTATTAAGCGGGATAATGGCTTAAAGGGGAAGAACATTTCGCACCCCCATCAGAAAAATGATCAGGAGGGAGCTTCCGATGATGATCCGAACCCTTAACCGGAGAAAGCTCCTGGCACTGGTCTTGTCTATATCTCTCCTGTTGACCGGTTGCTGGGACCGCATTGAAATTAATGATATTGCCATCGTACTGGCCATTGCGGTGGATAAGGAGAAGGATGGAAACATACGGGTGAGTCTAGAGATTCCGTTGGCTTCCCAATTAGGAGGCACTCAAGGCGGCGGGGGAGGCACGGGCGGTAGCGGCAGAGCCGACTATATCGATTCGGAAATTGCCCCTACTTTTGTTCAAGCTTATGCCCAGCTACAGGACCGGATGTCACGCAGACTGAAATTCGGTCATTACCGGGTTCTCATTATAGGAGAAGAGATGGCGAGGAGCGGGATAGAGGACGTCTTCGATATCGTTGCCAGAAGACCGGAGAACCGGCTTTCCTCCTACATGATTGTGGCCAAGGGGACGGCAGAAAGCCTGATGAAATCCCAGCCCAAGCTGGAGAGGTTCTCCGGCGAAGCCATCCGGGAAATGGTTAAGCAGGGAGAAATCGTGCCGACTAACGTAAAGAATACCGCCATGTCCTTAAGCCATTATGGGAGCGATGCGGTCCTCCCATATATGGGAGTAAAGAAGCTGAAGGAAAAGGACAGCAAGGGAACCGAGGAAATTGAACTGCTCGGGTACGCCCAATTTCTGGAGGACCGAATGGTAGACGTGATGGCGCGGGAATCCGCCATGGGATTATCCTGGTTGAAAAACAACATTCGGCCGATCACCGTCGTCGTTAATTTGAACAAACCGGAGAACCTTATTTTTACCGTTATTCGTTCCAATGCCAAAATAGAGCCTATCGTGGAGCAGGACGGCCGTCTCCGATTCGATATCCGTATAGATGCCAGGTTGCGATTGAACGAGAATAAATCGAAGGAAGATTTGACGAACCGGCTGGTCATGGAGAAGGTGAAGAAACACGCTGCCGACAATATACGGCTTCAGGTGATGGATACGATCCGGTTAATTCAGAAATCGGGGGCGGATTCCGCGGAACTCGGATTGAAGCTGTTCCGCAAAGATCCGATAACATGGAAAAAGCTAGAGCCGAATTGGAGAGAATTACTTAAGGAAGCGGAGTTTGACGTCAAAGTGAAGGCGGACATCAGCGAGTTCGGATTGATCTCCGAAAATATTGTGAGAGGAGGGTAAATCTATGGATCCGATTTTTCAAGTTTTGTTCATAATCGGTTTTCTGATTTGGATCGCCATCGATTTCCGTAAAATCAAACAATCAAAATCGAAATCAATGATGGCTATATTCGTTACCATAAATACGCTAACCCTTCTGCTGTTCTTCGCCTTATTTATGCAGTATAGACCTCCTACTCCCGTATCGCTAATGAACAATACGGTATATTATTGGGTCAAAGCCTGGACAGGAGGAATTTACTATGTCACGTCAGGTCATTAGCAGCCGCCAACTGGCCTTAATTATCGCTTCCTCCATTATTACGGCCGGGATCATTGTCGATCCCCAGCAGTTGGCGCGCAGCACCGGCCACGATGCTATTTTCACCTATTCGTTGTCGCTGCTGCTCTCCTTCATAGTTTGTTATTTCTTCTATTCGCTGTCCAAGAAATTTCCCGGCAAGAATCTGTTCGAAATCAGCTTCATTGTGGCCGGGAAATGGGGCGGCGGCATAATCAACATCCTGGTGCTGCTTAACATCTGGTTCATCTTTGCCCGGGATTCCTTCGCAACGACGATGTTTTTGCGGGCTACGCTCCTGCAGAAGACACCGCCGGAAATCTTGATCATGCTGTTCATTTTGGTCATGGTTTATTACGGAAAATCGAGTATAGAGGTCATCTCGAGGGTGAATGAAATCGTATTTCCTTTCGCCTTCGTGATCATTCTCTTTTTTCCGCTTCTATTGGTTAATGAAATTCAAGTCAGCCAATGGGAGCCGGTATTTACCCAAACCCCCGCACAATTGGCGCTGGGGAGCATTTTAAATTCCATTCGCTTCGGGGATCTGATTGTTTTTGGAGCTTTTCTCCATACGGTCCAGAACGCGAAGCATCTGCTGACCGGCTTCCGTTTGGGTGTCATCCTGTCGGCTTTTTCGTTAACCATCGTTATTGCAACAGCTATTGCCGTCTTTGGGGCCGATATTTTGGCCCGATTGAATTTTCCGATATACTCTTTGGTCGCCCAGATCAACATTACGGACTTCATGGACCGGGTAGATGTATTTGCCTTCAGCATCTATTTCCCGGCAGCGATCATTAACGTCGTGGTCTCCTTTACTGCTTTTATTACCGGGATCAGCGCCTTTACCTCCAAGAACGACCCGACTCTGCTCTCTCTTTCGACTGGATGGTTTCTGCTGCTGACCATACTGATAACCTTCACTAATTTTGTCGAGCTTGGCCGGTTCACCTTTTACTCGTATCCAGCCTACGTCATTGTCGTGCAGCCTCTGTTGTTCTTGCTGCTGTTTTTTCTTGCGAAGCGGCATCCGTCGGTTCCGATTCCACAGACGGCATCCCAATCCAAATCGTCAACCGCGGACCAGCGGAACAACCGGTCGGGCAAGCCTCCGAAGCCGCTTGGTTATTGGATCAGAGTGACCAATATTTCGATTCTCTCCTCTATGCTGTTACTAATACTCGGTATGACCATCTCCTATATCTCCCCCTGGATTAGGTCCTTCTGTGCCATTGGCTACGGAGCCTGCCTGATACTAGCCTTGTTCAGTGTCGTCAAAGAGAAGAAAAGGGCGGAAGCCGGGTAACCCCCGGCATTTCTTTGGCCACGAAAGTCATATGACGGAGGAAAACGATTTGTGACCGGAATCACTATGGCCACCGTTATTTTTCGAGTACAATAAAGGAAATAACGGTTCTTCGGGTGGTTCAGCTTATGGCTCAGGAAATGGTTCAACGCAGAAGATGGCACTGGTCCGAATGGATTATGCTCGGATTTTACGCTGTATGGGTGATCGGCAGTATCACTACATGCTTCATGTTCGATAAGGGCAGTATGTCGACGCTTCGGCCCTGGGAGTATGCATCGCTGCTGTTCACCCTGTTTATGCTCCCGCTTCTCTTCTGGAGACCGGGTTATGTGCATATGCTGGGGTTTCCCCTAACCGTTCTTCTGACAGTAGGGGGATTTCAGCATTATTTATACTTCAATAAGCTGGAAATGATTGACCTGCTCTCCTATCCGCTCATTATCGTCGGATTTCTCTCTAACCGGTTGAATATTTGGTGGACAGTGCCCTGCTTTCTCGTCATTCACCCTTCTATATCGATTTGGTTGATGGATCAGCCCGGGCTGCTGGCTATTCTCCAAATTTTCACTTCCTATGGAGTAAGCTTTGTGATGGGATTGGGGATTCAAAGAATCTTGACCTCCCACCTGAGAATGAAGCAGTTGTATGGAGAGAACGTTAAGCAATACGATCTCATCCGCCAGCAAAACAAAGCCTTGGAGCAGTATGCCCGCCAGGTGGAAAACCTGACCCTGCTGGAGGAACGCAACCGCTTGGCCAGGGAGCTTCACGATACGGTAGGCCATACGTTCACCTCTGTCATTATGGGGATGGATGCCGTATCCTATTTGATCGAGCTGGATCCGAACAAAGCCAAGGCCAAGCTGGAGGTGCTGCGGGAGGTTACGCGCAACGGATTGGACGAAGTCCGCAAGAGTATCCACCAGATTGCTCCACTGGAAGATAACGCGCCGTTGACTCAGCAAATTTCCAGATTGGCCAACGAATTCGCGGTTCATACCGGAACCTCGGTCAGAGTAGATACGTCCGGGGAGGAAGGGGAATTCCCCCAGCAGCTGAAGCTGACCATTATCCGCTGCTTACAGGAAGCTCTTACGAATGCCAAGAGGCACGGACAAGCTGCATCCGTGCTCATTGAAATCAATTATCTCCATGAACAAATTTCCTTGAAGGTGAAGGATGACGGCCTCGGCTCGGACAAAATCCATACGGGGTTCGGTCTGAACGGCATGAAGGAAAGGCTCGCCGCCTGGAGGGGGAATTTGCAGATCCACTCTCATAAAGGGCTGGGGACGACCGTCACCTGCACTATCCCGTATTCGCGGGCCGGTATCAAATCACAAGGGGGAACCATAGATGAAAGAGATTCGGTTACTTCTGGTTGACGATCAGGATTTAATCCGCGAGAGTCTCCATATCGTACTGGACATGGATCCGGAGATCGAAGTCGTCGGGCTCGCCGAGAATGGCAGGATAGCTGTGGACCTGTGCTCCAGCAAGCAGCCCAACACCGTATTGATGGACATTCATATGCCGGAGATGGACGGAGTGGAAGCTACCCGGCAGATTAAGAAGCAGTGGCCGGATATCCGGGTTATCATCCTCACTACGTTCCAGGAAATCGATTATGTCGTTCAGGCGCTGGATGCGGGAGCGGAAGGATATTTGCTTAAGGCCATTCATCCGAAGGAGCTGGTCTCGGGCATCAAATGGGTGCATAGCGGGGGAACGCTCATTCCGCAGGATATTGCAAAAATGCTGGTGAAAGAGATCAAAAACGGCGAATCCGCCGAAGCAGGCAGAAACAGCTCAGCCACCGATTCACACGGAAGCCATAGCGCCCAACTGCTGCAAGCACCGCAAGAATTGCCCAAGCTCTCTTACGGGCTTAGTGAACGGGAGCTGGAGGTGCTTCAGTTGATTTCCGCAGGCCTGAATAACCGGGAAATTGCCGTCAAGCTATTTTTATCCGAGGGCACCGTGAAGAACTATATTTCCAGCATCTATTCCAAGATGGATGTTCGTGATCGGATGCAGGCAGCCAAAAAAGCGAACGACGAAGGAATACTATGAGGATAAACAGCTATGCCGTCCTTAGAACAGGTGCGTTTACCGATGAAATATAAGAACAGGTATAGACGAAAACTTATACTATGAGAAAAACTCCTATCGGAGCCCTGAGGGAAAGCTATACGTCGCATCCGGGTCAGTAAAGACATCGCAAAGACGAGCAGAAATACATTAAAATCGTGCCTTTTTCCAAAAAGAAGGCGAAAGACGCTCAAATGTGCAGGTCTTTTTCACAAAATGGGGCCATTTCGCAAAAATCGCTCCAAAGACGTGCATTATTGCTCTAGAATCAGGTATGTGGCGGCTTTTCTCCAAAAAGACGTGCATTATTGCTCTAGAATAGGGCACTCCGCGGTTTTCTCCAAAAAGACGTGGAAGCACATAAAGGCCGGAGCTTGCTCCGGCCTTCGCCTATAGGAGGCCCTCCAGACGATCCTGCAAGGCTCTTTCCAGGTAAGGATCAATGTGCAGGAACTGCTTGAATTGCTTATACTCCGCTGCGAGCTTCCGGAGGCTCTCTTCGGAGACAGCCTGCCGCACCGCCCGAACCAGCAGGTTCTTGGGAGTATGCTCCATATCGATGAACTCTACAATTTGCGATTTGTAGCCAACCAGCTCCAACAGTCTGGCTCTTACGGAATCGGTGGCCAGAGCCGACAGCCTCTCCTTAATGATCCCATGCTCCAGCATGGGAGCCAGCACCGGGTTATCCAATTGCTTAAACAGCTCATGCTGACAGCAGGGCACGGACAGGATGACCCGGGCTCCCCAGCGGACAGCTTTGTCCAAAGCGGCATCGGTCGCCGTATCACAGGCGTGAAGGGTGACGACCATATCCACTTCATTAATATCGTTATATTGACTGATATCGCCGACATAGAAATTTAAGTTCGTATACTGCAGCTTAGCCGCCAGAGCCGAGCAGTGCGCAATGACATCTTCCTTAAGATCAAGACCGATGGCACGTACATTTAATTTCTTTATGTAGGTTAAATAATGATACATGGCAAAGGTCAAATAAGATTTGCCGCAGCCGAAATCAATTACCGTTATAGGCCGGTTGCGGGGCAGCTCACTGACAACATCATCCACCAATTCGAGGAAGCGGTTGATTTGCCGGAATTTGTCGTATTTCGCCGCAAGAACCTTCCCTTGGGCATTCATCACACCCAGCTCAACCAGATAAGGAACGGGCGTTCCTTCCTCCAACAAATATTTTTTCTTCCGGTTATGAGATAATTCTATTGTCTTTTTGGTAGCCGGCTTTTTAAGAATAGCGGCCTTGCCTTTTTTATTCACCAAAATTTGATAGTCCGCCTCTGCTGTTTGCCACAAGCCTTGCTTGAACTGTTCACGAAGAAGCTGCGTTAAGTGGCCTGCCGCTTGATCCGCATTCCGGTTTTCATGTATGACCTTCGGTCCGACCTGATATGTGAATTGGTATTTCCGCTCTCCCTTGAGAATAACCGGCTTCATCTTCACTTTATCCGCATGCTGCGGCTCCTTCCTCCGTTTATTGCTCAATGTGGCTTGGAGGAGTGTTTCATTATGGATCAACTCAACGGCTAGCCGATATAGATTGTCGTCATTTAGATTGTCTGTCATAAGTCTCCCCGCTTTATATTTTCGGTCGTGTATGAACGGTTCCGCCTGCCAGTCATGCCAGGAAAGGTTAACATTCTGCAATTAGTAGTATAACATGATTGCAGGTTCAGGTTTAATCCTCGAACGAAATCCAGGCAAGAAAAGAACACCCCTCCCTTCATCCGTGAAGCGGGGATGCTCTCGCTCAAAGCTATCTTTGTCTGACTCCTGTGCTGGGACTGTACATTCCGTCACTGCCTGTAATCGGGCGGCCGATTTTACCGCCACTGGAACTGCCACCGTAAGATCCCGTCCCTTCCGTGTCCGGAAAGAACCGAGTAGCTAAAGAATTCAGGGCGGGCACAATTTGGTCCTTGGTCTGTCCCTGCTGTTGTTCCATCTCCTGAAGCTTGATGAGCTGCGCCCGAAATTCATCGTTCGCCGATACAAATACATGATGAAGAGAAGGACTGCTGAGCTCTTTCACCCGTTGGACAATTTTTTGTTTAACGGCTACCGGCATATTGGATAAATCTGCGTCCGAGCTGGAAGAATGAAGCTCGCCATGCGGGTGTGCGGTCAGGTTCCCTGTTCTGGAAAAGCCGGAGCTTCTCGTATCCAGGTCATGTCCGTTGCCCGCAATTCCGCTGCGTATCTCCGGGCCGACCTGCTCACGGTACGGTTCTTCCCTCTGATTCAGCATACCGCTTCCTCCATCCGCCGTTCCCGCATCCATCCGCTTGGCCTCTTCCTTAAGCTCTACAGAGACATAGACATATCTATCGGTAACGACGGACTTAGCGTTATCGACCTCGTCCATAGCTGCAATTTGTTCGTCCAGATAAGGACTCCATTCCATTCTCGTATTGGTATGAGGCGAAATCAGCCCGGTTCCCGATCTTTCCCCCTGGGCTCTTCTTAATTCATTCATGCGTGGAGTTTGTCGTTTACGGATATTCTCCTGCATGATCTCCTGCTTGAATTCCCTGCCCCGATATCCGTTGAATCCATGACTTTGCTGGTAACTCGAGCAAGCCGCCAATAAACACAGGCAGCCGGCAAGAATAATTGGCCCCTTCAGCCATCGTCCTCCGCGATTGCTTTTATTCATTTTGCTTTCCCCCTTTTCTTTGGAGAAATGGATAATGACGCAATCTTAGCATTCGATTTTCCTGCCGATTTTATGCTGCTTCTTTTTCTTGCTCAAAGCGGAACTCTCCCGACCCGCTTTACGGCGCTGTGACGTTGATCATCCCCCATGCCATTTTACAGTGTGCTAATATTTTGCGGCTGCTGGACACTAGTCCCATTCCAATGCTTGTTCTCTATCATAAATATGATAGCAAGAGGGGGTTGGACAAGATGATTCAAACGGGGTGCAAATGGAAGCTCATCTTATTCGTCTATCTTCTGCTATGGTTTGCCGGCAGCTTGTACGGGCTGCTCTATTGGATGGGGAATAAAGCGCCGCAGGGGCAATGGCTGGGACTCAGCCTTCCCGAAATCCGGAGCTATTTGATCTATGCCTGGGCCGGCGCGAACGGAGGAACTTTATATGCTGTGAGGATGCTGCATCAATTTCATAGCTGTCAATCGACTATGCAATGGTTTCTATGGTATTTTTCCCGCCCTCTACTCTGTGCAGGCACGGCTGTTTTTGTCATTCTTTTGCTGGAGAGCGGTATTCTCCCCATTCTGGTATCGCCGGACGAAAAAGCCAGAATCGGCGTTGCTTTCCTGGCAGGCCTAGGTTACGGAAAAATAGCCGAGAAATTAATGTCGTTAACGGAGACGCTTTTTAACGGCAAGAAGCACATCGCTGAAGAGCCGTCCAATAAGTGAAGCTGATCCACATCTTGCGCGGTTCCGCTTTTTACGGCTCAGGCATCGTTTACCAGTATACTTTGACGGGCTCCACTCCATAATACAAACGGTTATCGTTAATTAACCAAGCTAAGGACCAATCATATTATTAGGAGGCTTCTTACATGCAATCGTTCCAAGCGGGCCAGCAGCTTAACCATTGTCGTCAAACCGTTCGTCAAATGATGCATCAAACCGAGCAAGCCAGCATGATGTATCAGCAGCTCCTTCAGCAGGAGCAGCAAAATGCTGTAGAATTGGAGCAAATTGCCCAGAAAGAACGGCAAGCGGTGCAGATGATTCAAACAGCACTGCAAGGACACCATACCGCAATGCAGCAAATGCAGCACATTGAACAAATTTGCAATGAGCTGGAACAAGTGATGCACAGCATCAATCAGGTGAACCAGCCGTACAGCACTCAGCAGGCGGGTTCCCGTTATTACGGTCAATCGTCTTATAGACAATAACTTACGGTAAGAGGCGTCCGCGGACGCCTTTTTCATTTGCCATCCATTCAGTGAGAATCCCAATCTATTAATGCAAATTGCTCCTTTTTCTTTTGTCAAAAAAAAGAACCGGTTCCTATTAGGAATCGGTCTGATAAATGAAAAAATGGACAATCGATTTTATTGCACACGTTAACATTGATGAGAAAAGGAAGCAACCATAACGGCATATCGCCGTAATGCCCCTTTAAGCGAAGACTAACTATAATTGGGAATCAATAAGTTCCGTCGGTGTTCATAGTCATTTCTTTCGTAACCTTGACAAATTTAGAGTTGCGGATCTTCTCCTGCAGCTTCTCGTAGTACAAGTCTTCGTCAATAGGCAGTTGAACCCAATCATCAAGCCAGGAGGACAAATGCATTGCGTTGGATAGCGTTAATCCTTTAATTCCTTCGACTCCGGGGGCTAACAGTGGCGTTCCTTTCAGAATGGCATCGGTAAAGTTCTGGGTGATGCCGCTATGCCCGGTTTCTCTGCCGACGATCGGAATTTCGCATTTCCAGCATTCCGGCTGTCCGAAGCCGCCTTTATATTCCGCATTGAACTGGCGTTCCGATACCCGTAATCTCCAGAAGGTCATAGTGCCGTCTTCAATAACGATTTTGCCGCGATCTCCCGTTACTTCATAACGATTCGTTCCCGGCGCTTCGCCTGTAGTTGTTACGAACAGGCCTGTAGCTCCGTTATCGTACTCCACATAAGCCGTCACATCGTCCTCTACCTCGATATTGTGGTATTTGCCGAAGGCACAGAAGGCCCTTACCCGAACCGGCATCATATCGACCGTCCACTGCCACAAATCGAGCTGGTGCGGATCCTGGTTCAGCAGCACTCCGCCGCCTTCCCCGGCCCAAGTTGCTCTCCAACCGCCGGAATCGTAGTAGCTCTGCGGGCGATACCAATTGGTAATAATCCAATTCGTACGGCGGATTTCGCCCAGCTCGCCGGAAGTAACCAAGTCTCTCAGCTTCTGATAGAGCGGATTCGTTCTCTGATTATACATCATCCCGAAAATTTTATCGGTCTTCCCTGCCGCCTCGTTCATCTCGCGAACCTGCTTGGTATAAACCCCTGCCGGCTTCTCGCACAGCACATGAAGCCCATGCTGAAATGCCTGAATCGCCAGCGTCGGGTGATCATAATGCGGAGTCGCAATCAGGACGGCGTCAATTTCTCCGGAAGCATACATAGCCTCTACATTGTCAAACAGACGGACCTCTTCGCCCAAATTTTCCTTGGCCCAGGTCAGCCGTTCCGGTCTGTTATCACAAATAGCGGTCAGCTTCGCTCCCTGTACGGTTCCTTGGGCTAAATACTTCGCATGGGAAGATCCCATATTCCCGATGCCGACAATGCCAAATCGAACCTTATCCATAGGTACCTCCTATTCTAATAATGATTAATAGTTACGACTACATTATAAACCATGCCGCCCAGTAAACAAAGAAAAGATAATTTAAGTTTGGGAATCGGCATAAATTAGCCAAGATTAGTATAGATGCCCTAACGAAAACATCCGGAAAAAAGCAACATGCGTAAGACAATAATGTTGAATACCAACATTTCAAACGGGTGTTTAAAAAGAATCTCAACCTAATAATTGGAATTATGGTAGAATAACCAGTATAATCGAGGTCTTTTTTTGAAATAATTGACAATAGCCTTCCTCAATTTCCTGCCGCTTATGATGGACTTAAGAAAAAATTTAGGATTTGATAGGCAATTCGTTTAACATTTTGTATTAAAATAAGAAGTAGAAGAATACAATTACCCCACGAAGTGACGTGAGGCCTTTGATTCATATCATCTACGGGGAACTCCCGAACTATATAGTGTACATCAAGTATCTAGGATTCCTTTTGGAACCGTCGAATCATTTCTTAATATTGAACTTAAGCTTTAGATGTGAAATTTAAACCGCTGGGGCTGACAAACGTCTCATCCACATAAATTATTGATCGTCCACATCATGGCAACCCGACCTAAGTCTAGGTTTATAAATGGTCTTAAGTCAATACCGTGACATCCAAAAGTATTTTACAATAAGTGCAATGAGAATTGTTGCAAATGGGGTGTTCTTGAAGTGAACGGAAAACAACAGCATAGAATTTTGATATTATCCGGCGAGTTCGGAGATGGACATAAACAAGCCGCTAAAGCCATTCTGGAAGCTTCTCGACTTTACGGCCCTGATGTACAGGTGAAGATTGTTGATTTTATGGAATGGAATTACACAAAACTTCATAACATCGGCAAGTTTTGCTATGCGCAATGGGTCAAACATTTCCCTAACGTATACGGCTTCTTTTTTCAAAAAACACGAACGGACAATTCTTTGTCGCAATTATTTAAGAAAATCAAATTGTTTGATCTCAATCGTATGATAAAATTGTTAGAGGAGGAGCGGCCTACGGTAGTAGTCAGCACATTTCCTCCGGCGGCTGCGGCTATGTCATTGCTGAAAAGCCACGGTCTGACCCAGGTGCCCACCGTTACGACAATTACGGATCATACGGATCATAGCTATTGGATCCATCCGTATACCGACCGTTATCTGGTAGGCTCTGATGTAGTGCGCGATGCCCTGCTGAGGCATCATGTGCATGAGTATCAAATCTCGATAACCGGCATCCCCGTTCGCCCTCATTTTTCCCAGGAGATGAACCGGGAGGAATTAAGACGTAAATATGGAATTGATCCATCGATTCCGACGGTTCTTATTATGGGCGGAGGACTGGGTATGATCGGTAAGGAATCGACCTCTCTTCTATGGTCTGACCTGCTGCATCCCGGCCCGGTCCAATTCATCGTCGTCTGCGGCCATAACGAGAAGCTCAGGCAGTATTTGGAGTCGGAAACGGTTCATTCCCCTCATCGGGTTATGTTAACCGGGTATATCGACTATGTTCACGAACTGATGGCTCTATCCGATATTGTCATAACGAAGCCAGGCGGACTGACCACATCCGAAGCGGTAGCACAGAAGCTTCCAATGCTGCTGTATAAGCCGCTTCCGGGACAAGAACAGGACAACGCGGCGTACTGGGTTCGTTCCGGAGTGGCGATTCTTGCCAGGAAGGAAGCCGAGCTGCATGCCCAGCTGTCCCACGTTCTCCGCCATCCGCAGCTGTTAAGAGACATGCGGATTAAAGCCGGAACGTTCGGAGCCAAGAATGCGGCGCTTAACGCCGTGGATGAAATTCTCCGGACGGAAACTTCCTGGAACGCTTATCAGCCTCCGGAAGCCGTTTACGCCGTCCGCTAACTGTATTAATTTTCCTTAGTGAAGGGGTTAAGGGAAATGAGAGAGAAAATATTGTGGGTAGGGTTAACCTTCCTTGGACTGTATATGATCCTGCCATGGATCATATCACGCGTCTTCGGTTGGGGAATCCACCGCAAGGGCAGCAAGCTTAAGCAGGTGGCCCTGACTTTTGATGACGGTCCCGATCCTAATTACACACCCAAGCTACTGGATCTGCTGAACCAGTACAATATCAAGGCCACATTCTTTGTGCTGGGCTCCAAAGCGGAGCGAAATCCGGACTTGATCCGCAGAATTCATCAGGAAGGACATCAAATTGGCATTCATAACTATACCCATAAGTCCAATTGGCTGATGACCCCCCGCAAAGTAAGAAAAGACCACGTTGATCGTTCCGCCGACATTGTTGAGCGGATTACGGGCGTTCGCCCAACTTATTACCGCCCCCCTTGGGGGATTCTTAACTTGGGCGACTTTCTGCTGCGCCGGCAGTACTCGATTGTATTATGGTCGCTAATGGCCCGCGACTGGAATGCCAAAGCGGCCAAGCAGAAATTGAAGAAGCTGCTGCTCACCCGGGTGACGGACGGATCGGTCATCCTGCTCCATGACAGCGGTGATACCTTCGGAGCCGATGAAGAGGCACCGCATTATATGCTCGAGGCACTGAAGGAGACTTTGGCGGAGTGGGATCATTCCTTCGAATTCGTTCGAGTGGATCAGATGTTTCCCGAAACGAAGAAGGCCGTCCCCGCTGCCGGCGAGCTCGGCTTCATCAGACGCCTGATGCTGTCCGCCTGGTTATTGTGGGAGCGGTGCTTTGTCCGGTTATTTCATATTGTTCCTGTTTCCGAGGAGGACTCTCTCCTCCAATTGCGCTGCCGAGAATACTATGGCAGCCCGATCAAGCTGAATGATGGCGTTATTATTTCCAAAGGGGACCGGATCGCCGAACTGCATTTCAATAACGATTTGCTCGTTCAATTGACCAGCCAGTCGAAGAGCTCGGTGCATCTGGCTATCCAAATGATCCGGCGGACAGAAGCGATGCTTCCGAGAATTCTGTACTTATTACAAAATGATCCTCAATATAAAGACGTCAAAGGGCTGTACGGAATAAGCCTCATTCACCGGGGCACCAGCCAGCTTGGATTTACCGTCATTGATCTGCCCAAAGGAATGTTCTCCTTTGCTACGCAATACTATCTTAAATTTATGATGTATGTTCTTCACCCGCAAGGCCGGGATAGACTAAGAACCAAGAATGAGCTTCTGGTTCCGAAAATTATCGCCATCTCTACCCGCGAGCTGGAAAACCGGTATATTGCATAATCACCGAACGCCCCAAGCTCATATTGGCAGCAAGGATAAATGGCTGCCGCCTTCCTGGGGAAAAAACGCGTGTTTATCGGTGTAAGGTGACTTATACTTTTTTATATTTGAACAAACAGAAAGAACCTCGTTTCCTGATTCAGGATTGCGAGGTTCTTCCGTTTATCGGCAAGCTTCCCTGCTTTTCTTTAACTCTGCTGCGAAGCGGCAGTTTAATGACGACCATTGTCCCTCGTTGGGGGCGGCTGAACATACCGAGCTCCCCTCCGTGCTCTTCTACAATCTTGTGGCTAATGGCCAGTCCCAATCCTGTACCGTTAGCCTTGGTCGTAAAGAAGGGCATACTGAGACTCGGCAAATCATTAACGTCTATCCCGACTCCTTCATCCATAAATTGGATCTTTACCCCATCCCGCTCCCGGAGGACCGCTACCTCCATATTGCCGCCTTCGGGCATAGCCTCGATCCCGTTTCTAAGAATGTTGACGAAGACTTGCTTGAGCCGATTGGCATCGCACCAAATCAATAGCGGCTCTTCCTCCTCATTCCGGAAATGAATATGGATGGGCTGTTCCGTGGACTGGCTCCGGAATAAAGCAACGACCGATTTCAACACAAGAATCAAATCATATTTCTCAAAAGTAGGAGGCTGCGTTCTCGACAAGTATAACAATTCACTTAAAATTTCATTAATCCGATTAACCTCTTCCAGCATTAGAGGCACCGTATCCCTCTTGTTGGGCTGCTTGTTCATCAATTGGAGATTTCCGGAGATGACTGTCAGCGGGTTCCGGATTTCATGAGCTATACCGGTCGCTAACTGGCCTACCAGAGACAGCTTCTCGGTATATCTCAGCCGGTTAATCATGTGGAACGATTTGCGGATCAGCACAATCACGAGGCATAGAACCAACAGCAGCATTCCCAGATAGGAAATCGAAGGAATATTCATACCGAAAAACATGCTGTCCAAGATGTCTATGCTTCCTGCCAGGCTGAAGCACACCGTTCCCAGCAGCACAATCTGCGCTTCCCTGTTTCTCCTGAAGGAAAGAATCGACAAGTATACAATAGTTACCGCCATAGTGACGAACAATAACAACTGATAGTAAAACAGCCCCGTCAGCAAATGCACCTTCCCTATATAAGCCGATGAGATATAGACGAGACCATATAACAGGTGGACCTTCCAAAGCCATTTCATGGGCCGGACGCTTTGGGAATCCTCAAACAACTGAATAATTAGAATGATGGCCGAGGCCATTCCGGCTATCAAGGAAACCAGCTCCAGATACATCCATACCTGAGGGTTATCGTAATAAAAATAAATAATCGTCGTCCGGCAGATCGTATACAGGCCGAAGCTGATCGCGAACCCGCCGAAGGACAGAAACGGCTTGAGCCGCAATTTATAGAACGGATATAGCGACAGCAGCCCGGCAATGATGTAAAAGCAGCCAAGTATGAAGCGGGCCGCCTGCTGCTTATGCAGTGAGAGAATATAATCCGAATAACCCGTCAATTCGGGGTAATCCAGCATTCCTATATTGGGCGACCCGGAATATATCTTAATATAAAGTGTTCCACCCTCTTGCTCCGCCGGGAGCAGCACTACCCTTTCCGGAGTCCCTTGATAAGCGTTATAGCCTCTATTATCGACGTCCCCATACTGATATACCAGCTGTTCATTGACGTAAACCTTGAAATTTTCATATATTTGGATAATCAGACTCGGATCTTTCCATGAGATGGCCGGAAGTGTCGTTCTCAGCCATAGTACATTCCAGTCCCCTCTTCCGGGAAGATTCATCGTCTGTTGAGCGGGGAGCCAATGGCTATCGTGGATTCCTTCCTGATCCGCACTGCTCTCCCACTGTAAATCTCCATCAGAGCCAATGGGGAAATCCCCCCAGTAATACTCCCACTCCGTCAATGGAAGGCGATCTGCTATTTCAGCATCTGCCCGTATGAACAAGAAACCAATGCAAACCACACCGGCAAATAAAATGAATATTCGGATAAATTTACTCCATCGTCTCATTTCGGGGACTCCGTCTCATACAGATGATAATGGGTTTAAAGCATCGATTAGATTAAGTGGATATGTGCATTGTTCGACACAATTTTACAAAATCCTTCTTATTCCACCATTAAGGTTTTCTTTTCGACATTTATAGAATAAATCAGCAGCCATTCTAGAAAGCTGTACCTCCACGTTGAAGGTGTTGAACCGACTGTTTCATGTAAAATTCTTCATTCTAGAAATTGGATAATTTTGAAATTTACGATTGAATACTTCCGTTTTATATACTATATTCTAACAAAGGGGTGAAATAATGTTTCACAATTTTATGCAGTTAACTAAATTTAATAACTGCACAAGTGAAAGATGGGGAGGGAATAAGCATTGGCGAAGTGGTTTCATCAAACCAAAAGTACGATCTCGCTTGTTATGGTTTCAGTACTTTTACTTTCCGTTTTTGTAAGCGGTGCCAATTTTGTTGCAGCTAGTTCCGCATCCACCAATGATGATTCAGTTACTATGGCTACATACGGCCTGCCACAAACAGCCGATGAGGAATCGGTCACCAAGACTACATACAGCCAACTCGCTCCTTCTATTGTTCGAGTGGTCGAAGATTTTGGGAATGCGAACGTCACAGCTTCTTTTATAAGAGCCACGGGAAAATTAGAATCGGCAAGCCGACCGGAGCCGGTTCTCTATGGCAATCATTCGGCCAAACTATCCTATAACCTGATTCAAGAAAGCGGTACGGCAGCAGCATATGTAAACTTCTTGGATCCTGGAACTGCAAATTACAGGACTTTAGAAGGCAAGCCGACCAAGCTGGGCCTATGGGTCTATGGGGACGGGAATAATAAACATTGGCTTCGCGCCGAGTTTAATACGACAGCCGATGTTGCCGACTTTACATCAAGCTCGGGCTTTAACTGGAAGGGATGGAAATACGTGACCGTCAACATTCCCCAACAGCTGACCAAACCGGAATTTACAGATCCGATTAAACTTCGCCGGATCTATATAGCACAAACCAACGATCTGAATAAAACGGCGGGAACCGCCTACTTCGATCGTGTAAGCGTATTCTACGGCGATACGGGAGGGTTATACGGATTAGATCTGCTTGGATTGACTCCGATGAAGACCGGCGAAACTCAAACCGCACAAGTCTTCGAGACACGTGAAGGGTATACCGCTCCTCAATTAGTTCAGGGGCCGATAGTGTTCACAAGCAGTGACGAAAATGTCGCCACCGTGGATGAGAATGGGACCGTTACTGCGATAAGCAAGGGGGTAACGACCATTACAGCGTCCTATGGTGTTTTTGACGCAACCTATGAATTGATCGTAACCGATGATGACCCGTTTGTGGAACATCTTGATTTGATCGGGGCCGCCGAATTGCAGATGTTTGAGCAAGCTCAAACGGAGCTGTTCGCTACCTTCAGGGGGGTGTCCGAGCCTGTGCGAATTCTGACCGGAGTCACATATTCAAGCAGCGATGAGAAAGTGGCAACGATCGATGAGAATGGGCTTATAGAGGCCCATTCCATAGGGAGAACGACTCTAACCGCATCCTACAGAAACCAATCGGATACTCTCGAGCTTAGCGTCGGAATACCGATTCCAATCCTGCAAAGTATCAAGTTAACCGGACTTACGGCTATGGAGATTGGCGATTCGAAACAAGCCAAGGTGATAGGAACCTACAATATCGAACCTTTTGAAGTTGAGCTTAAGGAGGGCGTCACCTTTACTTCCAGCAACCCAAGTGTAGCCGCCATTGACGAAAACGGATGGATTCAAGGAAAATCGCTGGGCATTTCCATCATTACCGCAAAGTATGGCGGCAAGAACGCCACTTATACTGTCGTCGTGAACAATCCCGATCTTCAGCCGCCCAAAAGAGAGCTGCGGGCCGCTTGGATTTCGACCGTAGAAAGGATCGACTGGCCCAAATCAAACGATCCTGAGCAGCAAAAACAGGATTTCATCGACCTGCTCGATTTTCATCAATCGCTTGGCATGAATGCGGTGGTCGTACAAGTGAAACCGACGGCCGATGCCTTCTATTCATCGGAACTGGCTCCTTGGTCCCATTGGATCACCGGAGTCCAAGGGAAGGATCCCGGGTACGATCCGTTAGCGTTTATGATCGAGGAAGCGCATAAGCGCAATCTTGAATTCCATGCCTGGTTCAATCCGTATCGGATCAGCATGAATACGGATATGGACAAATTAGTCGAAAACCACCCGGCACGCCAGAACCCGGATTGGGTCATGTCCTATGGCGGCAAATTGTATTACGATCCGGGCGTCCCGGAGGCCATTCAATATATAACGGATAGCGTCATGGAAGTCGTAAAAAAATACGATGTCGACGGCGTTCATTTCGATGACTATTTCTACCCGAATCGATTTGACGGAGAAGGCTTCCCCGACCAAGCGACATATGACAAGTACGGAAAGGATTATCCCGGGGATATTAATGCTTGGCGCAGGCATAATGTAGATACTCTAATCTATAACCTGAGCCGGGAAATTAAGAAGGAAAAGAATTACGTGAAATTTGGCATTAGCCCGTTCGGTGTATGGCGTAATAAAAGCGTAGATCCCGACGGATCGAACACGAACGCCGGACAGCCAAGCTACGATAATCTCCATGCGGATATTCGCAAGTGGGTTATTGGAGGCTGGATAGACTATGTTGCTCCGCAAATCTATTGGAGCTTCGGGTTTGCCCCTGCGGCGTATGAAATTCTGGTGGACTGGTGGAGTGAACTCATTGAGGAGCATAACGCCAATACTCATCTTTATATCGGTCATGCCGATTATAAAGTAGGCTCGGACGCTAACTTTACGGATCCTTACGAGATCCCGAATCAATTGATTTATAACTTAAACTACGAGCAAGTAAAGGGCAGCATCCACTTTACGACAAGGGATTTGATAGGAAAGCCGGATTTAAGGAATAAGATCGCCGAGGTCTATAAATACCCGTCACTCGTTCCGGTCATGCCCTGGTTGGAAACAGAGGCGCCTGAAGCACCCGCTATAGAAGCGTTCTCTCTTCTGAGCGGCATTCAGTTGAACTGGACAGATACGGATGACAGCACGGCCTATTATGTCATCTACCGTGCTTCCGGCGATCAAGTGCCGGACAGGAATAATCCTGCTCATATTTTAACTACAATGCGCAAGTCCGATCTGGCCTCCTATGTCGACCGGGATGTGACCTTGGGCAAGACGTATACCTATGCGGTAACAGCGGTTGACCGATTGCATAATGAAAGTGAATTCAGTGAACCAAGGACGGTAACCGCGACAGCAGCAGCCATTGTGGAAGAAGCCGCCGAATTGTCCGACATTTCTGCAGCATATGGAACAGCATTGGAAAGCTTGGATTTACCAAAAACCGTTCAAGTGACCTTAAACGACGGTACGAAGCCAAGTCTCAAAGTGACCTGGGATGGCGGTACTCCGGCCTATGACGGCCACAAAGCCGGCACCTATGTGTTCGCAGGCCAATTGGAATTGCCGGATGGCGTTGAAAATCCTAAGAAAATTCAGGCAGAAGTGCGGGTGATCGTTAAGGCCCGGGAGACTGAGACTATCGTTAAAGAAGCTGCCGCGCTTGCCGACATTTTTGTAGACCACGGAACTGTGTTGGCCGATTTGAAGCTGCCTGCCAGCGTCGAAATCACATTCAACGACGATACTAAAGCAGCTGTCGCGGTGACTTGGGACGGCGGTACTCCCGCTTATGACGGCAATCAAGCGGGCACGTATGTATTCTCGGGCACATTGGATATTCCGGAAGGAGTCAACAATCCGGATAACATTCAAGCGATAGTGCGTGTCATTGTTAAAGCCGGCCCTGTCTATGCGAAGAAAGCAGAAAAACTGGATGATATTTCTGTAAACTATGGAACCGCAATAACCGATTTGAAGCTGCCTTCCAGTGTCATGGTGACTTTGAATGATGAATCCACGACGAAGGCAACCGTGATTTGGGATGGCGGTACCCCGGCCTATGACGGCCACAAAGCCGGCACATATGTGTTCGCAGGCCAATTGAAATTGCCGGATGGCGTTGGTAATCCGGACAATATACAGGCACAAGTACGGGTGATCGTTAAGGCTGAGCCGATTATTGTGAAAGAAGTATCGGCCATTGCCGATATCTCGGTCCAATATGGAACCCAACGCTCAGAATTGAACCTGCCTTCGAGCGTTAAGGTTACCTTAAGCGATGAAACGACAACAGATGCGGCAATCACTTGGGATAACGGCACCCCGGCCTACAACGGCCATCAAGCCGGCACATATGTGTTCGTAGGCAAGCTGAAATTGCCGGATGGCGTTGGTAATCCGGATGATATCCAAGCCGCAGTTAACGTCATCGTAAGAGCAAGCTCCGGAAGTTGGAGCGCTGTCCATCTGCCGCCATCGAGCACGGTGACGTTGAAAGCAGGCAGCAGCGGAACAGCCAGCCTCGGTGAGGAAGTATCCATTATCCTTCCGGAAGGCGCGTTTGATCGAGACTTATTATTAACGATCCGGAAATGGAACTCCCCGTTAAACGTATCTATGCCTGAATATAAGCTCGTCAGTCCCGTCTTCGAAATCGTGAAGGATGTTGAAGGCAATTTCAAGAAGCCAGTGACGCTTACAATCGCTTATGATCCAAGCAAAGTTGGCGAGAACCAAATGCCGTCTATCTTCTATTTCGATGAAGATAAACGTGAATGGGTTGAAGTTGGCGGAACGGCGAACGATGGAAAAGTGACTGCGGAAGTCGATCACTTCGCCAAATTCGCAGTGTTCGCCGTTGAGAAGACTGTTGAGGAACCGGTAATTGAAGCGCCGGCCTGCGTCGATGTTAATTTTACGGACATCAACGGACATTGGGCAGATAAACATATTAAAGATGCCGTCCAGCAATGCCTAATCAATGGCTATCCCGACCATACCTTCCAACCGGATAAGACGGTCAGCCGGGCGGAATTTACGTTGATGCTGGCACGGGCGCTTCAGTTGGAGGGCAATGCCAAGCCTCTGGCCTTTGCCGACCGCAATCAGATTGGCGACTGGGCGCAGCCGGCCATTTCCCTGGCGGTGCAAGCAGGTATAATCAACGGCTATGAGGACGGCAGCTTCCGTCCGGATGCGCAGATCAGCCGCGTGGAGATGGCGGCCATGATTATCCGCGCACTGAACGTAGAATTACCGTCCGACCATTCTACGTCCTTTGCCGACGATGCCGACATCCCCGGCTGGGCCAAAGGATACGCAGCCGCAGCCGTACAGGAAGGAATCATCCGTGGACGGGACGGCAATCAATTTGCACCGAATGAACATACGACACGGGCAGAAGCTGTAGTGATGCTGCTGCGGATGCTGGATACATTAAACTAGGCAACAAACCAATAAGCAACCCTAGTCCGGAATCCAACCGGGCTAAGGTTGCTTATTTTTCATACATCGTCGATCTTGATTTATTCTAATGATTCCGTCTCTACTTGTCTTCCGTCGGATTTATATCGAACTTCGGAGCTTCGGAAACCGGCAGCACCGGCTTGGTTTCTGCGCTGTCCGACTTCTTGTGGGTCAGTTGATGAACAAGCTGGTTCAAATCAATACCCGAGACATCCTTCAGCATCTCCGGTGCGGTAGCCATAAGCTGGGTCACATAATTGCTTACACGGGTCGCTCCCTCGCCATTGCCGGTATCCACCACCGTCAGCTTATCGATCGAAGCCAGCGGTTCGGCAATTTTGCCGGCCAACTCCGGAAGCATCTTGACAATGATGTCAAGGACAGCCGCCTCGCCGAATTTCTGGAACGCCTCGGCCAGCTTCTCCTTCGCTTCCGCTTCGGCGAAACCTTTCAGCCGGACTACTTCGGCCTCGGCCGAACCTTTAGCCCGCTCCGCATCAGCGATAGCAAGACCTTCCATCCGCTTCTGTTCCGCAACCGCTTTGGCTTCCGCCTCAATTCTGTATTGAAGAGCATCCGCTTCGCGCATTTTCTTCGCTTTCTCCGCTTCAGCAGCCTGGATGACCGCATACCGGTCCGCATCGGCTTTCTTCTTCACTTCCGCGTCATACAGCTTCTCGCGAACGAGAATTTCCTTCTCCTGAAGATCAATTTCCCGGTTTTTCTTAACAAGCTCTACCTTCATCTGCTCTTCCACAGCGACCTGCTTGGATTTCGCTTCCTGAATGAAGTAAGCCTGATCGGCTTCCGCCTTGGCCGTATCCTGCTCCCGTTTGAAGGAGGCCACCTTCAGGTCCCGTTCCTTCTCCGCCTCCGCAATATTGGTATCGCGCAGCAATTCGGCCTTCTGTCCTTCTTCCGAGGCTTTAGCCTTCTGGATACGGGCGTCGCGGATCGCCTCGGCCTCGGCAATATCGGCATCTCTCTTGACCGCCGCAATCCGGGGCTTACCGAGAGCTTCCAGATATCCGTGTTTATCCCTTAAATCTTTGATGGTGAAGGAGACGATTTGCAGCCCCATCTTCATCAGGTCCTTAGCAGCAACCGCTTGAACCTGCTGGGCGAATTTCTCCCGGTTCTTATAAACCTCTTCCACCGTCATCGTTCCCAGAATGGCACGCAGATGACCTTCGAGAACTTCTTGAGCTTCCCCCTTAAGGGATTCGATAGGCTTGCCCATATACTGCTCGGCTGCCGTAGCAATATCTTCAATTGCACCGCCAATCTTGATAATCGCAACCCCGTCAGCCATAACCGGCACTCCTTGCTCGGTGTATACCTCAGGAGTATATACGTCAAGCTTGTGAGACAACAGCGACAGGAACTCGGCCTTCTGGAACACCGGCCATATGAAGGCCCCCCCGCCGCGGACGATCTTCAGCTTGCGCCCGGATTCATCTATCTGAATGTTTTTGGATCCGAGGAAAGACCCTGTTACAATCATCGCCTGATCGGGTCCTACCGTTTTGTACCGGGCCCAGAAAGCGAGTCCGAGAATAACAATAACCGCCAAAATAATACCCGGTATTACTAAGAAATCTGGAAGATTCTCCATAGCTTCTTCTCCTCTCATCTGGATGGTTAAGCGTCAAATCGGGAAACAAACAGCGTTCTCTCCTTCACCTCCACAACAACTATTTTCTCCCCTGCCGGAATGGACTCTCCGTCGAAGCTCGCTGCTGTATGATTGCTTACGCCGGCTCCTACCTTAAGAACGACTTCCCCGTATCCATCCTTCGGAATGGAAATGATAGCCTCGCCAACACTTCCTTTCAGATCGTAAATGGAATACCCTATGGAGTTTTCACTTTCGTTCATAGGCTTCACATAGAAGAGGTAGATAACCGCTCCTCCGAGAATCGCCAGTCCAACGGCCAGCGCCAATACGGCCCAGACCGCCCATCCGGTATACCGGGTAAGCAGAATGCCCGCTCCTCCGAAGATGGTTACGCCCCCGGCAATCACCATCGGCTGCAGAAAATCAACCGACAGGAAATCCAGCAGTCCATCCAGAGCGTGGCTCATCACATCACCCAGCAGAACGGTCACGAGGGCAAACAGCAGCCCGAAGATTAGGCAGCCCCAGTACAATTCCAGCATAATCAACCCTTCTTTCCAGAACATATTATGCGGGTCGTTGATCGTTTCTTGTAAATTAATACGTGTTACCCGACATTATGTTTCAAAAAAAACGATTTTCGAGCGTAAGCATTTCGAAAATTCGCCCTTCCGCACAATAACTGTTTTTTTGACACACGTTCTGTTAGACTATTTAGATGATATTTGAAAATATCAATTGGATTTGACATGACAAATAACTTCGGATTGTTTCCCCTGACCCAAAATATTATTCAGCCCTTGTACAAACAACGAAGCAGACAATGTTAATAAGGGGGCTCGGTAGTCAGGCCTGGCGATTTTTAAGGAGGATTAATTGATGCGAAAAATAACAACCGGATTCTTCATCTCATTATTGGTATTTCTTTTCCTAAGTGGATGTAATTCTAATTCCAATGGCGTCGTAAACGAAGATCTATTCCAATATAAAGATTCTTACGTTGGCGATAACAGTGCAGTTGGCAATATTACTAAACAGTTACCAAGTCCAACAGGCGAACAAATAAGTGAGTTGGAACTGAAAACGACAGAACCGCCTTATGGAATTGTTTTGAATTATGTGCCTGCAGAAACAACAGATCAAATAGCAGCGGACTACAAAGAGCTTGCGTTATACAATGCTACATTTATATTTGCGTTGGTTAAAAATGCGGATTGGGTTGATTTTAAATTCGTTGAAAAAGAATATAGGGTGACGAGGGAATCATTAGAATCCTGGTACGGAAAAGATTTAAGCGAATTTAAAAGCGAAGATGAACTCAGTAAATTCACTCAGAAATACTTTGAAGATGAAAATAAAGTGAATGATTTTTTTAAATAACAGGGCCCGGCGTCATAATCGTCTAACGGAAATCATACAACTAGTTTGCTCCTCTAAGGGCAAAGACTAAAACTTACCGGAAAACCTACAGCTAAGCAAAAAAACTCGGTTCTACGTGCCGTTTTTCCACGTATTTTAACCACATTCTACAATTCAGGTGCATATATCTTTGCTGCCATCCTTTGGACTGTTATCCCTTCAACTCAGAAAAAGTAATTGAGTCGACTCGGAGTGTAAAGAGCAGGCGACCATCAATCTTATGATTTTATGCAAATTGCGGCTGCTTTCCCGGCCTAAATAAAGTCCGACCGGCATAGCGGTGTGGGGATGGGAGCCACATCTTTCTGAGCGAAAGGGATAACAGTCAAATGGACGGGAGAACAAAGTATAGATTGCCGCACATCTGACTGAGCGAAAGGGATAGCTGCCAAAGGCATGGGAGAATAATTTGTGGACCAGCCCGCTGCTCGCTGCTGATAAAAGCCGTTGAAGTCTTCGAAGCACCTTCGAAGACTTCGTTATTTTTCTGATGCCGACGGCTGGAACGGCAGCGCAATAATGAAATAGGCTACAAAGCTTCGCGGGCTTGGCGGGCCGCCTGAACCATATGCTTCAGGGATTGGACCGTCTCTTCCTTGGCCCGGGTTTTCAGCCCGCAATCCGGGTTGATCCAGAACAGCGAAGCGGGCAGCACCCGCAGAGCTTTCTCAATCAGGCCGGTCATTTCGTCAACGGATGGCACCCTGGGACTGTGGATGTCGTAGACGCCCAGCCCTATTCCTTTATCATATGTGTCGGTCTCGAACGCTTCGAGAAGCTCTCCGTGGCTGCGTGAGGTTTCGATAGAGATCACATCAGCGTCCAACTGGCGGATAGCATCGATCAGATCGCTGAATTCGCAGTAACACATATGGGTATGAATCTGAGTGCTGTCCTTCACTCCGGATGTCGCCAGCCGGAATGCCCCCACTGCCCATTCCAAATATTCCTCGCGGTCTTCTTCCTTAAGCGGCAGCCCTTCGCGGAGTGCTGGCTCGTCGACCTGGATCATGCGTATGCCGGCCTGTTCCAGACTTTCGACCTCTCTCCTCAAAGCTAATGCCAGCTGTTCGGCTACCTCCTTGCGCGGAATATCGTCACGCACGAAGGACCAGTTCAACACGGTCACCGGCCCCGTCAGCATACCTTTAACCGGCTTGGAGGTTAGAGATTGGGCGTAGACCGTCTCTTCCACCGTCATAGGCGCCTCGAAATCGACATTGCCCCAGATAATCGGGGGCTTCACACAGCGCGAGCCGTAGGATTGAACCCAGCCGTTGACGGTGAAGGCGAAGCCGGCCAGCTTCTCGCCGAAAAATTCCACCATATCGGTTCGTTCGAACTCCCCGTGTACGAGCACATCCAGGCCAATCTCCTCCTGAATGGCTATCCATTCGCGAATCTGTTCACGGATAAACCGGTCGTACTGCTCCTTCGTCCACTCACCTTTGCGCCACAGCCGTCTTCCCCTGCGAACCTCCGCCGTCTGGGGGAAGCTGCCGATCGTAGTCGTCGGCAGAAGCGGCAGATTAAAAGCCTTCTGCTGCTCCTTCCGGCGTTCCGCGAACGGCGTCCTTGTCTTCGCTGCAAGAATCGCCTCCGCCGGCTGACCGGCCCGAGCCGCTCTCAGAGGCGATGCCTTCAATGCCCGCAGAGCCTCACGGCTCGCTTGCAATCGAGTCTTCACCTCTTCCTGCTCCGCCCCCAGACATATCGCTTTTGCCAGAAGCGCAATTTCCTCCAGCTTCTCATCGGCGAAGGCCAGCGCATTCCTCAGCTCCGGGGGCAGCGCCGTCTCTGCCGCCAGGCTGATCGGCACATGCATCAGGCTGCAGGACGGCTGGATGATCATCCGCTCGTAAGGCACCTTGCGGGCGATGGATTCCAGCAGCTGCAGCCGGTCATCCAAATCGGTGCGCCATATATTCCGGCCATCTACAACACCCGCAGCGAGAAGCTTATCCTCCGGGAATCCATATTGCTCTAGAGCGTCCAAATGCCGGGTGCGGCCGGATACCAGATCCAGTCCGATCGCCTGTACCGGCAAGGCCACCAATTCCGAGTAACGCTCGGCGGAATCGAAGTAGGTTTGCAGCAGAAGCTTCAACCGGGGCGCCGCCGAATGAAGATAATGGTAGCTATCCCGAACGGCCTGCATTTCCTCGTCCGTCACCGACATAACCAAGGCCGGTTCATCCATCTGCAGCCACTGCACTCCTTCCTGCTCCAGCTCCTGCAGAAGCTGGGCATACGCCGGTAGCAGGCTCTGCATAACCTCCTGGAATCGAGTGCGGTCATATCCCTTGGACAGCTTCAGGAAGGTATAGGGACCGATCAGAACCGGCCGGCCTTCGATGCCCAGCTCTTCCTTCGCTTCCTTATAGAGGGCAAGAATCCGGTTATCTACAAGCGAAGGTGTGCGCTCGCCGAATTCCGGGACGATGTAATGATAGTTTGTAGTGAACCACTTCGTCATTTCGCAAGCTGCCGCCGAACGGTTGCCCCGTGCCATGGCAAAATAAGTTTCCAGCGGAACGGGGCCCCCCGTGTAATCGAACCGGTCCGGCACAAGCCCAAACATGGCGGCGGTATCCAGCATAGTGTCGTATAAAGTAAAATCGGCAACCGGAATCCAATCCAGCCCGGCTTCCCGCTGCTTGCGCAAGTGGTTAAGACGGATCTCCTTCATCGAAGCCAGCAGCTCTTCCTGTTCCAGCTTGCCTCCCCAATACGCCTCCAACTGCTTCTTCCATTCCCTGTTTTCGCCAATCCGCGGATAACCGAGGTTTCCGCTGGTCAGCCCATTTCTCTTCTCCGTATTCATCGTCTTCTTCTCCTCTCTCACTTTCAAATCCCTTCTAACGCGTATCCATGCAACAAAAAAAGGACATTCCCGCCTAAATGAAAAAGAATGAATGGCGAAAATGTCCCAGCTATGTCAGGTAACTGGACATTAATTAACACCCGCCTATCTCCCGTAGGTTTCATTTAGTGTTGTTGGAACAGGCAGGTCTCCTGGCTTCAAGATCATCATCACAAGCTGCCTTCCCGGTCTGTCGACCAGTGGCGTTCTTGCTGCGACTTCCTTGTTACAGTGGCGGGACCGCTTCGGACTTACACCGAATTCCCTTTTAAGCTTGCAAGGCATAGCCTACAAGCACCTATTCCCATTTATTCAATTGGAATAATGCGACTTGGTAATAACCATACAACAACTCGTATATATTATCAAGCTTAATCTTTCTAAGTGGTGTCCAGCCTGCAATAAAGCGGGAACACTCTCTCCAGCCTTATTGGCACTTTTCAAGTCTTCCTTCGTATGATACGTTAGTTTCAGTGAAAATCAAGGTCAGAAGGAGGTGCGCTGTGAACGCCATATCTTCTAAGACAGGCGGAATTGTTGTTATCGTAAGCGGCGGAAGCTTGGGGGACTGGGCCCTTCGCGAGATTGGACGCGGAGACATTCTGATTGGAGCAGACCGGGGAGCGGCCTTCCTGGTACAGCATGGGTACAGCCCGGATCTGGCGATCGGCGATTTCGATTCCGTTCGCCCCGAAGAGATCGGACGGATCCGTGAATCAAGCAAACGCTGGGTAGAATGTGATCCGGTCATGAAGGATTATACCGATACGGAGATGGCTTTCAACGAAGCGCTGGCTCTTCACCCGCAAGAAATCGTCCTGGTCGGCGTCATGGGTTCCCGTCTTGACCATTCCATGGCCAACCTTCAACTGCTGGCCAAAGGGCTGGAAGCCCGCGTTCCTTGCAAAATCGTGGATGCATATAACGAAATCACGCTTATAGACGATGAATGGATTGTCCATCGCAATGAATACGCCTATCTTTCCCTTATTCCTTTCACAGAAGAAGTAAGAGGCATCACCCTCGAAGGGTTTCTGTACCCGCTGTGTGACGCGCAGCTTAAGACCGGCCAGTCGTTAGGAATCAGCAATGTGCTGACCGCTGATACCGGTCGCATTACACTTACCGAAGGGAAGCTTCTGGTCATCCGCAGCAAGGAAGACTAGGCTTCCTTTTTCTCATCCCGGTAAACGGTTAAATTAACCGGATAATATGAACGACCTTTTCCTCTGCGGCAATTTTGATCAGGTGATTGTCCCGGTCGTAGACAATTTGACAGGAACCGAAGCTCATCGTCGGCTCCGCGCCCAAGCCATAAAAAATATCATCGGCTAATGTCGTTATACAATCCTTCCGCTCCTGCTCGTCCATCTCCCGCCAATCCTCTTCGCTCATCTCGAACAGCTCGTTGCAGTTTCTTACACCGGACATGGCTCCGGTCAATTCTTCAATAATCTCCTCATACTCTCGGCCGAATTTAACGCCCATTGAAGCAACATCCTTTCTTAACCGGCCCTTTTGCCAGATCCGGATTTTTATTCCTATTATAGACAGAATGAATAGTATTTATCGGTATTTATCGGATCCTTGAAAGCCTTATCCCCATTATAATCGATTTCGTCGAATCTGTTTCACCCATTTTTCTCTGCAGTCGCATGCAGGGAACTCTGTAAATCCCCACAACAGTGCAAAAAAACACAAAACACGCCATTCCCCCATGACGTGTCTTGTTACTTGTCCACCAATGATTGATGTCCGTTCAAATATTGTTTCAGCTTTTCTATCGCTCTCTTCTGAATGCGGGATACGCTCATCTGGGAGATTCCCAGCACCTGGGCGATACTCCTCTGCGATTGCCCTTCGTTAAAGACGAGCATCAGCACCTTCTTCTCTTCTTCCTTCAGAAGAAGCAGCGCTTCGTTCAGATCCAGCCTTTTCTCGACCATTCCGAAGTCGTCCGCATCACTGCCTATCAAATCACCGATGGTTGCGCTTCCTTCATCGTTAGCCAGAGGAGTATCCAACGAAACGTAATTATAGCATTCCCTTCCGGCCAGCACCTCAATCGTCTCCTCCGTCGTCAGCTCCAAGTATTCCGCAATTTCATCTACGTTCGGGGATCGCTCCAGCTTCATAGTCAACTCATCAACCGCCTGTTGAATCATCAGCCCTTTTTCCTTAATCCGCCGGGGAACTTGAATGTACCACGACTTGTCTCTTAAATAATTTTTCATATGTCCGATCAGACTCTTCATCGCATAGGCTTCAAATTGGATCCCGAGCGTGCTGTCGTACTGCTTGAAAAGTCGCAGCAAAGCCATCTGCCCAACCTGATACAAATCCTCATACAGGTCGGGGCGGTTCCGGGACATTTTCCCGGCGGCCATCTTGACAATAGGCTCGTAATGGAGCAGCAGGTCAGTCGCTATCTCGTTGTCTTCCGTCTGCTGGTATTGAAGTATAGCCGCTATTTTATTGTTGGGGTCTTGCGTGGCTTGCTCTGGCTTCATGCCAATTCCTCTTTCCTTTGGAGAAATTTGGTCAGTATAACCTCCGTTCCGGATTGTGTATGCACCTGGACCTCATCCATGAGTGCTTGCATCATAAAGATGCCCAAGCCCCCTTCGCTAACTTCGCTTAACGGTTTGTCATGCAGAGATTCGGCCTGGCTTTCTTTCTGCTCATAGTCAAAGCTGCTTCCTTCGTCCTTGACGCTGATTCGAATGCCGTCTTCCCGCATTTCAAACCTGATTTCCATCTGCCCCTTCTCTTCTCCCTGATAGGCATGCAGAACAGCATTATTGCAGGCTTCGGCCACAGCCACCTTCATGTCCTCGATTTCTTCGTAAGAAAATCCCCATTTTGATGCAATTCCGTACAGGGTGAGCCGGACAATGTCTATAAATTCCGCGTCTGCCGGAACTTTTAAACTGACGCTGTGATTTTGGAAGTCGCTCATATGATTTCTTCTTTCCTTTCCGATGATCCCTCTATCGGGTGAATATATTGTGAAATTCCCGTAATATCGAACAACCGATTAATTTTCGGCGGGATTTCCTCCACTCCGAAAGGAGCTTGCAGCGCATCCCGGGTTTTTAAGATGGAAACCAGAATTCCTATGCCGGTGCTGTCGATATATTTTAAATCTTTAAGATTTAATGTTAGTGCTCTTTTGGTCTGATTAATGAACGGCTCCAGATCGGAACGCATCTCCGCAGCTACCGATAAATCCAATTCTCCGCTAAGGTACACCACGATTTCGTCCGCCATCACTTCCTTGTAAATGTTAAACTTCTTCTCTGGATACATGCCTGTTTTCCTCCCATGCCGCTAGAAGTTTTGTTTCCCCACACTTTTCATCTTAATGCACTTGAAAAATTTCCCTTCGTCAAAACAATCCGACAATAATTATATACACGAATTTCACGTCGCTTGAAACAGGGCGGCTGTAAATTTTTATAGTAATTTTCTGCCTTCTTCCTCCTTTTCAATTATAGCTGGTTCGTCAATCATTCTCACTCTTCATGCCATTCTTTTTATTTAAGAAATTTTGGTAAAAAGGGACAGCAGCCCGCAATCTTATTAACACGAATAAAGAACTTAAAGATTCCTGGTTTGGTTAAAAAACCGGTTTTTGGGGTAAATAAAGAACAGTCAAGCAAGTTCAATATAGCTTATCAAGGAGGTACAAAGATGCCAAAAACGATGACATCCGTAACGACGGTACTGAACCAGCAAGTTGCCAACTGGTCGGTGATGTACATGAAGCTGCACAATTACCATTGGTATATTACAGGAGACCATTTCTTCACCCTCCATGTCAAACTGGAAGAGCTTTATGACGAGGCCGCCCAGTATTTGGACGATTTGGCTGAGCGACTGCTGTCTTTGGGCAAAAGGCCGGTAGCTACATTAAAGGAAAGCCTGGAGCTATCCTCCATCAAGGAAGCAACCGGCTCCGAGTCGCCGACCGATATGATCCGCACCGTATCCCAGGATTTTGCGACGATGATCAACGAGCTGCAGGAAGGCATCAAAGCGGCCGAAGAAGAAGGGGACGAGCCGTCCGGAGACATGATGATTGCCATCCAAGGCTCACTGCAGAAGCATAAATGGATGCTGGATGCGTTTTTGAAATAACCGAAATTCATCCGTAGTTCCGGTGAATTTCGGACCAACCAATAAAACAGGCGGACCTCACCGCCTGTTTTATTGTGCCGGTGGACCGGCTGTGCCGACAGCCTGCGTCAAGGATACGACCAAGCGGCGCCGGGACTCAACCGTTAGCCGTTCGCGGCCCTGTCTGGCCTTCTCTCGCAGCTATTTCTTTCTCCAGCAGATTCAGTGCCTGCAGAACGGCCTCAGGCCTTGCCTGCGGAATCATATGGCCGGTGTGCTCGATCTTCAGCAGCTTGGAGTGGGGGATCTCTCGATGCAGCCTGTAAGCCTGCAGCTCGGGACGGAACGGGTCCGAGTCACCGACCGCTATAACAACAGGAAGCCGCAGTTCCCCGTATCTGCTGCTGACGGCATCCGCATTCCGGATAAAGCCTTCGATATCCTCCCGGTTCGCCCGGATCTGTGCCGGCCGGGGCCAGACCGCCTGCGCCAGCCTGCGATAATCGTGCGGAACAGGGTCCGGGGCAAAGGTGGCATCGGTCACCGGTTTGACCGCCAGACCTCCGAGCGGGACTAGCAGAGTATGGAGAAGCAGCTTGCCTACGAAGGGAGAGAGAACGAGCGCATTGAGTATCCGGTCGGCGATACCCGCGGGATAAGCCTTACCCCCATAGGCTCCGGGAGCCAGCAGAACGATTCCGGCAAGCTCATCGGAATATTGCAGCGCATAAGACAGCACGAGCAAACCGCTCCAGGAATGCCCGACGAGAATAGGCTCTGTTGCGCCCAGCTTCTTCAACGCTTCATGGAGAAGCCTCGCCTGGTTTTGCGGCGTCATTATCCCTTTGCCGGGACGCTCGCTATATCCGTATCCGGGCCGGTCGAATACCAGCACCCTGTATTGAGAGGACGCCAGCTCCATGACACCCGAATAATCAGCGGACGACAGCATCCCCCCGTGCAGGCATACGATAGGCCGGCCCCGGCCTTTGCTGTTATAATGAAGCCGAATCCCTTCGACCGTAACAAATTCCCCTGTCGGAGGAAATTCCGACTCGGCCCGCCGAACCCGCTGCCGGCTATATCCCATCAAAGCGGCTGCCGCCAACAGACCGATGCCCGTTAATATCCATACCACAGTGATCCTTCCTTTCTGAGATTGGGAATGGGTAATCCAGAAGAAACGACTGTCGCCGTCCTTGTCCAAGGACATACAGTTACAACCTTTGGCAAGTCTATTTAAAGCATTCAATTCCCTCCTTTCGCCAAAAATACATACTGTTAAATATTCGATTAACATACTCATAGGTATGTTAATTTCAAACAAAAACCCGTAATAATACGGGCTTCATCACGAGCCCGATTCCGGCTCCAGTCCTTGCCACAGAACCTGAGAAGCGGCCGTTACACCGGAACGCAAGCGGTCCGGATTCCGGTCAATAATTCTAGTTAGCTGCATGCCGTAAATAAGAGCCTGGAACAGAGTTGCCAGAGCCTGCGGAGCTATATTCCTCTTCAACAAACCGTTATCCTGCATCTCCTGAAATATGGCGCTCGTCCCCTCGATAATGCTGCTGTATGCTTGGTTCAGCATCTCCCTTACCGAAGGATCACGGCTTGAGACAACGAATTCAAAAAATAACATGGAAGGGTCCTGCTCATCCTTGCCGGAATGTCCGCACTCCAATTGCGACATCAACCATAAGGCTATAGACTCAATCGGGTCCTCCGAAGCGAGGGCGGAATGGGCCTGTGCCGGCAGGACTCTGAGCTGCGCAGCCAGGCTTCGTTCGCACAGCTCCAGAAACAGCTCATGCTTGCCCGAGAAATGCCAGTACACGGCCCCTTTGGTCATATCCGCCGCGGCCGCTACCTGATCCAGGGTCGCCCCGGCGAATCCCGATCGGGTGAACACTTCGGCAGCAGCATCCAAAATCCGTGAGCGGGTATCCGCGAATCCGGCCCCGTCCTCCTCCTGAATGTCTGCCAGCCATTTTCTCATTTGCTCCTTGCCGCCGAAGCATCGTCTGACGGATGTCCAATGGACTCCGGCAGCGGCCGCGACATCCGCAAACGTTATTTTGTCATATGCCTTGCCGGAAGCAAGCTTCCTGGCCGCTTCCCTGATTTGATCATGGGTAATCATGCTTTCCAACCTCATATCCCGGACACATAATGTTATATTCATTAACCTTTAAGTATGTGATTATAATATAAATCTATGTGAATGAGATGTCAAGATGATTCGCAAGTTAAACGGGCAGCGGCTTAGCAGCTTTGCTTTGGAACGCTTATCGACTCCCGATATGCTTCGCGTCATTGGTCCTCCGGTGCTTCATCAAAGCTCAAATTGACGGGTTCTTCCGGAATTTCTTCCATCAGGTCAATATTTGTCGTCGGGATCTTCTCGTCGACTTCATCAAGCCGCAAACTATCGACCCAAATTTTCCCCGGCCCGTACAACAACACGCCGATTGCTATTTCTTTGCTGCTCTTTGGAACGTCCAATACAATACTGTACTGGCTCCAGGGTGTGGTTCCTCCAATCGGGCGATTCCCCATATTGTCGAAGCCGAGCATATCCTCGTCCGCACCGTCTATTCTCATCCATAAGCCCGCCCAGCCCTTCACGTCATCGGACTTGACGAAGCCGGTCAATCTCAATCTTTTGCCCAAGTAGCGGTCAGCCTTAAACATCTGCATCATAGTAGCGAAGCCTTCCAACTGCTCGGATTCGGACATTAAATATCCGGATGCCCGCCCTTGATGGGTTACCAGCCTATCAACCCCCATTGTATAAAGATGCGGATGAGTGCCTGTCAGCTTCCATCCGTACGGCTCCTGCTTGATCGGTTCCATTTGTCCCCGTCTCTCCTTTCTCGTGAGTAAGGTTTGAACATATTTTCGATACTGGCCCGGCGTCATATAATAGACCCTCTTGAACGCCCGGGTGAAAACCTCCTGAGACTCGAATTGGTACTCCAAAGCAATGTCCAGAATTCGTCTCTCGGTGCTGAGCAATTCCCCGGCGGCGCAGGCCAGTCTCCTCTTGCGGATATAGTCTGCAAGGGTATCTCCGACATAGGCCTGAAACATCCTGTGGAAATGATACATCGAAAAGGCCGCCTGATCGGCCACTTTCTCCAAAGACAAGTCGCCCTTGAGATGCTCTTCTATATAACGGATGGATCGCTTGACCGCCCGGACATGCTCGTCATAGACCACCCACAGCTCCCCCCTCCTATGGTTCATAGCTTATCATGTTCATTCAGGCTAAGACTTGATCTTTTTTGCGAATCCGGCCCACGCCAAAGAAACCTTTACCAGTTATTGACTATAATAACCATCCAGTCCGCTCGAAGGAAGGCAGCTCCGAAGCTTCAAGCAACGAATCGGGTGAACAGTGCATGCTAACACGATTCGGATGTGGCTAACTGCCGGGGGATTTAAGGGGAGGCGGTTTTTTCGGGACGGCCCGACTTAGTGGAGCGATGATCAATTTTCCTCACTTGGCGAATGGGCGAATGGGCAAACCTAAATTCTATTGTTTTACTATCCCTATTCGTCAGAAAGATATCGGATGATGGGCGAAATGATGCGAGCCTCAGGATGGTGAGCCATTCCCGGCAGAACCGAACCGTTAAATATCCTCCCCTCATTGACGGTTGTTCTTGGATAGTCATTCCGCTAAAGGAAGGGTAATCAGTATCGCCTTCAATTTCGGGGCAGCCTGAGCAAAGGGGATATTAGTCAAAAGCTTGCGGAGCGAGGAATAGGTTTATAGAACTTGAGCCGAAAAATAGCCGGGAGGATGAAACCGGAAGACTGTTGGTCAGAACCAGAATAGGCCGCCGTTAAATGGAAAAAACCGCGGTGGACTTTCCCCGCGGCCTTGCTCAGTAATGACTAAAGAGTTTCCGGCGTCCCGTCGGACGGCATATCAGAAGCGGATTTCCTCTGCGCGCTCTCAGCCGCGGACATTAGAAAGATTAACCCGACCACCGGCAGCAGAAAAACGAGCAGGGCTGATTCCACAGCTGCCCCGGGTCCCTTATATTTCAGAGTGTCCCGATAAACCCATACCGTTTCATAGACATGTGCAACAAGGAATAATGCCGCTAATAATATTCCGAGCATGATTCATAATCCTCCTTGATCATTAGCCGTAAGGCCTGCAGCGTTAGTTCATTATTCCATTATTGTCCAGAACAGGTCTGTCCAAACTCCCTGCGTCGAATATGAATAGATCTCCGTCTAATGAAAAAGCGCCTCCGCCATCATTGGCTGGGCGCTGCAACAATCCTATAATCAACTTAGATAATTACTTTCACCTTTCACCGGCTAATAGGACGCTATAACCTGAAACAGGAGGAATGTATGATGACTCACAATTCTGCCTCTTCAACAGACAAGAATGGCTTCTCATATTACGGGAACCGAGATTTACATAAACGGAGCGGAATCCCTGATCAAGTAGCTGATCCAGCCGCTCCCATCGCAATACTCCCGTCCCAATAACCGGTGCCAAGACCGCGATTGCGATCCGTGCGAAAATTCTCTTCTAATAGGAGCGCTTCATGTCTGTCAGGTCGAATGGACAAACCTTGACCGTAAAAATAAATACCGCCCCCGGGCCATCGCCGGATTCGATCCGAATGGAGCCGCCCATAAGCTCCACCAGCTTTTTGCATATGGCCAGGCCCAAGCCGGTCCCCCCATACTTACGGGTCATGGACGAGTCCAACTGGGAGAAGGGCTGGAATAACTGGCTGCGTTTGCTCTCCACGATCCCGATTCCGGTATCCTTGACGACAAATTCGATCTCCAGCCGCCCATCCTCCTCTCCCAGCTTGTTAGCGTAGACGTATACCCCACCCTGCTCGGTAAACTTGACCGCATTGCCAACGAGATTCATCAGAATTTGCCGCAGCCGGGTAACATCGCCCAACAAATATTGCGGAAGCTCGGGATCGACCCGGTACTCCATTTCCAACTGCTTCTTGTGGGCCATAAATAAATTAAAGGTTTCTTCCAGACAGCTCCGCAATTCGAAGGGCTCCTCTTCCAGCTCCATCTTGCCGCTCTCAATCTTGGAGAAATCAAGAATGTCGTTAATGACCGCCAGCAAGGCGTCCCCGCTCTTGCGGATAATCTCCGTCAGCTCCCGCTGCTCCGGATTAAGGTCCGTCTGCATCAGCAGATCGGTCACCCCGATCACGCCGTTAAGCGGAGTCCGAATTTCGTGGCTCATCGTCGCCAGAAATTCCGATTTGACCCGAGACGCAATCTCCGCCGCCTCCTTCGCCGCCAGCAGCTCCTGCTCCGCCTTCTTCCGTTCTGTTATGTCGCTGACCGTGCAGGCAAACAGACGATCCGATCCGATGTAAGCTTCGCCGATCTGGATTTCCGCGGGGAAGGCAGAGCCCTGTTTGTTCCGCAGCTTCATCTCACTGATCTTCCCCGTTACGTAGCGGCCTTCTCCCTCCCCGTTCCGCTCCTTGTTCTCCAATGCCCGCAAATCGGGTATAAGCAGCGTAACGTTCTCGCCAACCAGCTCATCCTCCGTGTAGCCGAACATGCTGATGGCGGCAGGGTTAACCGTCAGGATGGTGCCTTGGGCATCGAAGGTAAACATGGCATCAATCGACGTCTCCCCGATCATTCTGGCCTGAGCCTCCGCCCTCGTCAGGCTGAGCGTTGTCAGCAGCAGCTCCTTATTGGCCTTCTCCAGCTTCTTCGTCTGCTCCTCCAACAATTTGGCCTGTTTTTGCAGCTTTTTGCTGCTGATAAACAAATTGACGAAGCCCTCGATTTTCGATTTCAGAGTCTGGGGAATGAACGGCTTGACCATATAGTCAATCGCTCCAACGGAATACCCTGTAAAAAAATGCTCCGCTTCCTTGCTCGTCGCCGTAATAAAAATGATCGGTATATCCTTGGACCGGTCCCGGGCTTTAATAAAGCGCGCCGTTTCAAAGCCATCCATGCCCGGCATCTGCACGTCCATGACAATAACGGCAAACTCCTGCTTCAGGAGACAGCGAAGGGCCTCTTCCCCCGAATTTGCACGAACCAAATTATAGTTTTCCTCGGCAAGCACCGCCTCCAGGGCGAGCAAATTCTCGGGATGGTCATCCACCAGCAATATGTTGATGGGATCCGTATATTCCATCGGCTTCCTCCTGTATCGGTTGGTCTATGCCTGACCGGGTAAATAACCCCACATGCCTTCGTAGCGTATTCCGAGTACTTTGCGGGGAGTCCCAGAACTTATTAATCTGGATCGGCCGGGCCTTAAATGATAGATAATAAATATTTCTCCATGCGCAGCAAAACCGCTTGGCCAATACTACCTGATCTTCCGGTAGAGCCTTTCGCGGCAGTCAAGCGCTTCGTAGCCGTCGGCATGCCTCGAGAAATTGATCGACTCCCGATTGCCGAGAGCCAGCACTCCCAGAGGAGCCAGACTTTCGTAGAACAGATGGTGAACGTGATCCTGCAGCGATTTATTAAAATAAATGAGTACATTACGGCAAAAAATGACGTGAAACTCGTTAAACGAGCGGTCGGTCACCAGATTATGCCGGGCGAACACGATGTTTTCCTTCAAGAACGGGTGAAAGGTGACCTTGCTCCCCGAAGCCGAGTAATATTGCGAGAAAGCGCCGGTTCCGCCGGCCAGCATATAATTTTTCGTATAGCTCTGCATTTTGCTGAGCGGGAAGGTCCCTGTTCTGGCCTGATTGACTATATCTTCGCTGACGTCCGTCGCGTAGATTCTCGACTTGTGATACAATCCCTCCTCGTGAAGAAGAACAGCCATGGAGAACACTTCCTCCCCCGTGGAGCAGCCCGCATGCCATATCCGGATAAAAGGGTACGTATGCAGAAGAGGAACCACCTTCTCCCGGAAGGCTAAAAATAAGGAGGGATCGCGGTACATCTCGGTCACATGGATCATTATGCTCTTCACCAGCTGCCTCATAGAGGCCGGGTCATGCAGCACTTTCTCTTGCAGGGCGGAGATGGACCCCAGCTTCATGGCCTGAACCTGGTGCCAAATCCTCCGGCGCAAGGAATTATAGGCGTAGTTACGAAAATCGTACCCATAAAGCTTGTAAATCCCTTCCAACAGCAGCTCGATCTCAATTCGTTCCCGATTATCCTGAAGGTCCGGATGGCTCATCGATCGTTCTGCCCCCGATGACCAATCACTTGGAGAATGCTTCTGCAGAATGAATTCACGCCCTCTCATCCGTACAACCACACCTTTAGCAAGGATAACAGCTGATCGGTATTGATCGGCTTGGTAATATAATCCGATGCTCCCGCTTCAATGCACTTATTCCGATCCTCTCTCATCGCCTTTGCGGTCAGCGCGATGATCGGCAGCTTCTCGAACCGGGGCTGGCTGCGGATCCGTCTTATCGTTTCGTAGCCGTCCATTTCCGGCATCATGATATCCATCAGCACCAGATCGATTTCGGCATTGGATTCCAGAACCTGCAGCGCCTCGATGCCATTCTCAGCAAAGGTCACATTCATATGGAACGCTTCGAGAACGCTGGATAGAGCGAATACGTTCCGAATATCGTCATCGACCAGCAGAATGCTCTTGCCCTCGAAGGCACTCTCGTTATTGTGAAGCTTCTCGAGCATCTGCCTCTTGTCCTCCGGCAAGTTGGCCTCTACCCGATGCAGGAATAAGGAGGTTTCATCGAGCAGTCTTTCCGGCGACTTGACGTTTTTGATAATGATCGATTCCGAATATTGCTTCAGTCGGATTTCATCCGCTTTATCCAGTTCCTTGCCCGTATAGATAATGATCGGCAAGTCCTTCAGCCGCTCTTGGCCGCGAATCTCCTCCAGCAGCTCGAACCCGGAGATGTCCGACAAGCCGATATCCAGAACCATACAGTCATAACGGCAGCCTTGCAGCTTCTCCAGAGCTTCTTTCCCGCTGGAAATCGCCGTGATTTCCACATCCTCGTAGCCAATAAGCTCCACGAGGCTGCGAAGCAATTCCTTATCGTCTTCTACGATCAGCAGGTTTTTGATCTTCTTGTCGAGGAAGGATTGGATGTGGGTAAACGCCTCCTCCAGATTTTCCTTACTGACCGGCTTTTTGAGATAGGCCATAGCCCCCATGGTCAGGCCTTGCCAGGATTCATCGATTACGGACATAACATGCACCGGAATGTGCCGGGTCTCCAGATTTTCCTTCAACCGGTTCAGAACGGTCCAACCGTCCACCACCGGCAGCTGAATGTCGAGAATGATGGCATCCGGTTTGTGCATGCGGGCCAGCGCCAGCCCCTGATCTCCGCGCAGGGCCGCAATCGTTTTGAATCCCCGCTGACGAGCCATATCCATAATGATCTTCACGAAATGAACATCATCCTCAATGACCAGCAGCACCTTGTCGTTCGGCTCGATGCGTTCGCGGTCATCTTCAACGTCCGGGGAATTCAGCAATTTCGGATCCGATAGCTCTACCTGCGGGATGATTAATTCGGCGGGCAAGTCGGAAGTCTCCGCATGGCCGCGCGAGATCGCCACTTCTCTGATCATGCTGTCGACGATATCCTCATGCCCCGATGCGGGCAATCTCGAGGACGAGACTGGCAAATACAGGATGAAGGTGCTGCCGCGTCCTTCCTCACTCTCCAGGGTAATGGTTCCCCCGAGCAGTCGGGCCAGCTCCCGGCTGATGGACAGCCCGAGCCCCGTTCCTCCATATTTACGGCTCGTTGTACCGTCCGCTTGTCGGAAAGCATCGAAGATGAACTCCTGCTTCTCCTCGGAAATTCCGATCCCCGTATCGGTCACCGCAAAGGCGATCATCAGCTCCCCGGACTGTCCGGATTCAACAAGAGGATGATTCTCCTCCATTTTGACATGCAGGCTGATGCTCCCTTTCTTGGTGAATTTGAACGCATTGGAGAGCAAGTTGCGCAATATTTGCTCCAACCGGTAATGATCTGTGTTCATCCGTTCCGGAACATCCTCTTCCACCACAATATGCAGTCCCAGTCCATTCTCCTTGGCCATTGGAGCGAAATTGCGGCGGACGAAATCCTCCAGATCCCGTACCCGATAAGGCTCGATCTGAACCTCCATCCGTCCTGCCTCCACTTTGGACAAGTCGAGGATTTCGTCTATCATCCTCAGCAGGTCGGTTCCCGAGGAATGAATCGTGTCTGCGAATTCCACCTGCTTCTCATGCAGATTTCCTTCCCGGTTATCCGCCAGCAGCTGCGACAGAATGAGCATGCTGTTCAGCGGAGTGCGCAGCTCATGGGACATGTTGGCGAGAAATTCCGATTTATATTTGGAGGTGAGCGCCAGCTGCAGCGCCTGCCGCTCAAGCTCGGTTTTCGTCTGTTGAATTTGCCTGTTCACCTGCTCGGTTTGCTCGATCTGCTGCTCCAGCTGGCGGGTCTTCTGAAGCAGTTCATCGTTGGCCTGCTCCAGCTCCTCCTGCTGCCGCTGCAGCATTTCCTCGGAGCGCTGCAGCGACCGTGTTTTCTCCTCCAGCCGTTCGTTGGACGCTCTTAATTCCTCCTGCTGGGAAAGCAGCTCCTCGGACTGAGCCTGAAGCTCCTCCGTCAAGCTCTGGGACACGCGGAGCAATTCCTCCACTTTCTTCCGTCCGATAATATCTTTAAGCACCGTTCCGACATGGTCTGCCAACTGCTCCAGCAGATGCAGCTGTATGGGAGTGAACTCCCCCAGGGACGCCAGTTCGACAACAGCGATCAGTTCATTCTCGTAACGGATGGGATGGCAGACGAGGCTGACCGGAGTAATCTCGCCGAGTCCGGAGTTGATCTTAATATAATCGGCCGGAACATCTTTAAGAAGGATCGTTTCGTTGTCCAGAGCGCATTGTCCGACCAGCCCTTCCCCTATCCGGATGCTTCCGCTCGGATGAAGCCCTTCCTTATAGGCATAAGCGCCGCCCCTTCGCAATCGTCTGTCGGATTCCTCCCCCTCCAGCAAATAGACGACCCCGTAGCTGGCTCCGAGCATGGGGGTCACCTCGCCGATAAATTTCTGGGCCACCTCCTCCAGCTCGCCGAGCCCCCTTAGATGCGTAGTCATCTGGGCCAGGTTCGTTTTTAACCAAGCCTGCTCTTCATTCGCCCGGTTCATCTCCCTCTCCCGCTTCGTCTTCTCCTGCAAATCTAACGCCATCGTGGTAAAGGCATCGGCCACTTCCCCGATTTCGCCTTTCGGAGTGATGCGCTTAAGCTCCTTCGCATCGACGGTCCCATTGGCAAAGCCGGCAATCATCCGCGACAACATATTCAGGCCGCCCGTTATACTGGAGATGATCCAGTACATGATGACAAGGCCCAGTAATAAGCCGGTTATGCTTAGAATCAAGGTGAAGGTGAGTGTGGAACGATTGCTGGCCCGGGAAGCCAGAAAATGTTCATCCATCCTCTGTTCATGATACTTGGCCAAGGCATCCAGCTTCTGTTGAAGGGTATCCAGCATAAGGTTGCCTTCCGCTTCACGCAATTGCGCCGCATCCCCCCGCTTGCCGGAAGTGACGAGGTTGATCGCCTCCTTCTTGTAGCCTGAATAAGCATCGAAGCTCCCGGCCGCCTCCTCCAGCAGCTGCTTCTCCTCCGCCAGCTCGGAGCGCTCTTCCAGCTCTTGCAAATAAACCAGCGCTCTGTTCGAGGATTCATCAATTTGCCGGATCAGGCCCTCCCGGTCCCGGGGTTCGTTCAGAATCAGGTTCACCAGCAAATTGTTGATCTTGGACACTTCGTTGCGGGTGCTGGAGGTCACTTTCACCTTGCTGTAACGGTTTTGATATATTTCATTCATGTTCTGATTGATCGAAGAAAGCCGGTTAATGCCGATCCCGGCCAAAGAGAACATTAATATAATAATAGCCCCTACCCCGAGGAATAATTTCGTCCTTATCTTCATGGCCCTACCCCCTTCAGTCAGATCTCCTGCGGCTACTTCGTTGTCACGATCACCAGGCACATATCATCCTCGTGATCCGCGCGAAGCTCTTCCGGCACCAGCAGAGGAACGTAATCTTCCACCTTGTGATTCCGAAGCCGCTTGAGCTTCCCGGTCAACTCCTGCAGCCCGTCTGTCCCTTCCGTGTCGAGAACCTCCGCCAATCCGTCGGTAAACATAAAAATACGCGCCTGCTCCTCATACCGGATGACGGATTTCCGGATGTCGATCTTCTCGAAAAAACCGACGGCACAACAGCCCCGGTCCATCATCGTCACCTGTCCGGAATCGCGGAACACTACGGCAGGCGGGTGCCCCGCATTGACATATTCGATCTGCTTGTTCTTCGTATCGATCACCATATAAATCGCAGTGAAATAGTAATGGATAAAATGTTCCTTATTATGAAGCTGGCTCATATAGCGATTTAGCTCATGAATGACCTTCTCCGGATCCGTCAGCTCGGTGATCGTATCCTGCAGAACGGATGAAATGTACATACAGACCAGAGAAGAGGAAATACCGTGGCCCATCGTATCCAACAAAATGATGCCGTAGCGGTGTTCATTGATTTTGAACCAGGAATACATGTCCCCCGCCAGTTCCGAGGAAGGGTAATAATTGGCCCGAATATCGATCTGCTCGTCGTTAATGGGCTGACTGAGAACGCTCTGCTGAACCTGCTTCGCCAAATCCAGCTCATAACGGATCTTGCGGTCTCTCTCAATGTGCCAATCCATCTCATATTTCAGCCGCAGAGCTACCCGAATGCGGGCCATCAGCTCCACCTTGTTAATGGGCTTCATGACATAGTCGCTGGCCCCCAGATCCAGGGCCTTAGCCAGCTTATTCGAATCACCAAGAGCGGTCACGATAATGATTGGGATGTCTTTAAGCCGGTCCACCTGCTTGATCCGCCGGCATGCTTCCAGACCATCGATTTCCGGCATCATCAAATCAAGCAGAATCAGATCGACCTCCGATTCCATCGGCTCGTCGGAATCGATCCGCAAATAATCGAACAATTCCTGAGCGGAGTGGGCTTTAATACAATCCGGATAGCCCTCGTTCTTCAATATTTTCTCAATCACAATCAGGTTGATCGGATTATCGTCTACGATCAGAATGCTCATAAGGTGAAAACTCCTTTATCGCGTGATCAGACTTCCATTCCAGATCCTGTTGGACCCCGTATCGCCGCACTCCTGAACGCAAATAGAGTCCGGTTTCGGTATTATGTAAAGTGTAACCCAGGTTGCAAGCCCCTGTCCACGCTCGCTCCTTCGGCTAATTTCGCCCTTTTACTGCTGCGGGAAGGAATTCTTTAAGGTGTAAAGAAATTATTAGGATGAATGGTAAATAGCACTAATGATAAATGATAAGAAAGGTGATAGATTTTGTATGAATGCCCTGAACAGAAGACTTAATGATCTCCACCAATATTTATCGGAGCCTTATGCCCCTTCCGATCTAAATGATTATTGGGAGAATACGCTGGAGCAAGTTCGCAGCAAGCCGTTTAACGAACAGAAGACCAGAATGGATTCTCCCTTCATGCCTCATTGTGAAGTATATAAAGTCAAATATAACGGATTCGATGATACTCCTATTCACGGCTGGTACCTGCTTCCCCCGTTTCGGGATACCAAGCCGGTTCCCTGTGTCGTCTTATTCCACGGGTATCACGGTAGCAAGGGCATGCCGGAGGAGTACGCCATATGGTTAATGATGGGGCTGGCCGTCTTCGCAGTCGATGTCCGGGGGCAAGGTGGAGAGACCGGCAACACCCTTCCCAGCGACACGGGAATGACCAGCGGTTGGGTGAGCCAAGGGGTCGCAGACCGGGATCGGAGCTACTATAAGGCCATCACCGTGGACAGCATCCGAGCGGTCGATTGGGTCGCCGAGCAGCCGGAAATCGACCGCTCGAGAATTGCCGTTGCCGGAGCCAGCCAAGGCGGAGGACTTGCACTAATCACGGCGGCCTTGAGCGGCAAGGCGGCCGTATGCGCGGCGAGCGTCCCCAATATGTGCCACATGGATTACGGCATCATGTATTCTACCGGTTCGCTTACCGAGTTGGCGGCTTTCGCCGATCTGTTCCCGGAGAAGCTGGATTCCATCCTTGCAACGTTAAGCTATTTCGATATCGTCCATTTCGCGGAGCGGCTGACGATGCCTGTCTTCATGAGCGTCGGACTGAAGGACACCATCTGCCCTCCGGAGACGATCTTCGCCGCCTATAACCGGATTGCCTCTACCGATAAGGAGATCGGAGTGTATCCGTTCGGAGGGCATAACGTCAACCGCCATAACAGCCAGCGGGTGAGAAGTTTTATTCACCGCCACCTGCTCGAACGATAACGATGCGGCGCGCCATGCCGCGAAGCACCTCACCCTTCGCGCGGTGTCCATAATCTCTGATGATTACCCGGTTAAAGCGCTGCTGAAACGCTGGATGGGGGAAAACTCCTTGCTCGTCAATCAGATACTGTTCAGGGAGCATAAGCTCATTTATTCTATTGCGGTAAGAAACCTAAACCTGGAGGAATTGCGCTATGGAACATAAGCTAAATTACATCGGAGGCCAGTGGGTTCCGTCCATGACAGGCGACACAATCGAAGTAACCGATCCGGCGACGATGGAAATTGTCGCCTCCGTGCCCAGGGGCGGCCGCGCAGACGCATCTACCGCGGTCGATGCTGCCAGCCAAGCGTTCCCCGCCTGGAGAGACCGCTCCGCTTATGAACGCTCGGAGCTGCTCCTCCGTTGGCATCAGCTCATGATGGACAACCGGGAGCGGATCGCCGAGACGATGACGATGGAGCAGGGCAAGCCGCTGGCGGAAGCGCGGGGGGAAGCGGAGTACGCGGCCGATTTCGTGCGCTGGTACGCGGAGGAGGGGAAGCGGATCTATGGCGAAACTATCCCGGCCAGAAGCTCGGCGAAGAGAATCCTCGTTCTTCGCCAGCCGATCGGGGTCGTTGCCGCCATCACTCCGTGGAACTTCCCCGCCGCGATGATCACGCGCAAAGCGGCCCCCGCGCTCGCTTCCGGCTGCACCTGCATCGTCAAGCCGGCGAGCCAGACGCCGCTGACCGCGCTGCTGCTGGCCGAGCTCGCCGAGGAAGCGGGCTTGCCGGCCGGCGTGTTCAACGTGGTCACAGGCGACGCCCGCGAGATCAGCGATGCTTTCATGCAGGACAGCCGCGTGCGCAAGGTGACCTTCACCGGCTCGACCGAAATCGGCAAGCAAATCATGCGAGGTGCGGCCGATACGGTCAAGGCGGTGTCGCTCGAGCTGGGGGGCCATGCGCCGGTGATCGTCTACGACGATGCCGACCTTCGGCTCGCCGCAGAGCAGACGATCGCGTCCAAGTTCCGCAATGCCGGACAAACCTGCGTCTGCGCTAACCGGATTTACGTACAGGACGGCATCTATGACGCTTTCGAGCGGGAGCTTGCGGAGCGGATCGCCGCTTTGAAGGTTGGCTCCGGGCGGGAGCCGGGAACAAGCATCGGCCCTTTAATTGACGAGCACGCTATGCACAAAGTGAAGGAGCAGGTCGAGGAGGCCGTTGCCAAAGGAGCCCGGCTCGTTTCCGGCGGACGGCCCGTTCAACCGGATCAGACCCGCGGCTTCTTCTATGAGCCCACCCTGCTCGGCGAGGTGACTCCGGACATGAAGATTATGCAGGAGGAGACGTTTGGTCCGGTCGCCCCTTTAATCCGGTTTACAGCGGACGAGGAGGCCATTGCCCAGGCTAACGACTCCCGGTTCGGACTGGCCGCCTATTTGTTCACTTCCAATATTACCCGTGCCATCCGGACCGCCGAGCAACTGGAATACGGGATTGTCGGCATCAATGACGGAGCTCCTTCCACCGCGCAAGCCCCATTCGGCGGGTTCAAGGAAAGCGGGCTCGGCCGCGAAGGGGGCCGGGAAGGAATCGAAGAATACTTGGAGACGAAATATATTTCGATCGGTCTATGATTTATGGCTGTCTTCTGACGTTTTACTTAGCTATATTGTCAAGGAAACTGGTTATGCTATATAATAGAAAAAATTCAAGATCGGAATCATGCCAATGAAGAGCATCCAACTCGGAGGCGTTTATGACCGGAGCGACAAGATCTATGAGCGTCGGGCAGTGCTTCACTCGAAGGCAAAGCCGTTAAGGCCGAGCCACTCGCTTGAAGATTCGGGCTTCACCCGCTGTCACCTAGCCGCTAGAAGCCAACCCGCTAGCTGCAAGAAGCCGCTTCTTGTCCTCTCTAAGTAAACCGGCTCCCGCGCCGTTACCGCGGAACCAAGCGGATCGGCCGTCCCTGGACGCCGGTCAAGTTGGGTGGCACCGCGAGCAGCGCTCCTCGTCCCAAAAAGATGAGGGCGCTTTTTGTTTTTTTTCGAAAGGAGAGATGAATGATGTTGGACATTCGTTACATTAGGGACAATGCCGCCCAGCTTCAGCAAGTCGCAGACCAGAAAGGGATTAAGCTTTCCCTGGACGAGTTGTTGGACGTAGACCGCCAGAGGCTGCAAAAGCTGCTGGAACTTGAAAATAACCGGAAGGAAAGAAATGAACGCTCCCAACTAATCGCCGTCTGCATGAAAGCAGGCGATCAAGTGAAGGCAGAGCGGTTGAAAGAGGAAGTCAGACAGATCAATCTCGAGTTAAAGCAGCTGGAAGCCGTCTGGTCGGAGCTCGACCGGCGGTATCAATCGCTGCTGATGCTCGTCCCGAATCCGGTATCGCCCGATACGCCGCACGGCCTGTCCGATGCGGACAATGTGGAGCTTAGAAGAGTGGGAAGCCCTCCTGCTTTTGACTTTGAAATGAAGGACCATGTCGCGCTTGGAGAAGAACTGGATTTATTCGACTTGCCCAGAGGGGTTAAAGTGGCGGGAACCCGCAATTATTTTCTCAAAGGCGCGGGGCTTCTGCTGCATCGGGCCGTTCAGCAGCTTGCCGTTGATTTGCTGATGGAGCGCGGCTTCACGGTTATGGACGTACCGCTTATCGTCCGGGAGGAGACGATGCGGAATACGGGATTTTTTCCACTCGGTCAGGATCAGACCTACGAAATCCCATCGGAGGGCAAATGGCTGGTCGGCACCTCGGAGGTTCCTCTCATTTCGTACTACAGCGATGAGATTATCGATGTGACGGAGCCGATTCGGCTTGCCGGAGTCTCGGTCTGCTTCCGTAAGGAGGCGGGCTCTGCAGGCAGAGATGTCAGAGGGCTGTACCGCGTTCATCAGTTCGCCAAGGTGGAGCAGGTCATCCTATGCCGCAACGATCCGGAGCTTTCGGAACAGCTGTTAGAGGAATTGACGAAGAATGCGGAGGATTTATTGGATCTGCTGGAAATTCCGTACCGGGTCGTGGCTGTTTGCACCGGGGATATGAGCCAGAAAAATTATAAGCAGTACGACATTGAATCGTGGATGCCTAGCCGCGGCAGCTATGGGGAGACACACTCGTCCTCGAGCCTGCTGGACTTCCAAGCGCGGCGCTCGAATATCCGGTATCGCGACGATGATGGGAAGGCGCGCTACTGCCATACCCTAAACAATACGGCGGTTGCCTCGCCGCGCATTCTCATCCCGCTTTTGGAAAATCATCAAAGAGCGGACGGCAGCGTCTACCTTCCCAAGGCGCTCCGCAAATATATGAATGGACTCAGCGAGCTGCGGCCGAACATGACAACTTGGAAAATATGACCATCGCATGCCTAAATATCGCACCAAGCGTCGCCTACTGTTAGGCGGTCGAATGAAGCCCCGAACGGCGCGATGCCCTATTCTAAAGCAATTGTGCAGGTCTTTTTACGAAAAAGCTCTGTCACGCCCTATTCTAAAGCAATTGTGCAGGTCTTTTTCGGAAAAACGCCGTCACGCCGATGGCGTAAAGTATTCTGTGTACCAAGATTTGGAGCCTTCACAGGCGACAAAAAAGTAGGGTATTCTC
>NZ_JBHTIU010000032.1:0-13803 GCF_042677205.1 Paenibacillus residui
TCATGTACTACAACAAGAGCAGCTAATTTACACTAACGGTGTGTCCACTTTCTTGACAGAGGTCCAGAAATCCAGTTAGGCGCCCAGTATTTAAAATCCAGTAAAACGCCCTGTGCGAAATCCAGTTAAACGTGCCAATTCTGCGAGTACGGAGCCGGGGGAAAATGGAAAATAAGGATTTTTAAGTTAGACGTGGTTGGAAAAGCGTCACCGGTACCGTCAAACGTTACCACATCAGAAGGGTGAAAATGAAGACATAGTTTAAGAGCAGCTATGCTTTTGTCCAGACATGATAAGGCAGACTATATATTTACTGTGTGGTAAAGTCGTTTAGGCGGCGGTATTATCAAAAATATATTTACTAACTTGAAATAAGTATGGGAAAGCCTCAAAATAAAGATACTACTCTTGGACGGAGCTTTGCTTCCATAGCGTCGGAGAGAACTGAACATGAAACCGCAAGGAGGAAGAATAAATGGAAATAGGAATAAGCACATTTGTAGAGACGACACCGGACGTACAGACCGGCGAAGTGATAAGCCATGCGCAGCGCTTGCGTGAAGTGGTCGAGGAAATTGTACTGGCCGATCGGGTGGGGCTGGACGTCTTTGGCGTGGGCGAGCATCATCGCAAAGATTATGCGGCGTCTTCCCCCGCCGTCGTACTGGCCGCTGCTGCTTCACAGACGCAGCGTATTCGGCTGACCAGTGCGGTCACCGTGCTTTCCTCCGACGATCCCGTGCGCGTCTTCCAGGATTTTGCCACACTGGATGGCATCTCGAACGGGCGTGCAGAGATTATGGCTGGACGGGGCTCTTTCATCGAATCGTTCCCGTTGTTTGGATATAATTTGCAGGATTACGATGAGCTGTATGATGAGAAGCTGGAGCTGCTGTTAAAAATTCGCGAATCCGAGAAAGTGACCTGGAGCGGCAAGCATCGTCCGGCTATCAACAACCTGGGAGTGTATCCGCGTCCGGTTCAGAATCCGCTTCCGGTCTGGATTGGCAGCGGGGGCACTCCGGAGTCGGTTGTGCGCGCGGGTATGCTCGGCCTGCCTCTGGTTCTCGCGATCATTGGAGGCCGCCCGGTGCAGTTTGCTCCTCTCGTACAGCTCTATAAGAGAGCGGCGGCCAAGGCCGGCCACGATCCGTCCAAGCTGCCCGTAGCGTCACATTCCCATGGCTTCATCGGGGAGGATAATGAACAGGCGGCCGACAAATTTTTCCCATCGACCCAGCAGGCTATGAACGTGATCGGACGGGAGAGGGGATGGGGGCATTACGACCGGGCAAGCTACGATGCCGCGCGAAGCTTCGAAGGAGCGCTGTATGTAGGAGATCCGGAGACGGTCGCTCAGAAGATCATTCACCTTCGCAAGAACGTAGGCATAACCCGCTTCATGCTGCATGTACCCCTTGGCACGATGCCGCATGAGGACGTCATGAGGGCGATCGAGTTATTGGGGACCGAGGTGGCTCCTCGGGTTCGGGAGGAAATCTCCAGATGGGAAGCGGCAGGCGAAGATAAAAAATAATTAGCGAATGTGATATGGAAATATATTGCTAATTTATACTTCGGTAGAAATATATAATGAGCAGCAGATTTTATGTTACGATAAAAGAACAGGCAGCTTCCGCCATTGTAATCATTTCAATATAGCAGACAAGCCTGGGTGAAGTCGAATATTGAAGCAGCCTGTTTCAAATCTAAGATTTATAGAAAATCCGATAGGGAGGTTATCATGGATTTCTCACAATATTATGATAAGGCCAACAAAGCTAATGCGATAAAAGGCGAGGTCCTTTTCAGACTATCCGATATCCTTCCATCTTTAACTAAAGAAAGGTTATCCGCTATTGCTTCTAATTGCCAGCTCTCCGGACGATCCAAAATGAATAAACAAGAACTGGCCTCGAAGCTTCAGGAACGTTTAGTCGACCCGGAATATGTTGAGGCAAGCCTTGTGCTAACTAATCACGAAGAATGGAAGTTGTTCGAAAGGCTGCTTGGCAGGGTGTCCATGCAGCTTAATAGCAAGAAGCCTTCAGAGTATCTGTTTTTAATGAGCAATGGTCTTCTCTTTCCTTTTTATGATCAGGGGAAGATGTTCTATGTCGTACCGGAGGAGATCCAAGAGGCGTATAATAAAGTGCAATCCGAAGCTTTCCTTTATAAAAGAGAGCGTTATGAGGCCGTGCTTCAATATTGTTTGGCGGCGGTTAATCTCTATGGTTATGTGGAGATCAAGCGATTGTTCGAGCTGTATATAGAACAAAACCAGGATCCGTTAAACGAAGAGGAATTCAAGGGAATCATCTTCTTTCATTTGGCCAGACCCCAATCTTTTTGGATGGAGCAAGGCTATCTGATCAGTGATTATTTCAGGGATTTCGATGATCTGAAAGAACTTATGGACAGTACCCTTTTTAAGCCTTATTATACTCCGGATCGGGAGACCTTTTTGAAATATGCCGAATCAGATTATTTCGAAATGACACCTCAATTAAATAAATTGAAGAAGTTTATATTGAAGAATCTCTCTCGGGATAGGGAGCTCGTGGAGGATCTGATCGATGACATTCAGCTGGCCTGCTCCATGGAAGAGCCGCTGCAATCGATCATCCATGAATTCGAGAGAAGAAACATCATCTTCGACGATATGGAACAAGTGAACATTCTGATCTCGCTCATTACAGATGTCCATAATCATACGAGACTCTGGTCCAATCGCGGACATACTCCCGTTGAATTAAGCCTGTCCAGGAAGCCGGAGACTCAGGGCATGGGGGTATCGTATTCGCAAGCGAAATCCGTCAAAATTGGCAGAAACGAGCCTTGTCCATGCGGCAGTGGAAAAAAATACAAGAAGTGCTGTATGAATTAACACGTTATATGTCAAACCCACTCATATGGAGTGGGTTTAGCTGTATGGCTGAGTTAGAGGATGGAGGCTGTTTTGGCCTAGCAATCGATGGGGAGAGTGGTTCTGAATGAATAGCAAAGAACGATTTTCGAGCCGGGTTGATTCGTATGTGAAATATCGCCCGAGCTACCCGCAAGAAGCCATTCAATATTTGTACGATACCGCCGGATTGCCGAAGGATGGCGAAGTGGCGGATATCGGTGCGGGAACGGGGATTTTCTCCAAGCTGCTTCTGGAGCGCGGGAGTAAAGTAACGGCCGTTGAACCGAATAAGGAGATGCGGGAAGCTGCAGAAGATATGCTTGGCGGCGAACCTCATTTTCGCGTAGTGCCGGGGTCTGCCGAGGAGACAGGACTGCAGAGCCGGTCCGTTGATTTTATCGTTTGTGCCCAGTCGTTCCACTGGTTCGACCGCACTGCCTCGCGTGCTGAATTCAGACGGATACTGAGGCCAGGCGGGAAGGTTGCCCTCATTTGGAATTCCCGGCTTACCCACGGAACCCCATTCAGGGAAGAGTATGAGCGGCTGCTCCAAACCTTCGGTACCGACTACAAACCCGAGAAGGACAGGGACCTTTCGCCGGAGGGCTTGGCCTCCTTTTTCAAGTCGGGGACCATACAGGAAGCCCGGTTTACCAATCAACAAGCGTTTGATTTTGAAGGCTTGCGCGGCCGGCTGCACTCATCTTCCTCTAGTCTCGTCCCCGGAGATCCGAATTACGAGAACATGGTGAGCGAACTGCGAGGTCTATTTGACAGGAATAATGTGAACGGACAGGTGGCTATTGACTATGAGACCAGGGTGATCTGGGGCGAGGTTTAAAAATTGACGGTGTAGTCGGTCTCCATACGAAACTTAGAAACGTTATTCGGACAAAATCGAGCTTCTTCGTTTTCTAACGAAACTCGAAATCGTTATTGACTAAAATAGAGGATCACGGAGCAGAAAATTGCCCTGATAGCGACTCTGAGTTTCGTTATATTTGAAAAGACATCGTTTTTGCGGCAATAGCGGTTCTCAAGTTCTTTAGCGGGACTGAATACCAATAAAATCTTGAGAACCCCCTCTTCCAAAGTTATAATGGGGGTAATCTTTTAATTGAGGTGAAGTGGATGTCTTTCCGCATCGTTCGAAGTAACTAGTGATCGGGCTGGGTAACAAACGCGTGCAGCCATCAAGGGGGTAGTCTGCCCTTTGGATCGTAAACCAACTAGTGCTTCGAATGGTGTCGGACAGCTCCTATGAGCCAGGGCACCAGCCTGTTTTATTGCTAAAGCCATGCGTTGATTTACCGTGGTTCTTTGCAGTTAAACGGCGAGGGGGGACCCTGGCTTTTTTTATATTTCATCGGTAAACGCGCCCGTCCTAAGGACGGCGATAGCCGTTTATCCTTATTTCAATTAAAAGATAGGGGATTGACGAGCATGTTAAAAAAGTGTCTTTTGCACCTGAAGTGGTGGGTGGTTCTATATCTTTTCATAGGTTTCGCCATACAGTTTTTAAGCAGTTCAGGCATTGTCGTTTTCCAACAAATCTTAGACAAGGCTGTGGCGGCGAAGCATATCGATGAGGTAACGGGTTTAATCGCTGTCTATGGGATCTTGCTGGGAAGCACGGTGATCCTCAATTATTTGGACGAATATCCAAGTACACATATATCGAACAGCCTCACCGAAAGATTGAAAATTATGGCCTTGTCCAAAATATCCAGGATTGATTATCAAGCGTATCAAGATCTGGGAACCGGCCAGATGATAAAGGTAATCGAAAATGGCGCAATAGCGGGAAGCGGCATCCTCTTTTCCTTCCTTCTCCGAACGATGCATGAGTTATTGCCAACCATTATGTTCAGCTTAGTATTCATTAGCTTCTACGACCTAAGGATTATGCTGGTGATAGCAGGCGGATATGTCGTCATCTTTCTCATCACCCATTTGCTGCTCAAATATTTGTACAAAATGAAATCAACGATACTCAAAGAACAAGAAAAGCTGTCCAGATACTCTGTACGGGGATTCATGGAGCTGGTCGTGTTTAGAACGAACAAGAGATATGGGAAAGAGATCGACAAGCTAAGCCAAACGGCACGCAGCATCATTAATACAAGCACCCGGTTAAAAATGATTCATGAAGCCTTCTTCGCAATTTTTGAATGGTTTATCACGGTCGTTAAAATCGTCGTATTGGTTTATGGGATACAAGGCGCTCTAGCAGGGGACACATCGCTTGGGGTGGTAGTCGCATTATTGCTTTTTATTGAGAAGATCTATTCTCCCATTGCTATTTTTAATGTACTATTTGTGGATTACAAGCTTAACAGGGTGGCCTATCAGAGGCTGGAGGATTTTATTAATGCCCCGGAAGATAAAAATTTGGAAGCCGGCAAAGAAGTGACCGATATTCAAGGTAAAATCGAATTCCGAAAGGTATCCTTTGATTATGGAAAAGTAAAGGCGCTGTCCAACGTGTCATTCTCCATTGAAGCAGGAACTTCGGTTGCTCTGGTAGGATTGAGCGGGAGCGGCAAATCCACGATGATTAAACTGATTGCGGGGTTATTGAAAAAGAAAGAAGGTCAAATCCTGATCGACGGCACGGATATTGACGATCTAAGCCTGAACAGCTACTACGATCATATCTCTTATTTGTCACAGGATACACCGATTTTCGATACTTCCATCCGGGGTAATATTGTATTTGATCAGGCGATTTCGGACGAAGAGATCTATGCGGTTTTGGAAAAAGTTCATTTGAAGGAAACGGTATTGAAATTACCCGGTCAATTGGACGCTTGGGTGGGTGAGCGAGGCGTCAAATTATCCGGAGGCGAAAGGCAGCGATTGGCTTTCGCCCGAATCCTTATGCAGAGAAGAAATGTGTTAATCCTGGATGAGCCCGTGTCCGCACTGGATAATCTCACGGAGGCAAGCCTGATGGAGACCGTCCTGAACGAATTCCGGAACAAAACAGTGATCATTATTGCGCACCGGTTGAATTCCATTAAAGAGGTAGACAAAATCATTGTCGTGGAAAAGGGCTCTGTGATCGGTGAAGGGAAATTTGATTATTTAATGGACCATTGTGAGGCTTTCAAAGAGCTTTGGCATAAAAAAGCTTCTATTGAAGCAATATCGGAGTAGCCGTCGAATTCATCGTATTTCCCCAAAAAAGTGACGTAAACCTTAGAAGTCAGCATTGAAGCTTTGGCAGCGCGCCTCTCCCGGCGCGCGCTGCCGTTTTCTTACGCTTAGAGGTTGATTAATTGGCCTGGATATCCGGGTTAGCGGACAGGATGGCCTCTGTCGTCTCCCATAATTTGGGGAGAAACCGGTTAACTTCTTCGGCGCGAGAGAGGAGATCACTCGCTGAATGGATGCCGATGTCTGTAAGGACCGCGTGGAAGGCGGGAGAATGAGTACGCTGCAGGTCAGGGGCGTCTGCGGCCAGAATCTTGTGGCAGCGTGCATAGGTGGCGACCATCCAGAAGACGGCTTCATGATGATAGCCCGCCTCAATCAGCTCGCGGCTTCCATCGATGGCAATCGGCCGCGCTGCGGCGGTGATGTCGCTGCTGAAGAGAAACGGCGTCTTGGCAACGGCCGACGCGGCGTCGAAAGTATGGGCAAGCCCGTCCAGATGATGCTGCACACGCTGAGGGGTCAGATGAGTGCAGCCGAGCAGCCTGATCAGGTCCGCATAGAGGTGGTCATGACCATACTCCATCAGAACTTTGCGTGCCGCGAGATAGCGGAGCCGTACCGTGGGGTTGCTAAGCGCGGCCACAAGAAGGACGTGCGTGGTCACGCCGGTCGGGAACAGCCAGGCGGTTACCCGGTCATGCAGCGGAGCGGAAGGATCGATCGTCCGCAGTCCGTTCTCCATCTTCTGCCTGGCGTTCTCGCAACGGCGGCGTACCCATTCCGGCTCCGCAAAGCGGCGAGACACTTCGGCTTGCAGTCTGCGTAGATGGCCGGTCGGGTCGGCCATAATCGTGTCCACGCGGAAGCTGCCTGCCAGAGGATAGGACGTCAGAACCTCCTCGACGGAGGCGAGCTGGCTCCAGGACAGATACGTGACCTCTATTAACGTGTCACGGTAGATGAACTTCCCCAGCTTAGGCGGGGCTTCGTCCTGCGCAGTGACGATAACGACGTCGATGTCGGAAGCGGCAGACAACTCTGCGTCATCCGGCAGCCCAACCGTGGAGCCGCTGAAATACGCCCCTCGGAATCCCGCCTCCTGACTGGCGTGCTTCGTAACCCACTCCGCCGCGGCCTTTCGCGCCGAACCTATCTTCATAGTTACCCTCCTTTGACCAAAGTGGATAAAATAGTGGTATTTTTTTCATTTATTTCAAATACTGGGTTATTCATCTTCAGTCCCGGGGCTCCCGCAAAGTACCCGGAGTACGCTTCGAAGGTAACGCGTCACTTAGTAGGGTATTCACAAGGCTATATCAGTGCCTTTTTTATCAGTCTAGCATGGCGATGCGAACAATTCGACCAAGAAAGCCTGCAGTTCTGCAGCTTTTCAGGCTGTTTGCTCCTTCTCCGCTGCAATTCCTGCCAAAGTACATCCTTTTTCTCATTCCAGTGAAAAACAGTCGGCTTCCATACCGAAAGTGCTGTATAATCGCAGGCTTTTCCCTCGAGCGTTCGAGTTCGATCCGGAAAAACTGTGTTTTCGAAGGAATTTGTAATCGCATAAGGATTCATTCCCGAGACTAATTGCCAAGTATTTAACCTCCCTAACCATGTAAATTTGTTTTAAAAAAAATTGGCTTTCGCGAATAATTTTTTTCTAAGTACAACGTATATTTGAATAATAGGCAGGCCTCGCAAGCAAAATTGGCAGCGCAAACATTTTGTAGTGACCGGGAAAGGGCGGATTACAACAACGGGAGGAATGGAAATGCATTTAGTCGTGTCGGGTGCGCATTGCGGAGATGGCGAAAATCAAGCGGGCTATGATGCAGCCTATGATGCAGCCTATGATGCAGCCCATAAGTATGCTGAAGCGGGCCGTGAATCCACATTCATCCGGCTAAAGGCTGGCGTCCAAGGCCGTCCGGAATATATTTCTGTCGAGGATTATCGTCCGTCGATAAGAGAGGGGCAGCGATAAAGCATGAATGGACAGAACCGCACAAATATGGGAGCGCATGCCGCCATAAATCCTGCAGGGAAGGCTCTACCGACACCGCAGCCCCGGCATAACCATCCTAAGCTGAAGAGAATGCTGAAATATTGGCAGCTATATGTCCTGCTCGCTCCTGCCTTAATCTATTTTTTAATCTTTAAATATTATCCCATGTACGGTGTTCAAATCGCCTTCAAAAATTTTGTAGCCGCGAAAGGAATTCTGGGCAGCGATTGGGTCGGATTCGATCATTTCATACGTTTTTTTGACTCCTATTTCTTCTGGGACTTGATTTGGAATACTCTATCCATTAATTTGTACGGCTTGGCTTTGTTCCCCGTATCCATCCTTGTCGCGCTATCGCTTAACGAATTGAAATCCGGCTCGTTCAAGAAAATTGCCCAAACGATCACCTATGCTCCCCACTTTATTTCCGTAGTTGTTTTTGTCGGGATGATCATCGCCTTCCTGGATCCGGATACCGGGATAGTCAATCACTTTCTTCAATGGCTTGGTTTGGAACCGGTTAACTTTATGACGAGCCCGGCCTGGTTCAAAACGATCTTTGTCTTCTCCGGAGAATGGCAGAACCTCGGATGGGGAGCCATCATATACCTCGCGGCGCTGGCCGGAATCGATCCCCAACTCCATGAGGCGGCCAAGGTGGACGGCGCATCCAGGCTGCAGCGCATAAGACATATCAATATTCCCGGAATTCTGCCGACGATTATTATTCTATTGATCTTAAACATGGGAAGCATGATGTCGATCGGGTTCGAGAAAATACTGCTGATGCAAAACCCGCTGAACCTGGAGTCCTCCCAGGTCATTCAAACCTACGTTTACGAGATTGGGATTCTGTCCGGGCAGTACAGCTATTCCACCGCAGTGGGACTGTTTAATTCCGTCGTCAATTTCGTCATCCTTCTATTCTTTAACCGTCTCGCCCGCAGAACGGGTACGAGTTTATGGTAAAGGAGCCCTCCTATGATAAAAGAAGCAAGGTCCGATCGAATCTTCGACATAGCCAACAAGGCACTGGTTTGGTTCTTCATCCTCATTATCACTTACCCGTTGATTTACATACTGAGCGCCTCTATCAGCGATCCGAGTTATGTGAACTCGGGCAGAATGTGGCTGATTCCGAAAGGCATCACCTTCGAAGGGTTTGTCCGGGTCTTTAACAGCACAGAGATCTGGAACGGGTACCGCAACACGATCTTCTATACGCTGCTGGGGACGTTGATCAACCTGGCGGTCACCCTGCCCTGTGCCTACGCCCTGGCCCGGCAAGAGCTTGTCGGCAGAGTAGCCATCATGGGCTTGCTGATCTTCACGATGTTCTTCGATGGCGGCCTCATCCCGACCTATCTTCTGGTGAGAGACCTCGGCATGATCAATACCATCTGGGCGATGGTCATTCCGGGGGCGGCATCCGTATGGAATATTATCGTGACGATGACCTTCTTCCGAGTGACGATTCCGCGGGCGCTGGAAGAGGCGGCGGAGATTGACGGCGCGTCGGTGTTCCGAACGTTCTTTCAAATTGTCCTTCCGTTATCGGCACCCATCGTTGCGGTAATGGCCTTATTTTATGGGGTTGGGCACTGGAATCAATATTTTGCGGGCTTGATCTTCTTATCCGACCGGGAGCTCTTCCCCCTGCAGCTAATTCTGCGGGATATTCTCATCCAGCAGGAGATGACGGCAGAACTTATGATCCAAGGGGCCAATCCCGAAGCCATTGGCGAGCAGGCCAGAATAGCTAACGTGATCAAGTACGCGGTGATGATTGTTTCGGCCGCTCCCCTTCTGATCGTTTACCCGTTTTTACAACGCTTTTTCATAAAGGGTGTCATGATCGGTTCGATCAAGGAATAATCCGTCTCAAGCAATTGGGGCCGGTCATGCCCCGAACGATTTCTCAAATTTAGGAGGGGGAAAATGTCATGCGCAGCAAAATGGCTTTGGCTTCGGCGGCGGCACTTCTGTTAACCGGCTCTGTCTTCGCGGGCTGTTCGAAATCGGAGGAAGGCTCCGGCGGGAAGTCCGGCAATTTGAACGAAACGGGGTTTCCTATCGTCAATGAACCGATCACATTGGAAATGATGGCGCAAAGCTCGCCTTTGCAGCCGAATTGGGAGAACATGGCCTTCTTCAAAGAAATGCAGGAGAAGACCAACATCTCCTTTAAATTCAAAAATTCCACATCGGAGCAGTTTCAACAGAAGAAGCAGCTGGCCTTCGCCAGTCTGGAGCTTCCGGATGTATTCTTCGGCGCCAATCTGACGGCCAATGAAGAGGTCGAATACGGCTCCCAAGGGCTGCTTATCCCGCTGGAGGATCTGATTGAGCAGTATGCCCCGAATCTGAAGAAAGTGATGGAGAAGCACCCGGATCTTAAAGCTTCCATTACGGCCCCGGACGGCCATATCTACGCTTTGCCCGGACTGGATAATCTGAGCCATTCCCAAACTCCGTTAATATGGATGAACGGTCAATGGCTGAAAAATCTGGGCGTAGAAAGGCCTTCCACTATAGATGAGCTGTACGCCTTATTGAAACAATTTAAGGAACAGGACCCCAATCGGAATGGCACGGCGGATGAAATTCCGCTCTCCGCCTCCAGCGTAGCGGAGCTCCGGTATTCGCTGCTGCCCAACTTCGGGATCTCGGAATCCAATGGCATTTTTGAACGGGACGGCACCGTACACTACGCTTTTATCCAGGAGGAGTACAAGGAGTATTTAACCTTCTTGAACCGTTTATATACGGAAAAATTGTTGGACCCTCAAATCTTCTCTCATACCTGGGAGCAATATGTGGCTAAGGGAGCGGCCGATAAAGTCGGCATCTTCCCGACCTGGCCCATTGTCATGGTCGGATTTACCGACGTGACGGAAGCGGCCAATTACCCGCTGCTGCCTGCGCTGACGAGTCCGACCAATAAAGAAAAGCTGGTGACCAAAGTGTCTGAAATCAAGCGGGGTCGTTTTGCCATTACCAATAAAAACAAACATCCGGAAGCGACCATGCGCTGGGTGGATTACCTCTACTCGGAGGAGGGAACGATTCTTGCCCGCTTAGGGGTGGAAGGGAAGAACTGGGAGTGGGTGGATGAAGGGAAGACGAAGTGGACCCTGTTGGCCCCTGAAGGAATGAACACGACCCAAGCCAATGCGCAGGATGCCCCGGGGGCAGGCTCGAATGTTCCGATGGTGATTGACCAGGAGTTTTTTATCAAGGAGGATAACCCGACGATCCATACGATTTCGGGTTGGGTGGAAGAGGAATATCTGCCTTATGCCAAAGTCCCCTTCCCGCAAATATATTTTACGGTTGACGAGCAGACAACTTACAGCACGATCAAGCCCGACATCGATACTTATCTTAAACAGATGGAGGCGAAATTTGTATCGGGGGAGATCTCCATTGAACAAGGCTGGGACGACTATGTAAGCACCATGAAGAAACTGAAGGTCGACGAACTGGTCAAAATCCATCAGGCGGCCTATGACCGCTGGGCGAAAGCTAAATAAGCAGGGAACGCAGCGCACGCCGGGGAGGTGTGCGCTGCAGTGCTGCATGGCGGATGGTCGGCCCCCGGGATCACATTGCAGACCATCCGTGCGGTGGGATCGACATACTTATGGAGCCTGATTTTATTTAGGGTAGTAGGAGCCGATAGCCCGAGGGCTAGAAGCTGCTTTGGATAGCTTCTTGAGCATGGAGCAAGGCCAACGACATCGGGTTATAAACGATGGGAATCCCAAGCTTCTCAGCGGTATCCTTCAACGCCAGGAATGCTTTGTCGGAGGCCGCGTGGATTCGGGACGGCTTCAATTTCGTTGATTCCAGCAGATGGAGCAGCTGATCCACAAACTGCTGTCGACAATCTATATTTTCCACTATCTCCGCTCCGAGAATGAAGCCGCTTGTTCCATTAACCCATAGGCAAAGACGAGGATATTGGCCTCTTTCTCCTCTCTTGCCTATAAGAATATCGGCGAACATGAAGTCTGCTTCCCAGATTTCCTTAGATTTTCCGACTGTCTTCTTCAATTGACGCAGACGAATTTCATCCGGATAAAGATAAGGCTCGATCAGTTCCCCTTTCGGATGCCAGGGCAGCCAATGATCCTGCCAGACGATGCCATTCTTCGCTGCTTGCGGGACAAGGTGAAGGCGTTTCTCCCTAGAGCCGTACTCGGTTTCGTCGCGTTCGAAATTTAGCTCATGATTTTCACGAAACCGTTCCGCTACCACGAATGCTTGCTCTAACGCAACAGTGAGGAATCTGACCTCTTGCTTATCCAAATACCAAGGTTGAAGTCCGGGCTTATAGCTGCGGAACAGCGGCCATTCGCCGGAACCTCGAAATTTGTAACCTAGTTCGCGAATAAGACCCAAATCCTTTTTGTCTAATTGATCCCGATCTTCGAAGTTTACGGATATGGCGTCAGTAGTAAACATTGACTCTTTAGTATCCTCGTCCACCCCATAACTTTGTACAATGTCTCTAAGGAAAGCACCGGCATGAGGACCCCGGTACACATTCAGACCATAATCCATCCCACCCGCACCAAGGGGGACACAATATCCGATTTCACCGGTCTCGGGGTCCGTTATCGCGAAATAATCCTCGTTCGTCATCCAATTCCAGCATCCCTGCTGCTTAAACTTTATAGCTGCTTCGAACAATCGGCGCCATTCCTGGATACTTGCTTCGGTTTTATCCATGCTCAATTCTCCCGTAAGATGATGTAATTTCCTAATACGATTGCAAGTAAGACCCTTTAAGTTTCAACCTGTTAAAGAAAATTATACTCTTTTGCCCAGGCTCTTACCAATGGATCAGCAGAAAAATGATTAGTGCCGTCAGCTATCTTCGGAAAATTCAAACTTGAACGAAAATTCCACTGGTTCCGGCCCAATGCGTTCAGTTATGTGGTAACATATACCATAAAACGGAAAGGGAATAAGCGGATGATGACACGAATCGGATTTATACGACATGGAGAGACGGTGTGGAATGCGGAGAGAAGGGCACAGGGCCAGAGTGATATTCCTCTTAATGACCGGGGGAGGCGACAGGCCCGGTACCTGGCCGAGCGCTTGAGAACGGAGCCTTGGGACTGTCTCTTCTCCAGCGATCTTTCGCGGGCTAAGGAAACAGCGGATATTGTGGCCGAAGCGATAGGAGTGCCGGTACGGACCGACCCGCGCTTGAGGGAAATGCATAAAGGTGAAATTGAGGGGACGACTCCGGAGGAAAGGATCGCCCGGTGGGGAGAGCAGTGGGAGAAGCTGCCCCTCGGAATTGAAGAGGAGCACTCTATCGTTGGCCGGGGAACTTCCTTCCTGTCCGAACTAATAGAGAGTGCCCGGGGCAAAAATATACTGGCCGTCAGCCACGGGGCGTTAATCGGATTAACGGTCAGAAGCCTAATTCCTCATGTGAACGTGGATGTGCATTTTCATAATACATCGATTACGATTGTCCGCTATGACGGCTCGAAATGGGACTGCGAGCTGTTTAATTGCGCCAAGCATGTGCAGCAATGAATGGAATCATAAACAAAATTGATATTATTATCGAATGTGATAGTAATGAAGTCGGGCCATAGGATGGGTGCCCGGGCTCCAACTGCCGCGGGGAACTGTGGTCTTTTTTTTCTACGGCTGACCAATTAACTAACAAGGATTTCCAATGACCTTCGTCGAAGTATTTTTTACA
>NZ_JBHTIU010000033.1:0-44362 GCF_042677205.1 Paenibacillus residui
GAGGTTCCTTCGGGGTTCGCGTTCCAGGCATCTTAAATGACTGCCCACGCTAGCTTGACACTGACCACTCTTGCGGCAAGCTTGTCTAAATACGTATAAAGATGGTATATTTAATGTTAATATTCGGATTTTAACTTAAAATGCCGACTTGTTGAGTAAACGGTCAGAGGTGTGTCATGAAAAAATTAAAACGCAGTGCAAGATTAGTGGAGATGACGCAATACTTGCTGTACCGGCCTCATTCCTTGATTCCGTTAACCACTTTTGCTGAGCGTTATCAAGCGGCCAAGTCCTCCATCAGCGAAGATTTGGCGATCATTAAGGAAGTGTTTGAAGCGGAGGGCTTCGGTGAACTGCAGACTTTGGCAGGGGCGGCCGGGGGTGTAATATTCATCCCCAAATACCCGAAAACGGCCTCTTTGGAATTGATCCGCAAGCTGTGCGGAATGCTGGAACAACCGGAACGGATCCTTCCGGGAGAATATTTATATATGTCCGATCTTTTGGGTAAGCCGGCGATTATGAATGAAATCGGCAAAATTTTCGCCACGGCGTTCGCCGACCGTGATATTGATGTGGTGATGACGGTAGAGACCAAAGGAATCCCTCTAGCCTATGCGACCGCGACTTTCCTTAATTTGCCGGTCGTTATTGTGCGCAGAGACAGTCAGGTCACGGAGGGGTCGACCGTAAGCATCAATTACGTATCGGGCTCCAACCGGAGGATTCAGACTATGTCATTGGCAAGACGCGCATTGAAGGAGCAATCCAAGGTGCTGATCATCGATGATTTCATGAGAGCCGGCGGGACGATCCAGGGAATGATGGACCTTCTTCAGGAGTTTAAAGCGACTGTGCAAGGCGTTGGAGTGTTGGTTGAATCGGAAGATGTGCGGGAACGACTCGTTACCGACTATGTGTCGCTAGCCAGACTGTCCGTCGATTCGAAAGCGAGAAGTCTGACTGCTGTTCCCGGTAATTATTTTGACTAGAAGGAAGTGATGGAATGAAACCGATCCAAATTGCAACGGAGAAAGCACCGGCCGCCATCGGCCCCTATTCTCAGGCCGTTCAGTTCGGGAATGTACTTTTTACATCCGGACAAATTCCCCTAGGGCTGGACGGCAAGATTGTAGAGGGTGGAATCCGGGAACAAACCCATCAGGTCTTCCGGAATCTTAAAGAAATCCTTGGCGAGGTGGGAGCCGATTTCCAGCATGTGTTGAAGGCGACCGTCTATTTGAAGGACATGGGTATGTTCTCTGAGGTCAATGAAATTTATGCCGAATATTTCGGCAACCACAAACCGGCGCGTTCCACCGTCGAGGTGGCAAGGCTTCCCAAGGATGTTCTTGTCGAAATCGAATTGATTGTAGCGATTGGTGTCGAATAATAACAACTCGGGAAAATATTTTAGAAAATGCCATTTTTTTATCATTGAAAAGAAGGATTTTCCAACAAAATGTGGAAGTCTATACCAAGTCTTTTTGATGATAAAAGGTGGTGAACTTGAGTGCAAATTACAGATGTAAGACTCCGCCGAGTCAACACAGAAGGAAGAATGAAGGCGATTGCATCCATTACGATTGACAACGAATTTGTCGTTCACGATATTCGTGTCATCGACGGGAACAACGGGATGTTCGTAGCTATGCCTAGCAAGCGTACGCCCGATGGAGAGTTCCGCGATATCGCCCATCCGATTTCTTCGACCACTCGCGAAAAAATTCAGGTGGCTGTACTGGCCGAGTATGAAAGAGCCGCTATTGAGGAAGAGCAAGTAATAGAAGAAGGGGCGTAATGCATTTCAGCCCCGCGAAGAGAGCCCGGAATGGGCTCTCTTTTCTTTTTGCAGAAAGTGAGCTATATTCTATAGTGAACCTTATATTAGCTTGGAGTGGTCTGATTTGCAGATAAACAGCATCATATTGGCTGCCGGCTTGGGGAAGCGGATGAAATCTAAGCTGTACAAGATGCTTCATCCGGTTTGCGGAAAGCCGATGGTCGGTCACGTCCTGGATTTGTTGGAAAAGATCGAAACAAAGCGCAAAGTCGCTATCGTAGGCAACGGAGCGGATGAAATTAAAGCCTACTTGGGAGACCGGGCAGAATATGCGTTTCAGGCCGAGCAGCTAGGCACTGGACATGCAGTGCTACAAGCCAAGCCCCTTCTTGAGAATGAACAAGGAGTCACCATTGTAATATGCGGGGATACCCCTTTGGTTAGAGAAGAAACTCTGAGGGAGATGATCCGTCTTCATCAGGAGAGCGGAGCGGCGGCAACGATCTTGACCGCGGAAATGGAGAACCCCCACGGATACGGCCGGATCACAAGAGACGAACAAGGGCTTGTGACCGGAATTATCGAGCAGAAGGACTGTAACGAGTCCCAGCAATTAATCAAGGAAATCAACGCGGGGACTTATTTGTTCGATAACCACAAGCTGTTCAAAGCTTTGGACCGCGTGACTAATCATAATGCTCAGAACGAATACTATTTGACTGATGTCATAGGTATTATGAAAGCCGATGGCGACCGGGTAATCGGTTATTGCACCCCCGATCCTTCGGAAGCGGCCGGAATTAACGACCGCATTGGACTGGCGGAAGCGGAGAAGCTTATGAGAGATCGAATTCTCCGGAAGCATATGATTAACGGCGTTACGATTCAAGATCCGGCTCAAACCTATATCGAACCGGATGTGGAGATAGGCCAGGACACGGTACTGCTGCCCGGAACCGTTTTGAAAGGGAAGACCGTCATTGGTGAAGACTGTATTATAGGGCCTTATTCTGAAATTATCGATTCCACCATAGAGCATGGCGGGACGGTCAAGCAGTCCGTGCTGCAGGAAGCGACGGTAGGAGAGCATTCCCATGTCGGCCCGTTCGCCTATTTGCGTCCGGGAGCCCGATTGGGAAGAGACGTTAAGGTCGGCGATTTTGTCGAGATCAAAAATTCAACGCTTGGCGACAACACCAAAGTATCTCATTTGAGCTATGTGGGCGACGCAAAGGTTGGAAAAGATGTCAATATTGGCTGCGGTGCCATTACGGTAAATTATGATGGCTATAAGAAGCACCTGACCGAGGTGGAAGACGGAGCTTTTATCGGCAGCAATGTCAACCTGATTGCTCCTGTCAAAATCGGCAAGGGCGCTTATGTGGTGGCCGGTTCCACTATTACCCATCCCGTAGAGGAAGGGGACCTCGCCATTGCCAGGGAACGACAAACCAACAAACCCGGGTACGCTCAGTTATTGCGCAACCGAATCAAAGCCAGAAACAGTAAAAAAGACTAGCACCGATCTGCCAAGGAGGAACGGCTGGAAATGCCATATTGCGATTCAAAACTTAAAGTGTTTACCTGTAACTCCAATCCTCAGTTAGCCCAGGAAATTGCCGACTATATAGATGTTCCGCTCGGAAGCGCGGATATTGTGCGGTTCAGCGATGGAGAAATCCAAATTAAGCTGAATGAGAGTGTCCGGGGCTCTAATGTATTTCTAATCCAGTCCACATGCAGCCCGGTTAACGACCATCTGATGGAAGTGCTGGTGATGACCGATGCTCTCAAGCGGGCATCGGCCAGAAGCATTAATGTCGTTATTCCGTATTACGGCTATGCACGACAGGACCGCAAGGCAAGATCCCGTGATCCGATCACGGCCAAGCTGGTAGCGAATTTGATTGAGACGGCCGGAGCTCATCGGGTCATTACTATGGATTTGCATGCGATGCAGATTCAAGGATTTTTCGATATTCCGGTCGATCATTTGCTCGGAGTTCCCATATTGGGACAATATTATCGGGATAAAGAATTAAGCAATGTGGTCGTTGTATCTCCAGACCACGGCGGAGTGGTTCGGGCGAGAAGGCTTGCGGACTATCTTAAAGCGCCGTTGGCTATTATCGATAAGAGAAGGCCGGAGCCCAATGTCAGTGAAGTGATGAATATCATTGGAGACATTGAAGGGAAGACCGCCATTCTGATAGACGATATTATCGATACTGCCGGTACGATGACTTTGGCTGCCAACGCACTGATGGAGTATGGCGCCAAGGAAGTTTTCGCTTGCGGAACCCATGCGGTTCTGTCGGGTCCGGCTATGCAGCGGATCGAAGAATCTCCGATTCGCGAGCTGCTGGTAACCAACACCATTCCGATTTCTCATCGCGAGCCATCCCCCAAGATCAAGGCGCTTTCGGTTGCGCCGCTGATGGGAGAGGCCATTATTCGTGTGCACGAAGAACAGTCGATAAGTAATTTATTTGAATAGTTTTGGTTTTGAACCTCCAATATATGGGTAAAGTAACGAGTGAGTATTCTTTCACAAGGTGGTGCTGAGAGTTCTTCTGGGCGGAGCAATCTCCCCATAAGGACTCTGCTATCGCCTCCTTCAGAGAGTCTGCGGTACTCGCTCGCTCTTAAACCTATGCTTGGAGGTATTTGATTATGACCGCTACATTGATAGTGAAGGAACGCCCGGAATTAACGAAGTCTGGACGAAAGCAAGTAAGGAAGGAAGGTTTCGTGCCGGGAAGTGTATATGGCAAGACTATAGGCAGCGTATCGGTCCTGGTGGATAACAAGGAAATTGGGCAGCTTCTAAGGACAAACCCTCATGGAGTCATTGAGATGTCCATGCCTGACGGAGGGAAGCAGCCGGTGATGATCCAGCAGGTGCAGAAGGACCCGCTTTCCGGGGAGCTGCTGCACATCGATTTTCACCTCATCCGCATGGACGAGCCTGTCCGTTCCATGATTCCGGTAGAAATTACCGGAGAGGCGATTGGAGTCAAGGAAGGCGGAATTTTGCAGATAAGGGCTCATGAAGTGGAGGTTAAGTGCCTTCCACAGCATCTTCCCCCGACCATTTCCGTAGACGTATCGAGATTGGGAGTAGGGGAGAATTTGACGGTCTCCGAAATAACCGTACCGTCTGAGCTGGAGATTATTTCAGACCCCCATGAAGTAGTGGTAACTATACTGGCTCCTCAGAAGGAAGAGGCTCCCGATGATACGGAGGCCGAGGAGACAGCCGGAGAAGCACCTGGGCAGCAGGGTGAGGAATAAGATTTCAATTAGGGACACGCCTGATCCGATTCACGAGGCGTGTTTTTTGTCGTTTGATATCATTGCGATATAGTCGGCAGGTGCTATTCTGCCATTAAAAATCCGCCGACCCAAAGGCTTTCCGGCCTTGCCGATTTGATCTTGCGCAAGTTCCCGATTAAAATAGTAAGATAATCATTTATTTACGAAGGTGGATATACGGCTATGAAATGTTTTGTCGGTCTCGGCAATCCCGGAAGGTCCTACGAAAACACCAGGCATAACATCGGTTTTATGGCGATCGATTGGTTTGCCCGTGAGTGGGGAATTCCCATCAAGCAAAATAAGTGCAAAGCGATGATCGGGGAAGGTGTCGTTCAAGGGACTAAAGTATGGCTGATTAAGCCGACGACCTATATGAATCTGTCCGGCGAATCGGTGCGGGCTTTTCTGGATTATTATAAAGCGGAGTTGGAGGATGTTACAGTATTGTATGACGATCTGGATACGGCCTTCGGCAAATTTCGCCTTCGTTATCAGGGAAGCTCGGGTGGACATAACGGAATCAAATCCATCATTCAGCATACGGGGACACAGACCTTCGACCGAATAAGAATCGGAATTTCGCGTCCCGCCCCGGGTTCGGATATTGCCGATTATGTGCTTTCCTCTTTCACCAAGGAAGAATTTAAGCAGCTTCCCGATATATTGGACCGCGTGAGCGAAGCGATGCTTTATTCGATAAGCCATACCTTTGAACAAACGATGGCGAAATTTAACGGTTAGTTACATAATGCCGTCGCCATGGATGGCGTTTGGTCATAATTTTGAATTAAGACCCCGCCAGGCTGACTGGTCAATAACAAACAGTGTGCCCCAACGGTTATCCTATGCTTAATTGCTGCAGAATTGGGCATAATAAGTTGGTATAGGATGACTCCGGGAGGCATAGATATGTCAATACTTTACATTTGCAGGCACTGCCGCAGCCATGTCGGGCAGATTGATAGGGATACGGTGGACGAAGCCCGCCTCGGGTTTCAATTCTTGACCCCCGGCGAGCGCAGAGATATAATATCGTATAACCCGGATGGCAATGTTATTGTCAAGGTTACATGTGATTACTGCCGGGAAGCGCTGGAAGCCAATCCTGAGCTGTCCTTGCTGAGCAATCCGCTGCAATAATCGGAATATGTCAATATATAGAGCGTCTATTACTAAGGAATGTTAATGGCCTTGGCAGTTCCGCCGAGGCTTCTTTTTGATGGTCGAGAGGAGTGAATTCATTGCGATCGCTAATACAAGCGCTGTCTCAAGACACCGATTTTCAAACCGTTATATCCGGATTGAAGTCCGGAATGAAGGAACAATTAATAGCTGGTCTGGCCGGTTCTTCGCGTCAGGTGTTGATCGCAGCATTGGCCGATGAGCTTAAGCAGCCGATCCTTGTTGTAACCCACAATATGTTTGCGGCACAGAAAATTGTAGAAGATTTATCCGAGTTCCTTCCTCCGGAGGATGTGCTGTTGTTCCCGGCCCAGGAGCTGATGGCTGCAGAAACCGCTGTGTCCAGCCCGGAGACTCTTGCTCAGCGGATTGATGCGTTAACCCGCTTATCAACCGGATTCAGAGGGGTTCTCGTCACTCCCTACGCCGGCTTGAGGAAGCTGCAGCCGTTGAAGTCCGTATTTGCCGAAGCTCAAGTAACGGTTAGCGTGGGTGAAGCGCTCGAACTGGAAGCCTTCCTGACCCGGATGACGGAGATGGGCTACGAGCGTGTGGATCAAGTAGAGAAGAAGGGCGAGATGAGCGTCAGGGGCGGAATTATCGATATCTTTCCGCTGACATCGCCAAATCCTTACCGAATAGAGCTGTTTGATGTCGAAGTAGACTCAATCCGAACATTTGACGTTGCCAATCAACGATCGATAGACAAAATAAATAAACTGATTATTCCTCCAGGTAAAGAGATTATTGCCGAAGGAAAGCGTTTCCAAAATGCGGCCGAACATGCCTTCGACCTGCTGCAGAAGCAACTGGCAAAAATGACGGACCGTCAAGCCAAGGAGAAGCTGGAAGAGGAGATTCGCAGCGACATAGAACGGCTCAGACAGCAGCAGTCGTTCCCGGGAATCTATAAATATATTTCTTTGCTGTATCCCGAGAGACATACTCTGGCTGATTATATGGACAAAGACACACTGCTGATTCTCGATGAGCCATCCCGTTTGCTGGAAACCGCCAAACAACTGGAAAGAGACGAGGCGGAATGGGTGACCGGGCTGCTGCAGGAAGGTAAAACTCTGCCGGCTTTTGTGCTGTCCAAGACATACGACGTCTTGTTGTACCGACAGCCGTTTCCTACTCTATATGTCTCCTTATTCCTTCGCCAGGTTCCGCAGACCCAGCCGCAGAATATTGTTAACTTCATGAGCCGGGCCATGCAAAATTTCCATGGTCAAATGAATCTGCTCAAAGCGGAAACCGACCGTTGGAAAAAAAGCGGCTATAAAGTGGTTATGCTCGCCAGCGGCGAGGAGCGGATGGAGCGGGTCCGCCGGGTGCTTCATGATTACAAGATTGAAGAGCCGATTTTGCTTGATGGAAATTTACAGAGCGGATTTGAATTGCCTTCGGTTCATTTGGTCGTGCTGACGGAGGGAGAGATGTTCTCCCAGAAGCAGCGCAAGGCCCGTAAAGTAGACAAGAAAATAGAAAATGCGGAACGGATTAAAAACTATCAGGAGCTTAGAGTGGGCGACTATGTCGTCCATGTTAATCACGGGATCGGGAAATATGTGGGCATTGGAACCCTGGAAATCAATGGGATCCATAAAGACTATTTGCATATTCTCTATGCCGGCGGAGACAAGCTGTCAGTTCCTATTGACCAGATAGAGCTCATCCAGAAATATGTAGGCTCTGAAGAGAAGGAGCCCAAGATCTATAAGCTGGGCGGTACGGAATGGAACCGAGTTAAGAGCAAGGTGCGCTCCTCCGTTAAAGATATTGCCGATGATTTAATCAAGCTCTATGCAGACAGGCAGTCCACGCCGGGATATCCTTTCTCCAAGGATACGCCGTACCAGCAGGAATTCGAGAGTCTCTTCCCCTACGATGAGACCCCCGATCAGATACGGGCCATCGAGGAAATCAAGATGGATATGGAGAAGCCTCGGCCGATGGACCGGCTGCTATGCGGTGACGTAGGCTACGGTAAAACCGAGGTCGCTATTCGTGCTGCCTTCAAGGCGGCAATCGACGGCAAGCAAGTGGCCGTACTGGTGCCGACAACGATACTGGCCCAACAGCACTATGAAACGTTCAGGGAAAGATTCTCGGAATATCCGTTCAATATTCAGGTGCTCAGCCGTTTCCGCTCCAAGAAGGAACAGAACGAAACGATTAAAGGAATCAAAACCGGTACGGTTGATATTGTTATCGGGACCCATCGGTTATTGTCCGCCGATATCGTCTTTAAAGAGCTGGGTCTTCTTATAGTGGATGAGGAGCAGAGATTCGGGGTTTCCCATAAAGAGAAGCTAAAGAGGCTTAAAACAAACGTGGATGTTCTTACATTGACGGCTACTCCTATTCCACGGACACTGCATATGTCGATGCTCGGTGTCCGGGATTTGTCGGTCATCGAAACCCCTCCGGAGAATCGCTTCCCGGTTCAAACCTATGTGGTAGAGCATAGCAACACTCTTGTGCGGGAAGCCATTGAGCGGGAATTGGCGAGAGAGGGACAAGTGTATTATTTATATAACCGGGTGCAGGGCATTCAGCAAATGGCCGATCAGATCTCCATGCTGGTGCCGGACGCCAAGGTGGCCGTCGCTCATGGTCAAATGTCGGAGCAGGAGCTGGAGAGGACGATTCTCGACTTCCTGGACGGGGAATACGATGTGCTGGTTAGCACAAGCATCATAGAAACCGGAGTAGACATTCCCAACGTCAACACTCTGATCGTTCATGATGCCGATAAAATGGGGCTCTCCCAGCTGTATCAGCTTCGGGGTAGAGTTGGCCGCTCCAACCGGATAGCTTATGCCTATTTTACTTATCAGCGGGATAAGGTACTTACGGAAGTGGCTGAAAAACGGCTGCAGGCGATTAAAGAGTTCACAGAGCTCGGTTCCGGCTTTAAAATTGCGATGAGAGATTTGGCCATCCGCGGAGCGGGTAATTTGTTAGGAGCGGAGCAGCACGGCTTCATTGCGTCTGTCGGCTTCGATCTGTATTCCCAGATGCTGGGGGAAGAGATCGCCAAGCGGAAGCAGGAGCTGGATGGCGAGGATAAGACCGAGCCCGAATTCTGGAGTACCCAGTTGGATCTTCATATTGACGCCTACCTACCGTCCGATTACATCTATGACAGCATTCAGAAGATCGAAATTTATAAAAAAGTAGCCAATGTGACTACGCTGGAAGAGGCGGGAGATCTTCATGAGGAGCTGGTAGATCGTTTCGGCGATTTGCCGCCGGCAGTCGAAAATTTATTGGCGGTGGCGAGACTAAAAGTTTACGGTTCCATGTATGGGATAGAATCGATTGTGCAGAAGGGAGACGATTATATCCTCAAGATCGATCCCAAGCGGAACAAAGCACTGGAAGGCAAGAAGCTTGTGGCTCTGGCCAAAGAATTTGAAGGCCGTCTGAAGGTTAATCCCGGGGCGCATATCGAGATCGTCGTCAAATGCAAGGGTCTCAAACCAGAACAATCCATAGCATTGTTAGAGCAGTTTTTGGTACAATACAGGGAGGCTTATAAAGAGAAGGGAGAATTGCAAAATGCTGCTAAATAAACCACGCAAGACTAGAGCGCTTATCATAAGCCTCGTCCTGATCGTGATTGTAGCCATGCTGAGCGCCTGTGGGGATAAGAACAAGTCCGGAGCGCAAGGGGAAGTCCTGGCCACTTACAAGGATGGCTCCATTACTCAAAGCGAGTTTGACAAATTTTTCAATACCGTTTCTTTCTTTAATGCCCAGTTCGCCGCAGCCAAAGACATTCCGGGATTCCAGGAATATTTGCTGAAGCAAATGGCCGCACTCGATTTGATGCTTGGACAAGTTTCTGATGAGAGCAAGAAGAATGCGGAAGAGGAAGTCAAGAAGCAGATGGATGAAATCAAAGCCTATTATGAATCTAAAGGGAAAAGCGCTTTGAAGGATCATCTGAAAGAGCTTAACATTACGGAGAAGGACCTGGAGGATTACATTCGTAACAGTCTGGTTGTCATGACGGATTTGGACAGCAAGGTAACCGACGAACAAATCCAGCAATATTACGATAATCTGGTCAATGAGAAAGTATTGGACGTTGTTACGGTGAGCCACATTCTCATCGGAATCAAAGATATGGAAGGTAAGGATCTTCGCACTAAAGAAGAGGCTCTGACTATCGCCAACGAAGTTAAGGGCAAGCTGGACAGCGGAGCGGATTTCGCCGAGCTGGCCAAGGAATATTCCGATGATCCCGGTTCCAAAGATAACGGCGGTAAGTATGAAAATGAGCCGCTATCTGCCAAGAGGTGGGTTCCTCAGTTCCAGCAGGCGGCCGAAGAGCTTCCGTTGAACACCATCAGCGAACCGATCGAAACGGATTATGGATATCATATCATGAGGGTTGATTTCAGAGGCCCGCGTCCATTGGATGATGTAAAGACCAACATTCGCGAAGCCATTACTTCAGAGCAAATTGGCGAGTTTATCGAGTCGGAGCTACCTAATTACGACTTCAAAACCAATCTGCCTGAACCGGAGCCGTCCGAAGCCCCGGATTCTACCGGTACCCCTGAATCCACGGATACGCCGGAATCGGACAAGCCTGCCGATGCCAATGCGGAAACTCCTTCCGAGTCTCCTGCTCCTTCAGCATCGCCGGCCGCTGAATAATATCGATAAACAAGCACTCTCTTCAAGGGAGTGCTTTTGTTTTTTAAAATATAAGAAAGTATAAGTTTTCATCTATACCTGTTCTTATATTTCATCGGTAAACGCGCCCGTCCTAAGGACGGCGATAGCCGTTTATCCTTGGGAGAGAAATAGCGCTATTGGTCCGTCCAGACTAGAAAATTCGAGGGTTCCTGCAATGGAGATTCAAACCCATGTTACTAAGTCACCGTTATTCGTGCGCTCTGTCGAGACTGGCGAAAACATGGAATTGCCCCGGCTTACTAATGTATAAGTTTTTGGAAATCGAAGAATACTTTAAATACACTTTTACTCCAGTGAATCTGATTTCATCAAAGGAAAGAGAGGCATCAGAGACTTATGAAAGCAACTGGAATCGTTCGTCGAATAGACGATTTAGGCCGAGTGGTCATCCCGAAAGAAATACGCCGTACCCTTAGAATCCGGGAAGGAGATCCGTTAGAAATTTTTGTAGATCGGGATGGAGAAGTTATTCTCAAGAAATATTCCCCGATCGGCGAGCTCGGCGATTTCGCTAAGGAATATGCGGAATCATTGTACGAAAGCACTAACCACATCATTCTTATCTCCGACAGAGATACCATTATCGCCGTATCCGGAGCCTCCAAGAAAGATTATATGGAGAAGCAAATCGGTGCATTGGTCGAGAGCTCCATGGAGGGCCGGAAGTCGGTGTTGGAAACCAATCCGGGGCAGCACGACATCTGTAAAGATGTCAAGGAAAGCTACAGTTCTTACGTAATTTCCCCTATCGTTGCAGGAGGGGATCCGATTGGAGCTGTAATTATAACCAGCAAGGATGAGTCTGCCAAGATGGGGCAAATGGAGCTTAAGATGGCTGAGACAGCGGCAGGGTTTCTCGCTAAACAGATGGAGCAGTAATCACGGTTTCAATCATACTCACAGCTTCCTTAAGGCAAGGTGCTCTCACCTTCTGTACAGGAGGCTTTTTCATTTTGCAGTTTGATCAGTTATAATAAGGTCATCCGTTTTATGGAAATGGCATGGAAGTTGGTAATTGTATGGATGACTCTCGCAAACCGTCCTCTTCTGGCCACAGTCTGCTTAAGGGGGCCGCAGTCCTCGGGATAGCTGCGGTCATTTCGAAGCTGCTGGGAACCCTGCAGAAAATTCCGCTGCAAAATATGGCCGGGGACGGAGTATTTGGAATTTATAATGCTGTCTACCCGTTGTATATTCTCATACTGACCATTGCAACCGCCGGTATTCCGATAGCGGTATCCAAATTCGTCTCCGAGCAAACCGTCATGGGGCGTCCCGCGGAAGCAAGAAGAATCCTTAAGCTGGCCAGCGGGGTATTGACTTTGACGGGATTGCTCTGTTTCATTGCCCTGTATGCCGGGGCCGGCGTGATTGCCGGCTGGATGGGAGTTGGGCAGACCGAGAAGGCGATTCGCAGTGTTTCCTTCGCCCTCCTGCTGGTCCCCGTAATGGCCGCGCTAAGGGGCTATTTCCAGGGGATTCAGAATATGATACCCACCGCCGTCTCCCAAGTAGTCGAGCAGCTGGTCAGAGTCGCAACCATGATCGGATTGCTGCTGTATTTCATCGCCCTCGGCATGAGCGAAGAATGGATTGCCGCCGGCGCAACGTTCGGCTCGGTCGCTGGAGCAGGGGCCGGATTGGTCGTCATGCTTCTCTATTGGTGGAAACGAAAAGAGCCCGCTCTGCCTGCAGCCGGGTCGGGAAATCCTTCTTCGCCGGAACCGGCGGCTGCGGGAGATACAGTGCGGAGTGCCGTGGCGGGTAGAATGGATGACGTCGGGGGACAAGCAGCTCGGGCTCGGGAGATGCCTCCGGAACCGGCGCTATCGCTGATCCGACGGTTTTTGCGCTATGCCCTGCCGATATGTTTGGGATCGTTAGTCGTACCGCTGCTGACGCTAGTTGATACGTTTACGATGCCCCGACTGCTGATTTACGGCGGCTTGGACGAAGCCGGGTCCATGTATGCCTTCGGTTTATATAACCACGGGCTGCCGCTCGTGCAGCTCGTATCCATGATCGCGACATCGATGTCCACCGCCCTGATTCCGGCCATAGCGGCAGCGAAAATACGCAACGAGCCCGAAATTATACGAGTTCGCTCGGAATTGGCGATTCGGTTCACCTGGCTGGTCGGTCTGGCCGCTTCCTTCGGTCTGGCGGTGACCGCCGTTCCGCTAAATATCATGTTCTTCAAATCCGCCGAAGGCTGGGAGGCCATGTCTTTGCTGGCCTTCACCGCCGCATTCAGCACGGTAAATATTGTTACATCGAGCATTCTGCAAGGTCTGGGAGCCGTTAAGGTTCCGGTCATTCATCTTTTGATCGGTGTCGTGTTGAAAATAGGCTTCAATCTGCTTCTGATGCCGTTGTGGGGAATTCAAGGCGCGGCTGTGGCGGCAGTGATTGCTTATGGGACCGCCAGCGGCTTGAATTATCGCTACCTGCGCAAGAATATCGGGGTACGAATCACTTTCCGCTCGGGATTGTTTAAGCCGCTGCTGGCAGTAGTATGTATGTGTGCAGGAATTCTGGTTCTTTACTTAGGGCTGGAGCTTGCATTAGATTATCTGGCCCCCGGATTATCGTCGAGAATTCGCTACTCGATTATCGGATTAGCTACAGTCGCCGTTGGAGGATTGATTTACCCTCTGGCCTTGTTGAGGACGGGAGCTGTCAGCCGCTCGGAATTGGCGGCCGTACCGAGCTTCGGGAAAAAAATCGAGCCTTGGTTGGTCCGAATCGGTTTATGGAAGTAAAATTGGTTTAATAGACAAAGGAGGGATGCCCGTGTCCGCTCAAATCACAGTTGTAGGATTGGGAACAGGGGACGAAAACCAGATGACCTTGGGCATCTGGAATAAGCTTCAGACAGCAGCGAGAATATTTTTGCGTACAGAGGAGCATCCGGTTGCGGGGTACATACGCAAAAAAGGAATAGCTTACGAATCCTTTGATGAGATCTACAAGCAATCGCCCACTTTCGAAGAAGTCTATGGCCAGATCGCTGCCCTGCTTATGGAAGAAGCAGTCCGGAGCGGGGAAGAAATCGTCTATGCATTGCCGGGCCATCCTTCGGTTGCCGAGCGAACGACCCAGATATTGAGAGAACGCTGCCCTGACGCGGGAATCGGACTGGAAATTCTGGGCGGTGAGAGCTTCCTCGACCAGGCTTTCCTGCGGTTCGGCTTCGATCCGATTGAAGGCTTCCAGCTGCTCGATGGTACGGCTCTGGATTCCGCTCAGCTGAATCCGATGCTGCATACGGTTGTTGCTCAGGTCTACGACTCCTTCACCGCATCGGATGTGAAGCTCACTCTAATGGAGCTCTATCCGGATGATTATAAAGTCTATGTCGGACATGCCCTCGGAATTGCCGGTGAAGAATCGATTCATGAGATCCCTTTGTTCGAACTGGACCGCCTGAACGGATACGGGAATTTGTCTCTGGTTTGGGTTCCCAAAGCGGAGACGAATGAGCTGGCTAACCGCACCTTCGCCCGGCTGAAGGAAATCGTAGCCATTCTCCGCAGTCCCGAAGGTTGTCCATGGGACCGCGAACAGACACATGCGAGCATTCGCAGCAATCTTATTGAGGAAACCTACGAAGTACTGGAAGCCATTGACGATGATGACCCCGTAGGAATGTGTGAAGAGCTTGGGGATCTGCTGCTGCAGGTAGTCATGCACGCGCAGATGGAGGACGAGGCCGGTTCGTTCACTATTGTCGATGTCATTCAAGGCTTGAACGAGAAGCTTATTCGCCGCCATCCTCATGTATTCGGCGAAAGATCCGCACAAGATGCCGAAGAGGCTCTGTCCAATTGGCAGCAGATCAAGCAGGAGGAGAAGCGGAAACGGGGAGAAGCTCCTGGTCAGCAATCTGTATTGTCGGGTGTCCCCAGAGACCTTCCTGCATTATACAAAGCGGTCAAGCTGCAGAAGAAAGCAGCCAAGGTCGGATTTGATTGGCCGGACCTGCAGGGGGTTTATGACAAAATAACAGAGGAATTGCAAGAGCTGAAAGAGGCGCATAATCAGGATAGCGAGGCCCTGAAATCGGAGTTGGGCGATTTATTGTTTGCGGTTGTTAATCTGGCCAGATTCATGAAGATCGATCCGGAGGAAGCCCTCACGGCAACCAACCGAAAATTCGTGCAAAGATTTGAATACATCGAGAATCAACTGCGTTTAAATGGAAAAACTTTTGACCAAACTGATTTACAAGAGATGGAAGCCTATTGGCAAGAAGCGAAAAAAGTTTAATAAATTGGGTTTTGTCAGCAGGATTTTCCGTTTCCACAAAGAATAACTTATGGCATATCCTTATATGCACTATGTAATTACAGGAGGTAACAACCATGAATAAAACCGATTTGGTAAATAACATTGCACAAAAAAGCGGACTGTCCAAGAAAGACGTGGAGTCTGTATTAAACGGACTTCTGGGTGAAATCACCGACGCACTTTCCAGCGGCGATAAGGTTCAACTGATCGGGTTCGGTACTTTCGAAACCCGTAAGCGCTCCGGCAGAGTAGGCCGCAATCCGCAAACCGGTAAAGAAATCACCATTCCTGAATCTGTCGTTCCGGCCTTCAAAGCAGGTAACAAGCTTAAAGAAGCCGTGAAGTAATGCGACTGGACAAGTACTTGAAGGTTTCCCGTCTGATTAAGAGACGCACTGTCGCCAAAGACGTTTCGGAACAAGGAAGAGTGTGGATCAACGGACGGGAAGCCAAGCCAAGCAGCACCGTTCAGGTAGGTGACGAGCTGACCATTCAATTCGGTCAGAAGTATGTGGTTGTGAGGGTGGACCAGCTCTCGGAATCAACCCGTAAAGAAGATGCTGCTCTTATGTATACTTTATTGCGGGAAGAAGCCCGAACGAATGGTTGAGAGAAAGATTAAGAGACTAACCACAGTTTAGTCTCTTTTTCTACCTTTGCGGTTTCCATTATTTAACCGTATAGGAAGGAACAAGTCCGTGGCAAGGTAAGGTCATTTTCCATAAGATGTATTGGGTCCTGCCAATTAGTGTACCCCTCCGGTTGGCCTCCGATAAACACTCTGTACGTTTTTTTTAAGGCAATCTATCTTTTCCCCGGTTCTAAAATCGGACATCCCTCCATAATGTAGTGTTAGAAGGAGGGGTACATGCCATGGTGGAACAGGGAAAAGTGAAACGTCAGGAAGTCAAGATGCTGAATCGGAAGCTGTTGGAAATCTCCGGTGTGCTGAATGTGGAAAGCTTTGACAGCGAAGAGTTTCTACTCGAAACCGAATGCGGATTTCTTACGATCAAAGGCCAGAATCTGCATATTAAAAATCTCAGTTTGGAGCAAGGCCTTGTAGCGATTGAAGGCTTGGTCCATGCACTAGCTTATTTAGATTCAGGAACCCAGGGAAAATCTAAAGGTTTGTTCGGTAAACTGTTCAAGTGACACTGCACGTCCAGTTTCTCACCATGGGTATGATGTTTGCCAGCGGAGTCGGTATGGGTATTCTATTTGAAACCTATCGCGTGCTGACTGGGCAGCTGCGCGCACCGCGCTGGCTTATTTCCATCCTTGACTTGGTCTATTGGAGCGTTATGACCGTACTGGTCTTTCGTGCCTTATATTTCAGCAATCAGGGTCAGCTTAGGCTGTTCGTATTCATCGGCCTGCTGGCAGGCGGCAGCTTCTATTGGGCCTTCTTGAGGGAAGGGACCGTATGGGTTATCCGTGCATTAATTCGATCGGTTCTATGGCTGGCCGGTTTGATTCGCAGACTGGTTGAGCTTATGATTGTCAAGCCGATTCAACTGCTTTATAAATGTTTAATGATGGTTATCGGGTTTCTTATAGCAGTAGCTATATTCCTCTACAAAATTGTGGTAAAATTACTTTACCCTGTCCTGTTTATATTTATTCGTCCGTTGCTGTTTATTTGGAAGAAGATTCGTTGGCCGCAGTGGATAGCTAACGGTTGGCGAATCATCCGGCAGTTGTTTCAAAAATGGTTCCGAAAATCATAGGAGGAACATTATTCCATGGTACAGGCAAAAAATACAACTAAGAAGAATACTTCCACAATCGGCGCTCGTCGGCGGATTCGTCTGTTGATGATCGTTGTTTGCTGTGTATTGTTGTGGGCAGGCATAACGATCTTGGACCAATCGGATAAACTGGCTGAGAATTCAGCTAAACTTGTGACGCTCGAAACCAAACTGGCGGAAGTAGAGAAAATAAACGAGGAATCCAGAATGGAATTGGACCGTTTGAACGATCCGGAATACCAGGAAGAGAAGGCTCGTAAGGATCTTCAGGTTGCCCGAGAAGGCGAGACCGTATTTGATGTTGTGAAACCGGCCCCCTAGACCTTTGCCTTGTTGACCTCTAATTCCGCTTCATGTATAATCTCCATAGCCAGTCTTTTGAATTTTTTAAGGGAGGAACTTAATCATTTATGGCAATTGAAGTGGGCACCAAGTTAGAAGGAAAGGTGACAGGGATAACTCACTTTGGAGCTTTCGTCGAGCTACCAGAAGGAGGGACCGGCCTCGTTCACATCTCGGAGATAGCCGATAACTACGTCAAGGACGTTAACGATCATTTAAAGCTGGACGATAAAGTCCTCGTTAAGGTGATTAATGTCGATAAGGACGGCAAAATCGGTCTATCCATTAAGCAAGCTGTTGATAAGCCCCTGGCAGCTGAAAGGCCCGCTCGACCTGAACGACATGGTGGGGGATCGTACGGGGATCGAAGAGAAGGCGGCGGAGGGTACCGCGGTCATGACCGAGGCGGACGCCCATTTAAACCTCCCATTGGCAAATCTTCCTTCGAGGATAAAATGATCAAATTTCTTAAAGATAGCGAAGAACGCATCTCGTCTCTTAAGAAGAACACGGAATCGAAGCGTGGAGGGAGAGGCGCAAGACGCGATTAATATACGAAATTATGTCCGCAAGCCTGATTTATCGGGCTTGCGGTCTTGTCTATTCGGGAGTTTCCCGAATTAAAATTATAAGTTGTCACTACCGCTTGACTTCCATATACATCTTGGTATATAGTATTGCTTGTTATGGCGGCGTAGCTCAGCTGGCTAGAGCGTACGGTTCATACCCGTGAGGTCGGGGGTTCGATCCCCTCCGCCGCTATTGTTATTACTCCATTCCGACAGTATGGAGACCATTAATTAAAGAATAGAGGCATCCGTGAGGATGCTTCTCTTTTTTACCATTTTCTACCACAAAGGAATCTTTAAGTTCTTACCGTTTTAATACGATGAAGAACAAGGATTCCTATTGGCATAGAAAGCTACCTTTAAAACCGGGTTATTCGACTTCGAAAAGGCTTCGTTTTAGAAGCTTTTTTTATTTTTTTCAATGCGAAGACTTCGACACGAACGCTCGGCAAGTTCGGCACCATCCCTCGCCTAAAAATGGCAAAGGCTACTATGAACCCGCAGGATTAGGGAAAGCCGACGCTGTTTTTTTGCACAAAACGGGATAGGTCGGGAAGGTTTTTGTCGGAAATTTTTTTGAATCTACCTTCTCATTCTGACAAACTTCCTGATAGATTCTTTCTATAATAGAGGACACAAGAAAACCGGTTAGGTGGTGTCCGATCTATGCAAAAGCAATCTGGTGTACAAGGGGTGAAGGGCCATTGCTCTTCATGGGTGAAGCAGGTTAAAGAAAACACAGGCAAGAGATTGGCCGATAGCCGTATCATTCAGGCCTGGATGGTGAAACGATGGGCCGTGCTGCTTGTCGTCATTGCTTTCTTGTTGGGAAGAGCGACGATTCTCGATGAACTTTCTCCTTTCGCCCTTGCTTATTTCGCCGTCTTCTATTATCTCCGCAAAGATTTGCTTCATTGGGTCGGAGTGGCGTTATGCGCGGGAAGCTTATTATCCGCACACGGCAGCGCAGGATACATCGTGGCCCAGATGCTGGTATTTCTCCTTATTCAAAAAGGGCTGGAGAAATATGAGAAAGCCGAGCTTTCTTATGTACCGCTATTGGTATTTATGACCGGGTTCTCCGTCAAATTGTTCAGCCATCTGGTAGCGGCCAATCTATCTTGGTATACGTTGATGATGACCGGAATTGAATCGACATTAAGCTTGATTCTTACGCTTATATTCATCCAGGCGGTTCCCGTGTTTACGATTGCGAGAAAGAAGCATGGGCTCAAGACGGATGAAATAATTTGTCTGATCATACTGCTCGCATCCGTCATGACGGGAACGGTGGGCTGGGTAATTGGAAACGTAACGGTAGAGCATGTCCTGTCAAGATACTTGATCTTGTTGTTTGCTCTGGTGGGAGGAGCGCCCCTGGGGGCTTCTGTCGGTGTGGTAACTGGCCTCATTCTCAGCTTGGCGAATGTAAACGCTATTTACCAGATGAGTTTGCTTGCTTTCGCAGGAATGCTTGCCGGGCTCATGAAGGAAGGCGGGCGCTTGGCCGTGGCGCTGGGCATGCTCATTGGTTCGTCCATTCTTTCCATCTACATCGGGGACCAGACAGCTTTTCTCCAATCCACCTGGGAATCCGCGGCGGCGGTCGTTCTGTTCTTGCTCACGCCTAAGAGTATCGTCTATACATTGGCAACTTATATTCCGGGAACCCAGGAAAATATGAAGTCCCATTATGATTATGCCAGAAGGGTCCGGGATATTACGGCCGAAAGGGTGCAGCAGTTCTCCGAAGTATTCCGCCAGCTGTCCCGCAGCTTTAAACAGCTGACGACAGAAGGCTATTCGGCTAACCGTGAAGGGGAAGTGGAGCATTTCATGAGTGCCGTATCGCAGAAATTTTGTACCAATTGCGGCAAGCGGGATGCTTGCTGGAGCCGTGATTTTGCCAAAACCTATACATTTATGACGGAAATGATGACCGCCATTGATAAGAATGAAGCCCCTGCCAAGCGGGATATCCCGAAGGAATGGACTCGCGCCTGCATTAAAACGGAGCGGGTGCTGAACACAATGCTTCATGAATATCAGCTCTACAAAAATAATTTGCACTGGAAAAAACAAATACTGGAGAGCCGGCAGCTTGTAGCGGATCAATTAACAGGCGTATCTCAGGTCATGGAAGATTTGGCCAAGGAAATCAAAAGGGAGGGTCAGGAGCTATTTTTGCAGGAGGAGCAGATCCGCAGCGCTTTGGAAGAACTGGGGTTGTCGATTCACAGTATTGATATTATAAATCTTGAGGAAGGAAATGTTGAAATTGAGGTGGTGCATCAATATTTAAAAGGCTATGATGAATGCCGCAAGATTGTCGCTCCTCTATTATCAGACATTATTGGCGAAAATATAGCGGTTAAGAGAGAAAGACCGTCCGAAAGGGGAGAAGGCTACTATACGGTTATGTTCGGGTCCGCCAAGGAATATGAAGTCGAGACGGGTATTGCCGGAGCGGCCAAAGGAGGGGATTTGCTGTCCGGGGACAGCTTCAGCACCGTGGAGTTGGGAAATGGAAAGTTTGCGGTTGCTCTAAGCGATGGAATGGGCAACGGCGAGCGGGCCCGGGCGGAGAGCAGCACGGCTCTCAATATTTTGCAGCAGCTTCTGCAGTCGGGCATGGACGAGAAGCTGGCGATCAAATCGGTCAATTCGGTCTTGATGCTTCGCTCGCCGGACGAAATTTTCGCTACGGTGGACATGGCTTTGATCGATTTGTACAGCGCGCAAACGACATTTATGAAGATAGGCTCGACCCCCAGCTTTATTAAGCGGGATAATGAAGTGATTTCCATCATGGCAAACAATCTGCCGGTAGGAATTTTGCAGGAAATTGATGTCGATCTCGTCAGCGTTCAGCTGAAGCCGGGTGACGTTCTAATTATGATGACGGATGGTATTTATGATGCTCCCGGATATGCGGTTAACAAGGAGCTATGGATGAAACGGGTCATTCAGGAGATGGATTTGTCCGATCCGCAGGAATTTGCAGATTGCCTGCTGGAGAGAATCGTACGCTATCAGCAAGGGGACATTGCCGATGACATGACGGTTATCGTTGCCAAAATAGAGCGCTTCCAGCCGGAGTGGGCTACCTTTAGCTGGCCCGGTGTTTCCCGCATCGAGCGCCCCAAGGTGGTGAGTTAATAAAGGAGAGACTCAAGTAATCATGCTGAACGAAAGACCTGCAAATCGGCAGGTCTTTCGTCATTTTAAAAAAAGAGAGATCTACTCCCTATTTTTTTATCCTGCCTCCTATATTTACTTACATTAGATATGAGCTTGCTTTAACCCCTCTCCGTATAAAGTCTAGCAAACGGGCAACACTGGTTAATAGGTTGGTAGAAGCAGCCATTCTACTTTATTCAAATCAGGGGAGGGGCATGATGAAACAGATTATTTTGATCACGGACGGTTGCTCGAATGTTGGTATAAGCCCTGTCGCAGCAGCGGCCAGAGCTTTGGCCGAGGGGATCGTGGTGAATGTTATCGGAGTGATTGACGAAGGGGAAACCGGTCATTACGGAATAGAAGAAATCAACGACATCGCCCGGGCTGGAGGGGGCTTAAGCCGTATGGTCGTGCCAAGTATGGTGGCTCAGACGATGCAGATGATGACCCGCAAGACGATGCTGCATACGATTCACGATGCCGTCAATCATGAGCTCAAGCAGATTGTCGGACCCGGAGCCGCTTTGGAAAAGCTGCATCCCGAACAGCGCTCCCAGGTTGTGCAGGTGATCGACGACCTCGCGGAAACGTCGGAGATGAAGGTGGCGCTGTTGGTGGATGCCAGCGCCAGCATGAAGCCCAAGCTGGAGACGGTAAGAGAAGCGATCGGCGATCTTATGCTAAGTATGCAGGCTCGTAAAGGGAAAAGCGAAATCGCCGTGTTTCATTTTCCGGATGCGAAAGGACAGAGGGAAGTGTGCATGGACATGGATTGGACCACCCGGCTTGCAAATGTACGCGATTTATTTTATAAAATAAACATGAAAGGTACGACTCCCACCGGCCCCGCCCTGCTCCATGTTATCCGTTTTCTGTCTGGAGAGCGTAACGGCGAAATGGATGGTGGAGAACCGGCTGCGGGAATAACCCATTCCCGGCAGCCGGGCAAGGACGGGATGCTGAGTGACTACGTCGTCTGAGATGGAGTTTATACAAGGGACGCCGATCATTGGCAAGTGGAAGCGAAATACGTACGTGGTGGAGAGAAAGCTCGGGGAAGGAGCGAACGGCAAGGTTTACCTGGTTCGCCGGGACCGCTGCTGGTATGCTTTGAAGCTGGGCTTCAATGCCGTTGATTTGCAATCCGAGATCAACATGATCCGGAAGCTGTCGCAGGCCCCCGGCGATTTCCGCAACTTCTTCGTCGATGCGGATGATGCCGAACATGCCGGGCAGGTCTATTCCTTCTATGTAATGAGATATGTCCGGGGAGACCCTCCGGATGTATTTCTGAAGAATTCCGGAAGGGAATGGATGCAAGTGATCGGGCTTCACCTGCTGAGGAAGCTCGTTGACCTCCATCGGCAAGGGTTTGTCTTCGGCGATTTGAAGCTGGAGAACGTGTTGGTATCCCGGTACGGTGAAGTAGAGCTGATTGATTTTGGCGGTGTAACCGTCATGGGGAACGGGGTCAAGCAGTTTACCGAGGTTTATGACCGCGGTTATTGGAACGGCGGGAGCCGGAAGGCGGATGATGGATACGACTTGTTCTCGTTCGCTATTCTTTGCATGAGATTGCTTGGAGGGCACAACAGCTGCATTACTCCCCAACTCATTCCCCAGAACCGGAACATCGATGTGCTGCTGGAAGAACTGGATAACCCTGCATATTCCGGGTACGAGGATTTCGTGCGAAGATCGCTCATCGGGGAGTTCCGCTCCTCCGAAGAAGCTTTCGCGGAGTGGAAAGCACTGCCGATTTCCGCCATGGCATCCCCGAACAAGGCCCTTGGCTTGCCTCCGGGTGCAGGACATTGGGTAGCCTGCAGCTTCGCCGCATCCCTTCTTATATTTGGATTGGCGCTATATTTTGTCTGGTCCTGACCTTCTTGCCCGCCGAAAGGAAAGAGTGCATAATGGAGCTTATCCGCAGAGTGGAAGACAAGATTAATAAGGAACGATGGTTTGATCCAGGAGAACGCATAGTTGTCGCGGTATCGGGCGGTCCCGATTCGGTCGCGCTGCTGCATCTCCTGTTTCTGCTTTCTAAGCGGCACGGCTGGAAGCTTCTGGTGGGCCATGTCAACCATCAGTTTCGCGAAGAATCGGAGGAAGAAGCTGAATTTGTCCAAGAGTGGGCGGCTTCACTCGGCTTGCCCTGCAAGGTTGGAGTGATCAATGTGCCCCGTTATATAGAAGAAACTGGGGATAACCCGCAGAACGCAGCCAGGGAGCAGCGCTACCGGTTTCTGACCTCCATTGCGAGGGAATTCGGGGCCCGCAAACTGGCGCTGGGACATCATGCGGACGATCAGGCGGAAACCGTGCTGATGAGGCTGATTCGCGGAACGGGTCCGTCTGGGCTTGCGGGCATACCTGCCGCCAATACGATGGATGGCGTCGAGCGGATACGCCCTCTGCTCGAAGTGTACAAGGCCGAGCTGGTGAATTACTGTACGGAGCATCATCTGACCTATTATGTCGACCGCAGCAACGAAGAACGCAAATATGCCCGGAATCGGGTCCGGTTGGACGTCATCCCGGAGCTGACGAAGTATAATCCGCAATTTGTAGAATCACTCAATCGTCTGTCCTTAATGATCCGGGAAGAGGACGATTACATGGATCGGGAAACCGCCGCGGCATATAAACGCATCGTCCGCTCCACCCCGGAAAACGGCGAAATATCATTTTCCAGAAAAGAGTTCATAAGTTTACATGTTGCTTTACAAAGGCGTTTGATTAAACTAATATTAAATTATCTCAATTTTTGTGCGGATTCCGTTGAATTTACGGGCGTGGAATTGCTGCGAGAGGCGATTTTACAGGAGCGGAGCTCCACCCTTACCTTGGAAGCAGGCGACCGGATCCGCTTTTTTAAAGAATACGACCGGATCGGGTTTGTGCGGAACTATTCACCTTCCCGCCCGTTCCATTACCCTGTAGAGCTGAACCGGAGCTCGCTGTACTTGCCCGAATCGGGCATGTCTATGGAGTATTTCATTACCCGTTCTTGTGAAGATTGTCACGGCTTTGGACAGAGGACCAGGGATTGCGCGATGTTCGACCTGGATCTGCTGGAGCTGCCGTTGACGGTCCGAAGCCGGCTAGCCGGCGACAGGATGCAGGTTCTTGGTTTAAACGGTTCTAAAAAGGTAAAAGATATTTTCATCGATGCTAAAATTTCTCCAAGGGAACGGGATCGTGTTCCTTTAGTCGTCGATGGGGCCGGTCGGATTATATGGATACCAGGAATTAAACGATCCGAGCATGCTGTTGTGACGAACCGGACCGCCCGATACTTATATATGAAGGTTACCCGGGAATCCACTTAATGAGATCAGTATGTACGCATTCGTTTTTTCATAGTATAAAGTAGGAGGTTTCATTGTTGCATAACGACATAAAGGAAGTGCTGTACACCGAGCAGCAGCTCGAGCAGAAGGTGCAGGAGCTTGGCCGCAAAATTAGCGAGGATTACCAGGGCCGCAACTTGTTCGTCATCTGTGTTCTGAAGGGCGCATTTATTTTTATGGCCGATCTTGTCAAACATATTACTGTACCGCTTGAGCTTGATTTCATGGCGGTGTCCAGCTACGGGCAATCGACTAAATCATCGGGGGTTGTCAAGATTATTAAAGACCTGGATGTACCGCTGGAAGGCCGTGATGTCCTCATTGTCGAAGACATTATCGATAGCGGCTTGACCCTGAGCTATCTCATCGACATTCTGGAGAGAAGAAATGCTCATTCCGTTTCGGTGGTCGCCCTGTTCGACAAGCCCGCGCGGAGAACGGTCGAGTTAACGCCGGATTATACAGGATTTACCCTGCCGGACGAATTTATAGTCGGGTACGGGTTGGATTACGCGGAGAAATACCGGAACCTGCCTTATGTCGGCATCTTAAAAGAAGAAGTATACTCTAAAGCTTAGGCTGCGAAGTCAATATTACGCTCTATTGTGAAGCCGAGACCTGCTGTGGTAAAATAAAACAAGTGTGCCGCTTGAGAGGAGGTAGGGGATGAATCGGGTCCTCCGAAATACCGGATTTTATCTAATTCTCTTTTTAGTTGTCATCGGTATTGTGCGTTTTATCAGCAATCAGAATGAAATTGAAGAGCAGATAACGTACAATCAATTCCGCGAAGAATTAAAGAATGCAGCAGCCCAAACGACGGGGGATAAGATTGAAAGAGTCATCGTCAAGCCGGAAGGCTATACCTACGTCATAAAGGGAAAGTTTGAATCGGGCAAAAGCTTCAAAACCCGTGCCCCTTTGGATGAGAGGGTTATTGTCCTGATTGAGGAAAGCGGGGTTAAAGAAGAGGTCTATGAGAAAATGGACGAAGGAAGCATATGGATCACGTTCCTGACGTCGATCATTCCTTTTGTCATTATTTTCATCCTGTTCTTCTTCTTGCTGAATCAAGCTCAGGGCGGCGGCGGCAAAGTGATGAATTTTGGCAAGAGCCGAGCCCGTTTATATAACGAAGAGAAGAAGCGGGTCACCTTCGAGGATGTGGCTGGAGCCGACGAGGAGAAACAGGAACTGGTCGAAGTGGTCGAATTTCTGAAGGATCCACGTAAATTCGCTGCTGTCGGAGCAAGAATTCCCAAGGGCGTTCTGCTTAACGGACCGCCAGGGACAGGTAAGACGCTATTGGCGAGAGCGGTAGCCGGTGAAGCGGGAGTGCCGTTCTTCAGCATAAGCGGTTCCGATTTCGTAGAGATGTTCGTCGGAGTAGGGGCTTCCCGCGTTCGCGACCTGTTCGAGAATGCTAAGAAGAACTCTCCTTGTATTATATTTATTGACGAGATTGACGCTGTTGGACGTCAGCGCGGCGCCGGTTTGGGCGGCGGGCATGACGAGCGGGAACAGACGCTTAACCAGCTGCTCGTCGAGATGGATGGCTTCGGTGCAAATGAAGGAATTATCATTATCGCCGCTACGAACCGTCCGGACATTCTGGATCCTGCGCTTCTGCGTCCGGGACGCTTCGACCGTCAGATTACGGTAGACCGTCCGGATGTTAAAGGCCGTGAAGCGGTGCTGAAGGTACATGCCCGCAACAAGCCTCTGGCCAAGGACGTTAAATTGGATGTATTGGCCAGATACACGACCGGATTTACGGGCGCGGATTTGGAGAATCTGTTGAACGAGGCTGCCTTGATCGCCGCCCGCCGCAACAGAAAAGATATCGGCATGGCTGAAGTAGAGGAAGCGTTCGACCGAGTTGTGGTCGGAACCCAGAAGAAAAGCCGTGTCATCAGCGAACGCGATAAGAAGACTCTGGCTTACCATGAAGCCGGGCATGCGATTATCGGGTACTATGCAAGAGATGCATGGATGGTTCATAAGGTCACTATCGTACCGCGGGGCCGCGCCGGAGGCTATGTCATGATGCAGCCCAAGGAAGCGGAAGATCCGCTGGTCATTACCAAATCTGAACTACTGGACCAGGTGGTCGGCCTGTTGGGCGGCCGTGTCTCCGAGGAGCTGTTCATCGGAGAGATCGGTACCGGGGCTTATGATGACTTCCAGAAGGCCACTTCCATCGTAAGACGCATGATTGTCGATTATGGAATGAGCGAGAAGCTTGGACCGATGCAGTTCGGTCACTCTCAGGGACAGGTATTCCTGGGTCGGGATTTGGGGCATGAGCAGAATTACAGTGATGCCATTGCTTACGAAATCGACCAGGAAATGCAGAGCATGATCCGTCAATGCTACGATCGTGCGAAGCAGATACTTAAGGATCATGAAGATAAAGTCCACCTGGTGGCTCAGACGCTATTGAAGAAAGAAACATTGGTTAAAGAACAGATTATTCATCTGATCGAGCATGGTACGGTAGGAGATGAAGCTCCGGGATCTGAGGGAGCAACGGAATCCGCTTATGATGCCTATAAGAAAGAAGAAGAAATGAAAATTAAAATTCAAGGTCAGGACCAGCCGAAGGATACAAATAAACCGGGTTCGGGCCAAGATAAAAATGAAAACGAAGAAGAATAAAGGGTAGGTCAACAAATCCGGGAATCGCCTGCAGAAGGCTCCCGGATTTTTGTTGTTTCCCGCCTTTTTCCGCATTGACACCTTAGTTAAGGTTGTGTAAATTAGGGTTAAACTTACACCATCCTTTAGGGGGAGAAGGGGTTGGGGGTGCCCGACCGCTTGCCGAATAAGGGGTCATGAAGGAAGGAAGGGTTGGGATGGAGGCTCTCGCGTTAGCGCGGAAGGAAGAGCAGAACCAACAGTTGAAGGAACGGATTCTTCAATTGAAGAAAGAGAAGAACGCCATCATACTTGCTCATTATTATCAGAGAGACGAAATACAAGAGGTTGCCGATTTTCGCGGGGATTCTTTCCTGCTGGCTCAGAAGGCGGCGACTACGGATGCCGAAGTCATAGTATTCTGCGGAGTTCATTTCATGGGCGAAAGTGCCAAGATATTGGCGCCGAACAAGACGGTCGTCATTCCCGACGAAAGAGCGGGATGTCCGATGGCCGACATGGTGAATGTGGACGGTTTGCGCGCTTTGAAGAAGCAGCATCCCAATGCCAAAGTAGTAGCTTATATCAACACCTCGGCCGAGGTGAAGGCGGAAACCGATATTTGCTGCACCTCATCCAATGCGATCAAGGTGATTGAATCGGTGGATTCCGAGGAAATTATCTGGGTTCCGGATAAAAATTTGGGCGACTATGTGTCTAAATTCACAGATAAGAAAATGATCATTTGGGAAGGTTACTGCAACACTCACGACATGCTTACCGTGAAGGATGTCGAAGAGATGAGGGCCAAATACCCCAATGCAGAATTTGTCGTTCATCCGGAATGCCGGCCGGAGGTCGTTAAGCTGGCCGATTTCGTTGGCAGTACGACAGCGATCATCCAGTATTGTAAGGAGTCGGATAAGCAAGAGTTCATCGTTGGAACAGAGGATGGAACGGGATACCAGCTTCGCAAGGACAGTCCTGATAAGACCTTCCATTTCGCTACGAAATACTTGGTTTGCCCCAACATGAAAGTAAACAACTTGAAGAAGGTGGCCAAATGCTTGGAGACGTTATCTCCGCAAATTTATGTGCCGCCTCATGTTGCGGATCAAGCGAGAGCTTCGTTAGAGCGCATGCTGCAGGTGAAGTAGCATGCGCTACTTCCTTTGTATGAGAAAAAGGTGAGAGAATGATTCCCCGCTATTTAGTTGATATAGATCTGTCTGCCGCCTCTGTCAAGCAAGCAGAGGTTATTGTGATCGGGGCCGGGATTGCCGGGCTGTTCACTGCCATTCGGGCGGCGGAAACCGATAAAGTACTGTTGATTACGAAGAAATCCCTGCTCGAAAGCAACACGCGTTACGCCCAAGGGGGAATCGCTGCGGTCATTTCGGAGAAGGATTCTCCGGAGTACCATAGACAGGATACTCTGATCGCCGGAGCCGGATTATGCGATCCGGAAGCGGTCAATGTTCTGGTGCATGAAGGTCCCGAGGGGGTCAGAGATTTGATCCGCATGGGGACCCAATTTGATTTGGAAAACGGGGAACTGGCCTTAACGAAGGAAGGGGCCCATAGTCAGAGAAGAATTCTTCATGCCAATGGGGATGCTACCGGATATGAGATTGTGCGCGCTCTATCTGACAAAGCCCTCCAGCATCCCAATATTGAGGTTTGGGATGATCATTTCGTCATTGACTTAATTACCCAGGATGGGGAATGCTATGGGGTATGGGTGCAGAAACCGGACGGCAGCAAAGTCTATGTTCAGGGAAAGGCTACCGTCCTGTGCACCGGCGGAACCGGACAGCTGTATCGCTACACAACGAATCCGGTCATTGCTACTGGAGACGGGATTGCTATAGCATACCGTGCAGGAGCCGTTATTCGGGATATGGAGTTCATCCAGTTTCATCCTACGGCGCTTGTTTATCCGGGGGCTCCCCGTTTTCTGATCTCGGAAGCGGTTCGGGGAGAAGGTGCAGTGCTTCGCAATATTAACGGCGAAAGATTTATGGAGCGGTATCATCATCAGTTGGAGCTGGCTCCAAGGGATATCGTCGCCCGTGCGATTGTCAGCGAGATTGAGAAGACGAATTCGACCTTCGTCTTTCTGGATTTTACCCACGAATCCGAGGAGAAAGTGAAGGCGCGGTTTCCAACGATTTATGAGTTTTGTCTTAATTATGGCCTGGACTTGTCTTCGGACTGGATCCCGGTAGCCCCGGCCGCACATTATATGATGGGCGGGGTTAAGACGGATTTGCACGGGGAGACATCGGTCAAGCGGTTATTTGCATGCGGGGAGGTTTCCTCAACGGGAGTTCACGGCGCCAATCGATTAGCCAGCAATTCCTTGTCGGAGGCTATCGTCTTCGGCCGCAGGATCGTAGAGAGAATCAAGGAGCTGGAGCCGGTCAACCGAATCCCCGATGTGCGGTTCGCTAACCCGGACAGGGAATTGCCGATCCGGCCATTCATTGAAAGGCGACTGAAGCTGCAGAAGATTATGCTCCGATACGCAGGTGTCACTCGGACATCTACGGGACTGCAGAAAGGTTATGAGGAATTATCGAAACAAATTCATATCTTCGACTACCGCCTGACCAAAAGAGAGGAATACGAATTCGCGAATTTATTAGTCTGCTCTCTGCTCGCGACGAAAGCGGCTCTGCTCCGCGAAGAAAGCAGGGGCGGCCATTTCCGCGAAGACTTTCCGGAGAAAGATGATTTAGTATGGAGGAAGCATATTTTGTTCAGCCATACGGATGGAATTTTGGAGGAGAGAATCGGCGATGTTTAAAAAGAATGAAACTTTTCGCGAGTCATTGCGTCTTTGGTTACATGAAGATGTTGGAACGGGAGACGTGACGACGTTGTCGACAATTGCTGAAGACAGCCGTTCCACAGGAATCATTCATGCCAAAGAAGACGGAATTATAGCCGGTCTTCCGGTTGCTGAAGCGGTTTTTCTTGAAGTGGACCCGGAACTGAGGTTCACTGCACAGGTTGAAGAGGGGGCTAGCGTTCGGAAAGGCACGATTCTGGCCGAGGTTGCAGGGAGCACCCGCAGCATCCTGACCGGAGAACGGCTGGCTCTTAATCTGCTGCAGCGAATGTCGGGCATTGCAACCCGTACCCGCCAATTTGTCGAAGCGTTGGAAGGGACTGCCGTAAGGCTGGTCGATACCCGCAAGACGACACCTGGCCATCGAATGCTGGAGAAATATGCCGTCACGGTAGGAGGCGGCCATAATCACCGCTTCGGGTTGTATGATGCGGTCATGATCAAGGATAATCATATAATAGGGGCGGGCGGAATCACTCAGGCGGTCCGGGCGGCGAGAAGCCAAATTCCACATACGATGAAAATCGAGGTGGAAGTGGAAAATTTCGATCAGCTCGAAGAAGCGCTATCTGCCCAAGCAGACATTATTATGCTGGACAATATGCAGCCGGAGGAAATGGAGCTCGCCGTTACAAAGATTAAGACCCGCTACCCGTATATTTTAGTAGAGGCTTCCGGCTCCGTACAGTTGGAAACCGTGAAACGAATCGCAGAGACCGGAGTTGACGTCATTTCAGTCGGCCGTCTGACTTATTCGGTATCCGCACTGGACATCAGTCTCGACCTTAACCAGCGAAAGGGGGCGACTTCATGATTTTGGTCGTAGATGTCGGTAACACAAACATCGTCCTGGGGATTTATGAACAGGATCAGCTGCTGCACCATTGGAGGGTCAGCACCAACCGTTCCGGTACGGCTGACGAGTACGGAATGATGGTCTATAATTTTTTCCATTATGTAGGAATTAAGCTTGAAGACATTCAAGGTGTTATTATTTCCTCTGTAGTTCCTCCCCTTATGTTTGCATTAGAGCAGCTTAGCTTAAAATATATTAAGAAGACTCCGCTTATCGTTGGGCCGGGAATCAAGACCGGTCTGAACATACGTTACGAAAATCCGCGTGAGGTTGGCGCTGACCGGATTGTCAATGCCGTTGCGGGGATCGAGCTCTACGGGACCCCTCTGATTATTGTAGATTTCGGGACGGCCACTACTTACTGCTATATAGATGAGCAAGCCCAGTACATAGGAGGAGCTATCTCGCCGGGGATCGGGATTTCTACCGAGGCTCTGTATCAGAAGGCGGCCAAGCTTCCGAGAATTGAACTGGTCAAGCCGAAGAGTACGGTGGGCCGAAATCCGGTAACATCGATGCAGGCGGGGATTATCTTCGGATATGCGAGCCAGGTGGATGGAATTGTCAGCAGAATTCGCGAGGAATTCGGAACGAATCCGAAGGTGATTGCAACCGGGGGGCTGGCTGAATTGATTGCGTCGGAATCGAAAGTGATTGATGTGGTAGACCCCTTGCTCACGCTTCAGGGCTTGCGTCTTATTTATGAGCGGAATGTATAAACGAAAGAGGATCATCCATCAACGAAGGACCATTTATCGGTTACACACCCAATAACTTAAGGAATAAAGCAGGTGAACCTATGTTGGATTATTTAATTCGTGCGACCGCATTTGAAGGCAAAGTGCGGGCGCTCGCCGTTCGGACGAACGGAGTAGTTGAGGAGCTTCGCCGAAGACACGGTTTAACCCCGACGACGACCGCGGCATTGGGCCGTACGGTTTCAGCGGGGGCGATGATGGGCGCGATGCTGAAGGGTGAAGAGAAGCTAACGATCCAGGTGAAAGGCGGCGGCCCGATCGGTCAGATTGTTGTCGATGCTAATGCGGCCGGCGAAGTTAGAGGTTATGTAGACGAACCGCAAGTCGATCTGCCTCTCAATGAAATAGGCAAGCTGGATGTAGCCGGAGCTGTCGGGCGGGAGGGTTTCCTCTATGTAACGAAAGATATCGGTTTGAAGGAGCCTTACCGCGGCAGTGTTCCAATCGTATCGGGCGAGCTGGGCGAAGATTTTACTTATTATTTTGCCAAATCGGAGCAAACACCGTCTGCTGTGGCGTTGGGTGTGCTAGTAGATGTCGATCGTTCGGTTAAGGCCGCCGGAGGATTTATCATTCAATTGCTGCCGGGTTTAACCGATGAAGAAATAAGCCGAATCGAGCAAACTTTGAGCGAACTGCCTCCCATCACCACTCTGATGGATTCGGGGCAATCCCTGGAAGCTATTCTGACTTCAGCCGTAGGAGAAATCCATTTGCTGGACAAGATGGATATTCATTTCCGCTGTCACTGTTCCCGGGACCGGGTGGAGCAGACGCTCATCAGCTTGGGCAAAGAAGAGATCTCCCAAATTATACAGGAGGATGGCAAGGCAGAGGTGGTGTGCCACTTCTGCAATGAAGCTTATGAGTTCTCGGGGAAAGAACTGCAAGAAATAGCAGATAAAATCAATTAGTTATCGGATGGAGAGGAGATGAGATGAGAAATACTAAATGGTTAGTTGGTTTGAATGTCCTGCTGGCTGCTGCCGTCATTCTACTGTCCGCTTTGCTCCTGCTCCGCAATTCTTCCGTCTCTCCTTCCGACAACGGTGCCTTGCCGCCCAAGGATGATAAAATTGTGGGCAGGGTAGGCGACCAAGACATCCTATTAAGCGTGCTGGAAGATAAGTTGCTGCAGAAATACGGAGCGGAGCTGCTGAACCAAATGTTGGATCGTACAGCGATTCAATTGGAAGCGGATGAGATGGGATTGGCGGTTTCTGAAGAAGAAATAACGCATGAGCTATCCAGAATGAGTCAAGGGTACGAAAGTATGGATGCCTATTATCGCTCTATGAAGGAACAGCTTGGCCTAACTCGGGAAGAACTCAGGGATGATGTTTATTACAAGCTTCTCCTGGAGAAGCTGGCCACCTCCAACGTGAAAGTAACCGATAAGGAAATCGAGGATTACATTCAAGCTCATAAGGATGAATTCCGGGATACGGTTCATCTTCGGATTTCACAGGTCATATCCGCATCGTTAGAGCAGGCTAATAAAGTATATGAGCTGGCCTCGGGCGGTTCGGATTTTGCCCGATTGGCGGCAGAGAGATCTCTTGACACTATGTCCGCTTCGGATGGCGGCGATCTGGGTTGGATTGAAGATAATGATCCATTTGTAGATGAGAGCATACTGCAAGCGGCCCGAAGCATGGAGATAGGCGAAATTAGCCGGCCTATTCCATTGGATGGAGGATATGCCGTCATTAAGCTGACCAATCGGAAGGTTGATTCCATAGGCACGAAGGAACAAATTCATGAGATGGTAAAGAAGAGGCTGTCCTTACAGAAGGCCCCGCCTTTAAAAGAGGTAGTGGCCACCATCCGTAAGAAAAGAGAGGCTGTCATTCTGGATACATCGCTTCAATCATAAAACAGAGAAAACATATTGACAATGCACCCAATAGATTGGTAAAATCAAATAAAACCAACTGAGTTAGTCGGAAATAAACCGGGGAGGGTGTTTTTTATGGCTAAATTGGTACAGAATGTTACGGAATTAATTGGTGATACACCGTTAGTGCGCTTGAATCGGATTGTGCCGGATGATGCGGCCGAAATTTATTTGAAGCTGGAATTCCAAAATCCAGGGGCCAGTGTCAAGGACCGGATAGCGATCAGCATGGTGGAAGCGGCAGAGAAAGAAGGTCTTCTTAAACCAGGGGATACGATTATTGAGCCTACCAGCGGGAATACAGGGATAGGACTCGCCATGGTCGCCGCTGCCAAAGGCTACAAAGCTATTCTTGTCATGCCGGAGACTATGAGTATGGAACGCCGTAATTTATTGCGTGCCTATGGGGCACAGCTCGTTCTTACTCCCGGACCGGAAGGTATGAAGGGCGCTATTAAGAAGGCCGAGGAATTGCTGGAACAGAATGAAAATTACTTCATGCCGCAGCAATTCAAGAACTTCGCCAATGTCAAAGTACACCGTGAAACCACCGGTCCGGAAATTGTCGAAGCCATCCAGGGACATGACGGGAAGCTGGATGCTTTCGTCGCCGGGGTAGGTACTGGCGGAACGATCACCGGCGCCGGTGAAGTACTGAAGAAGCATTTCCCCGATATTAAGATCTATGCCGTTGAACCGGCTTCCTCTCCGGTTTTGTCTGGAGGCAAGCCGAGTCCGCATAAAATTCAAGGCTTGGGCGCCGGTTTTATACCCGACATATTAAATACCGAGATCTATGACGAAGTTATCAAGGTGGAGAACGAAGATGCCTTCGAGACTGCCCGGACTGTCGCGAAGCAAGAGGGAATTCTGGGAGGAATTTCATCTGGCGCCGCCATTTACGCTGCTATTCAGGTAGCCAAGAAGCTGGGCAAGGGCAAGCGGGTGGTGGCCGTTATTCCAAGCAACGGGGAACGCTATCTCAGCACTCCCTTGTACCAATTTGAAGATTGAGCCGATCCAGGATATCTATTGGAAGACGGTATTTAGAGTACTGTTAACGTCGATCGAATTAAGCTGCTCGGATAACAAACTAATATATTTTATGTACAGTACAACATTGAGCCCCGCTAGGGGCTCTTCTTTTCTAATTGCATGGCGGTCAAGCAGAATGGGGGATATCGGTCAATGCAAGAGAAGATGACAACATGGGAGCAATGGTTGGAGTGGTCTTCGGAAGATTACTCTATGCTTCCTTATGTCTGCAAGTATTCCCTTCCGTCCGGGTATGAACGTCCCCGGTCCTGGGAGCAGGCCTGGAGCGGTGAGAGCCCTTCAACGTTTGTGTTGGAAAGCGGGAAATCGGGAAAATATACCTTCCTTGGGCTTTCACCGCGCTCTGCGATTGAAGGAAAGGGAGAGGAAGCGACCATAACGGTCTATGCGGATGGGACAAGGGAGCGAAGGACGGGCAAGCCCCTGGCCTTAATTAAGGAGTGGATGAAACCGTATCGCGTACCTTCTGTGCCCGGGGCTCCGAAGTTTATCGGAGGATGTGTCGGATATCTCGGTTACGATGTCATGCGCTCGCTGGAGAAGCTGCCCGAAGCGGCTGATGACGATCTGCCGGTTCCCGAATATGTCATGACTCAATTCAACGAATTGTGGATCGTCGATCAAGAGAGCGGCGAGCTTTACTGTGCGGTTCATCTGGATCTGCCGGAACAGGCTAGAGATCAGACAAGCAATAGCCTGTTGAGAGAGCTTTATCAGGAAGCGGAGAGACGCGTGGAGAGGATGAAGCGGCAATGGGACGCCATTATAGAAACCCGGGGGGAACAGCTAGAGGCTGAGCAATCCCGGCGGTTGGAATGGCTTAAGCAGCAGTCTCAAGAGATCGATGTATCTTCTATTAGGGGGATAGAATCCTCTTTTCCCATGAATGACTTTATTGAAGCCGTCAGACGAATTCAGAGTTATATTGCCGCCGGGGACGTTTTCCAGGTTAATTTGTCCGTCAGACAGAGCAAGGAGCTTCGGGCCCGCCCGGAGACAGTTTACGAATGGCTGCGGTTGATCAATCCTTCCCCTTATATGGGGATGCTGCGCTACCCCGAGTTCCAGCTTGTATCGGGTTCTCCCGAGCTTCTTGTGCAGCTGGAGGATCGGAAGGTCAGAACACGGCCTATTGCCGGGACCAGGCCCCGGGGAGCCGACTGTGAAGAGGACGGGCTTCTCGCCGCCGAGTTAATCCATAACGATAAGGAACGTGCCGAGCATGTCATGCTCGTTGATTTGCTTCGCAATGATCTGGGGAGAATCTCCAGCTATGGGACCGTGCGGGTGGATGATTTCATGGTCGTAGAGAAATATTCCCATGTTATGCATATTGTGTCCGAGGTCCAGGGAGAGCTTGCTTCCGGCAAGGATGCCTACGATGTAATTGCTGCCGTATTCCCGGGAGGTACGATAACGGGGGCGCCCAAAATCCGGACGATGGAAATTATCGAGGAGCTGGAACCGGTCAGACGGGGCCCCTATACCGGAGCGATCGGCTGGATTGACTACAACGGCAATATGGAATTTAATATTATTATACGTACGTTGCTTGTCACGCAAGGAGTCGGTTATGTTCAAGCCGGAGCGGGTATTGTGATCGATTCGGTTCCGGAGAAGGAGTATACCGAGTCGATTAATAAGGCGAAAGCGCTATGGAAAGCGATTGAGTGCAGCGAATCGGCGGCGGTCGCGACGGATTAACTATTCTATATGGAGTTGGACACGAGGAGGTCTATTTGTGATTTTAGTCATTGATAATTATGATTCCTTTACTTATAATTTAGTCCAATATTTAGGCGAGCTTGGAGAGGAAATAGAAGTACGGAGAAATGACGAAATCGATCTGAACGGAGTAGCCTCTCTTCGCCCCGATTATTTGTTGATCTCCCCGGGTCCGTGCACTCCCAATGAGGCTGGAATCAGTCTGGCATTAATCGAACGGTTTAAAGGAGAGATTCCGATCCTTGGAGTCTGTCTCGGGCACCAATCGATCGGACAGGCTTTCGGAGCCGAGGTCGTCCGGGCGGATAAATTGATGCATGGCAAAACATCTTCTATTTTGCATGACGGCAAAACTATCTTTACAGGAATACCCAGCTCTTTCACCGCTACTCGTTATCATTCTTTAATCGTTAAGAGGGATACCCTCCCGGCGGAATTGGAAATCAGTGCGGAAACGGAAGAGGGAGAGATTATGGGGATACGCCATAAGGAGTACCCTATAGAAGGTGTTCAATTTCATCCGGAATCAATATTGACCGATCATGGCCTGCAATTGCTGCGCAATTTTATCGAAACCTATAGAGGTTGGAAAGAACGGACAGCTTCTTGATTTCGTTAGTGTGGAATATCAGGACGAGACGGGCTTAATGGTCTTGTTTTACAGTTCGGGAAAGCTGATGGATAAAGGATGGAGCAAGGCATGATCCTATACATGAACGGTCAATGGATAGAACATCATCAAGCCGTGGTCTCCGCATACGATCACGGCTTTCTTTACGGGATCGGTTTGTTTGAGACGTTCAGAACCTATAACGGCCGTCCCTTCTTGCTGGACGAGCATTTGTCACGGTTGGAGAAGGATTGCGGAGAGCTGGGAATTCGATATCAGCCTGACCGGTCAAGCATTATGCAGATTATTCGCGAATTATTGGCCCGTAACGGTCTGGACGATGCCTACATCCGGTTATCCGTATCGGCAGGGATTGGGGAAATCGGGCTGCCCTCGGCAGATTACGATTCTCCCTCGGTTATTTTTTATGCCAAATCTCTTCCTCCGCGCCCCAATTGGGAAGCATCCGCCCGCCCTTTGCAGCGGTTGAAGCTCAGGCGGAACAGTCCGGAAGCCGGATGGAGAATGAAATCTTTTCATTATATGAATAATATATTGGCGAAAAGGGAATTGCTTCAGTATCCATGGCTGGCCGGAGTCCATGCGGAGGGATTGTTTCTCAGTTCGTCAGGTCATCTGGCGGAAGGAATGGTCAGTAATTTGTTCTTTGTATCTGCCGGAGAGTGTTTTACCCCTTCCCTGGACACAGGCATTTTGCCCGGCATTACCCGTCAATTCGTTATCCGCTTATGCGAGAGCAGGTCCATTCCGGTCCATTCCGGGCATTACCGTTGGGAAATGCTATTGGAAGCAGACGAAGTGTTCATAACGAATTCGATTCAGGAAATCGTCCCGATTTCCGTTTTATTTGACGAGGATGGCCAATGCCGCCGGATTGGCGCCGGAGGACCAGGCCCGATCGCAGCGAAATTACATGAGGATTATCAGAGCTATTGTTGGAATAAATAAACCGATACATTAAACTCTATCGGGCTAATTCGCATGAATGTAAGCGTGGTGTTGACTGTTCAGCCGAACGCACAGTAATTGTAGAAATCAGCGAGCAGTTGACGAATATTCAACTAAAGGAGGGATCAAGATGGGAGAGCAGGAGACAGGATGGTTGGGCGGCCCTGACCGGAAAGACGGCGGAGCCGGATACAAGCAGCTTGTCTGCCGAAATCATTCCTTGATATTGGGCAAGAGAACTTTGGTCATGGGGATTCTGAATGTTACGCCCGATTCCTTCTCTGATGGAGGGCGTTATAATACCGTAGAAGCGGCCGTAGAACGTGCCGGGCAAATGGCCGAGGATGGGGCGGATATTATCGATATCGGCGGAGAATCGACCCGGCCCGGATCTAAAGTGCTGTCACTGGATGAAGAGCTGGAGAGGGTCATACCGGCTATAGAAGCGGTCAGCCGGGCGATGAATCTGCCGATTTCCGTCGATACGTATAAGGCGGAAGTGGCAAGGCAAGCTCTGGAGGCCGGAGCACATATTATTAATGACGTATGGGGCGGCCAGGCCGACTTCGGGATGGCTTCCGTAGCGGCCCAGTATGACTGTCCGATCATTCTGATGCACAATAGAAGCAATACCGATTACAAGCATTTTATGGACGATGTGTTAAACGATCTGAGGATAATGATCCGGTCGGCGAAAGAAGCGGGAGTACAGGATCATCAAATTGTGTTGGATCCGGGAATAGGGTTCGCCAAAAATTATGAACAAAACCTGATTGCGATGAAATTTTTGTCTGAATTTGGCGAGCTTGGTTATCCTGTGTTATTGGGTACCTCCCGCAAAACGTTCATCCGGAATACTTTGAACTTACCGGCGGATCAAGTTCTGGAAGGTACAGCTGCTACCGTAATATGGGGGATCGCCCAAGGAGTCGACATTGTCCGGGTTCATGATGTCAAGGAAATAAAGCGCGCGGTGACGATGGCCGATGCTATCATTCGTTCTCCGTGGAATCGGGAGGGTGTGTAGATGGATAAGATCGTTCTGTCGCGAATGGAATTTTACGGTTACCATGGCGTCTACCCGGAGGAAAATCAGCTGGGTCAAAGATTTTATGTGGATGTGGAGCTGTTTTTGCCGCTTCGGCAGGCAGGAACTACGGACCAATTGGAATATACCGTTAACTATGCGGAAGTGTATGCTACCGTCAAGGAACAGGTAGAGGGTCGGAAATTCCAATTAATAGAAGCTTTGGCCGAAAGCATTGCATCTGAAGTGCTGCAAACTTATACTAGTATCAATGAAATTACGGTCAGGGTCATTAAGCCTCATCCTCCGTTCAATATTGTCTTTGATGGAGTCACCGTGGAAATAAACAGAAAGCGGGACTGAATAATGAATGCAGTTGCAGTTAACAATACGGCCTATATTGGACTGGGTTCTAATCTGGGCGACCGTGAGCAATACTTACAGAAAGCATTACAGAGATTAGACGAGCATCGTCTTATTCAAGTCGTCCGGTGTTCAAGTATTTACGAAACTGAGCCGGTAGGATATGAGGAGCAGGGATCCTTCTTAAACATGGCTGCGATGCTGAGGACTGGGCTTGAGCCCCGGCTTTTACTGGAGGAACTGCTTAGGGTAGAGTCTTCTTTGGGAAGAGTTAGACAAATCCGTTATGGCCCGCGAACCATTGATCTGGATCTTCTGATGTTCGAGGATGCAGTGATGGATACCGGGTCATTAACCTTGCCACACCCGCGTATGCATGAGCGGGCTTTTGTTCTTGTCCCTCTAATGGAGATCGTTGAAGAGGAATTCCCTGGCTTCTCCCTTATAACCGAATGGGCGGTATCGGCACAAGGAAAGGAAGGGGTTAAGCTGTGGAAACAAACGAATTGGCAGCCCGGATCCGGGCATTTCGCAAATTAAAGGGGCTTACCCAGATCGAGCTTGCGGAGTCCATGGGAATCTCCGTATCGATCATAGGCTCTATTGAACGAGGCACCCGGAAAGCGGATGTCAAGACGATCCATCAGATTGCTGAAGTGTTGGGTATAGAACAGGAGGAGCTTGAGAGCTCCAATGCCCACAGGAAGGGGTTGTTATAATGTTGAAAATAGGCAATGTCGTCGCTAAAAACAAAGTTGTTCTGGCGCCTATGGCCGGAGTGTGCAATCCTGCATTCCGGTTGATTGCCAAAGAGTTCGGCTGCGGGCTCGTGTGCGCGGAGATGGTCAGCGACAAAGCGATCGTGCATGGGAATGAACGGACGATGCAAATGCTGTATGTGGATGAACGGGAGAAGCCGCTCAGCTTGCAAATCTTCGGCGGAGACACCGAAACGCTGGTTCAGGCGGCCAAAGTTGTAGATCAATATACGAATGCCGATATTATCGATATCAATATGGGCTGCCCGGTTCCCAAGATTACGAAATGTGATGCCGGGGCAAGATGGTTATTGGATCCGTCACGCATCGAGCAGATGATTTCCACCGTCGTCAAGGCAGTGTCCAAGCCGGTTACCGTGAAGATGAGAATCGGCTGGGATGAAGATCACATTTATGCCGTGCAGAATGCCAAAGCGGTAGAGAACGGCGGTGGCCAGGCCGTATCCGTACATGGACGGACTCGGGTGCAGATGTATAGCGGGCACGCCAATTGGGATATCATTAAGGAAGTTAAAGAATCCGTGTCCATTCCGGTTATCGGAAACGGAGATGTATTCACTCCCGAGGATGCCCAAAGGATGCTGGATCACACCGGCTGCGACGGAGTGATGATCGGCAGAGGCGCACTCGGAAACCCATTTATGCTGTATAGAACCGTTAAATACCTTACAGATGGAGAGCTTCTGCCGGACCCGACCCCGCGGGAGAAAATCCGCATTGCCATTATTCACCTGGATAGGCTTATTGCCTTGAAAGGAGAGGAAGTGGCGGTTAAAGAGATGCGTAAGCATATGGCCTGGTATCTGAAAGGTATTCCGGGCGCGGCCCGTGTCAAAGACAAGATCATGGAATTGCTGGACCGCAATACATTGGTCGAAATCCTGGAGCAGTTCGTCTCTCAGTTTGAGGAAGAAGGGCCTTCCCTGGCCACTCCCGAAGGCGCATTGGCGCTGTAATTCGGGATTATGGGGGCAATTCCCTTTGATTGACATTTCTGTAGGGTTGCAATATAATCAGTCAATAACCAAATTAACAAAACCTAAATATCAGTCATTTTGATCGATATGAGCAATATATTATTTATTGGATCAGGTCATTACAGATACGTGTCGAACCGATTCAAGGCGCCATTCGGCAAGCTTGCTACATGTGTTTTTTACGTAACCATCAGTGGAGGTAAGACCGTTTCGTATGACAATTTTCACAATGACAGGAGATATATGAAGAATGAGTGAAAAAGAAGTAATTCTTACCCAGGAAGGTCTAAAGAAACTGGAAGAAGAACTGGAAAATCTTAAATCGGTCAAGCGCCGCGAGGTGGCGGAACGGATTAAAATTGCAATCGGCTACGGAGATATCAGCGAGAATTCCGAGTATGAGGATGCCAAGAATGAGCAAGCCTTCATTGAGGGTCGGATCATCACCCTTGAGAAAATGCTTCGAAATGCCCGTATCATCAACAATGATGAAGTAGACACGGATACGGTGAGCATCGGTTCCATCGTCACGCTGAAGGACATTGAGTTCAACGACACGTTCGAGTATACGATCGTCGGTACGGCTGAATCCGATCCATCGCAAAACAAAATATCCAACGAAAGTCCGGTAGGTAAAGCGATTCTCGGCAAGAAGAAGGGTGCTGTTGTTGATGTCAACGTTCCTGCAGGCATCATTCAATATGAGATCATCGATATAAAAAAATAAGCGCTTGCATCAGCCGCTAACATTTTGTGGATGAAAAAAGCTTCCTGGGGAAGCTTTTTTCATTGGATTCCAAGGAGAAGTTTCTATACTTGTAAAGCAGTTAAAGATTTTTATGTGGTAAAATAGGACTAATGATTGAAGGAGATGATTGGATGAGCCAGGAGCTGGAGCTTAATGAACTGTTAACCATTCGCCGCAACAAGCTGAACGAGCTGCGCGATTTAGGTGTCGATCCGTTCGGGCACAAATATGAGCGGACTCATATGGCAAATGACATTTTGAAAGTTTATGGGGAATACTCCAAAGAACAGCTTGCGGAAATGAACGTTGAAGTCAGCATCGCCGGACGGATTATGCAAAAGAGAGGGATGGGCAAAGCGTCTTTCGCGCACCTTCAAGATATAACGGGTAAAATTCAGATTTATGTACGTAAAGATTCGGTAGAGGAAACGGAATATTCGGCATTCGACATCCTGGACATCGGGGATATTGTCGGCGTGGTGGGAACCGTATTTAAAACACAAACGGGTGAAACCTCCGTTAAAGCCAAATCTGTAAAGGTACTGACCAAATCCTTATACCCTCTTCCCGATAAATTTCACGGGTTGAAGGACGTTGAGCTTCGTTACCGTCAGCGTTATGTCGATCTCATCATGAGTGAAGAGGTCAAGGAAACGTTTATTTTGCGTTCGAAAATTATTCAGTCGATGCGCCGTTATTTAGATGCTAAAGGCTATCTCGAAGTAGAGACTCCGACGCTTCACGCTATTCCGGGAGGGGCCGCCGCCCGTCCGTTCATTACGCATCATAATGCGCTGGATATGGAGCTCTATATGAGAATAGCTATAGAGCTGCACTTGAAACGGCTAATTGTAGGCGGTTTGGAGAAGGTTTATGAAATTGGCAGGGTATATCGGAATGAAGGAATTTCCACCCGCCATAATCCCGAATTTACTATGATTGAGCTTTATGAAGCTTACGCAGACTATAAAGACATTATGAAATTGACAGAAGAGCTGATTGCGCATATTGCCCAGGAAGTGCTCGGAACGACCACCATTCAATACCAGGGGCATGAGGTGGATCTCGGTTCTCCATGGAAACGAATTTCTATGGTCGATGCGGTCAAAGAGGTGGTTGGCGTAGATTTCAGCAAGCAGATGTCGGATGAGGAAGCTTTGGCTTTGGCTAAGGAGCATAACGTTCCGGTCGAGCCCGGCATGACTTTCGGCCATGTAGTTAACCAATTCTTCGAGACTCTAGTAGAGGAAACTTTGATTCAACCCACCTTCGTTACAGGCCATCCTGTGGAGATCTCTCCTTTGGCCAAGAAAAACGAGGAGGACCCGAGATTTACGGATCGTTTTGAATTGTTCATAGTGGCTAGGGAACATGCCAATGCCTTTACTGAGCTGAACGATCCGATCGATCAGCGCGAGCGGTTTGAAGCCCAGCTTAAAGAGCGTGAGATGGGCAACGATGAAGCGCATAGGATGGATGAAGATTTCATTCATGCTTTGGAATACGGGATGCCTCCAACTGGGGGATTGGGTATCGGTGTAGATCGCTTGGTAATGCTTCTGACCAATGCTCCTTCCATTCGGGATGTCCTTCTATTTCCCCATATGCGGGACAAGCACTAACCATGATCAACGCCCCACGCCGGGGCGTTTTTTCTTTTGCAGTTTAGAATTTTTAACTTGACTTTCGCAGCTTGAAATTGCTCAATAACCCTTGACGTTATTAGGAAAATTGTCTGTTCATTTCCCGGCTTTTATGCTGAACCTTTGCCGACTTGGATGCTATCTCGAAAATCTTGAAAATCCGTCTATTTTCATTTCCTGCTGGTGCCGTGGTAAACGGAATGGCGCGTCTAGCTGGATTTTATACAGCTAGTTTGCTCCTCTGGAGCAAAAGATGGAAACTACCTTGAAAATCCGTCTATTTTACCTTCTGCAGGCATCGTTGCAAGCGGAGCGGCACATCTAACTGTATTTTGTACAGGTAGATTCAAGCGAATGGGCGAAAAAGATCAAACTAACTGGATAAACTACAGTTAAAATGGGCAACTTTGGGCGAAACGGCTGTTTTGGCGCAAACTAGCTGTAGGTTTTCCAGTTAGTTTCCATATTTCTTCCGAATATAGAAATCTAACTGTATGAAATCCATTTAGTTTTCAAATTTCACACTAATGAAGCAATTCAACTCTATTCTACCTTGAAAATCCATCCATTTTCATCATCTGATGGTGCCGCGGTCAGCGGCATGGGGGTCTAAATGGAAAAACTGCAGTAATTTTTGCAAAAAGGGCGATTTCAGCAAAAAATCTCGATTCTAACTGCTGTTTTTCCATTTAATTTTATCGCTTTGTACCATTCGCTTGAATTTACCTGCATAAATTACAGCTAGACCGACGACCTATGGAAGCGGTGGTTTTCTATTTGTGCAATATCTATGTCCAACCTTACATTTTCTTCAGTTACATCAAACCCTTGGACCGATTTTCACTCTACGAAAGTTGAGTTTTTTTAGCCCGGGGCTGCGCGAAAAATATATAATGCTTTGTTTATTATTAACTCAACTTTCGCACCTGAAATTCTTGCCTGATGCCAAGTATGACAAGGAGTTAACGGTATA